>NZ_JAKGBU010000089.1:0-7534 GCF_021555155.1 Rhizobium alarense
ATGCTGGATCAGGGCATTGCAGGACTGCCACATGATGTCGAGGGCATGGGACTGCCTGTATAGCGTCAGCACCTCCCCCTGAACGGAGGGCGGCGGATGCATGATCTGATCGGCGAGCTGGACGATGTGGCGCCCGGGTTCGAAGCTGAACTGGCCGAGATGGCGGGAGAAGAAGGCCCGCAGCGTCGGCATGCCTTTCGGATGCGTGGCCGTCAGCCTTTGAAGCCAGGGCAGCGGCGCCGAAATCATCACCTTGCGCAGCGTGTCTTCGCAGTCGTTGATGAATTGCAGCTGGCAGAAGCGCGCGACGTTCAGCATGAAGACGATCGGCGTCGGGTTGCTGCCGGTGCCCGCGTCGATCCGGAAGTCCACGCCGTCCATCACGAAGTGCTGGGAGCCCTGCAGAAGCACCATCACCAGGAATTTCGGCCAGACATGATGGATTTCGGAATCGGGCGTGCACGTGGACGTGCCCTCCGTCGATCCGACGAAGAGATGCTGTGGCAAGGTGGGGTCGGGGGATTGCCGATGAGCCAAACCCGCATCGCCACCGGCTGCGCTGCCATTCTCGCGTAACATTTTGCCGTTCACACCAAACTCTTTCATGTCGACAGGCGAAGATTTTGCGCCATATACATGACTAAAATATTCATGTTTTTAACGCCTCTGACGGGGCTTGTAAACACTAGCTGGGGTGATTGATCCGAATGCAGAATTCCCTTTTTTCGTCAACTGCTTTGCAGAGGGCGTCGCTGGCCGCGCTGGTCGCCGCCGCCGTTTTGCTGTCCGTGTCCGGGGCGGCGGCGCAGGACAGTGCCACCGGCACCCAGCTGGAGACCATCACGGTCGAAGGTGACGCGGACGAGCGCGGCGATGGCCCGGTAAAAGGGTATGTTGCCAAGCAGAGCCGCATCAGCACCAAGACCGACACGCCGATCGCGAAGACCCCGCAATCGGTGGCGGTCGTCTCGAAGCAGCAGATGCAGGACCAGCAGGTCCAGTCGGTGGCCGAAGCACTGCGCTACACGCCCGGCGTTTTCGCGGAATATCGCGGCGCCTCCAACCTGCGCGACGAGCTCTTCGTGCGCGGCTTCTACTATACGCCGCGCTATCTCGACGGCCTCTTCCTGGCGGGGGATATCTCCTACGCGAAGGTCGATCCCTACCTGCTGGAGCGGGTGGAACTGCTGCTCGGTCCGTCTTCGGTCCTTTACGGCCAAGCCAACCCCGGCGGTCTCGTCAACATGGTGAGCAAGAAGCCGACCGATACGCCTCTGCACGAAGTGCAGTTCTCGGTCGGGACGGACAGCTACCTGAGCGCCGGCGTAGACGTCAGCGATGCGGTGCCGGGCAGCGAGTCGCTGTCCTACCGTATCGTTGCGACGGGCCTGTCGACCGATCTGCAGGAGGATTTCACGAAACAGAAGACTTTCGCTGTCGCTCCGTCGGTCACCTGGTCGTCGGACGAGGACACGAAGCTCACGGTTCTCGGCGGCTATCAGAACGAGCCCGACGCGGGCTACCGCAACTTCCTCGACGCGGCGGGCACCGTCTTCCCGATCGACGGATACGGTTACGTGCCGCGTGACCTCTTCATCTCCGATCCGGATTTCGAGCATTCGAGCCGCACACAGGCCTGGGTCGGCTACGAATTCGAGCAGGCCCTGGGGGAAACGTTCACCTTCCGGCAGAAGGCGCGGTATCACGCGGTCGACTGGGAACACCGGACGCTCACCTATGGCAGCACGAGCACGGACCCGGATACCGGCCACACCGTCATTACCCGCTCCGCAAGCGGCGGTACCGACGACTGGCGCCAGTTCACGATCGACAACCAGCTCGAGGCGGAGTTCGATGCCGGACCGGCGCAGCATACCGTGCTGGCGGGCCTCGACTACCGCTATCGCAGCCGGGACTACAAGTGGGGTTTCGGCGCGGCACCGGGGCTCGATCTGACCGATCCTGAATACGGCGGTTCGGAATATGACGACATCACGCTTTCAACCTCGTCGCTCGAGGAACTGACCGCGAAGCAGACCGGGATCTACGCGCAGGAGCAGGCGGAGATCGGCAATCTCAACCTGATGGGCGGCATCCGCTACGACTGGGCAAGCACCGAGATCGACGATCAGTTGCCGTCGGACAGCGATCATTCCTACGACGATCATGCGTTTACCTGGCGTACCGGCGCGCTCTACGCCTTCGACAACGGTATCGCGCCCTATGTCAGCTATGCGACCTCGTTCGAACCGTCACTCTATTCGCCGCCGGACGGCGAGGCGCCGTTTGATCCGACGACGGCGCGCCAGGCCGAGATCGGCGTCAAATATGTGCCGCCCGGCACCGACATGCTGTTCACCGCGGCCTATTACGACCTGCGGCAGAAGGATGCCGTACAAGGTGCCTGGGACAGCACGCTTGGCGAGACCGTCTACAGCCAGATCGGCGAGATCCACAATCGCGGCGTCGAACTTTCCGCGAGGGCTCAGCTGACGAGCAATATCTCGCTCATCGGCAGCTACGCCTATATCAAGTCGGAGATCGTCGATTCGGTCACCGCCGAGGAGATCGGCAAGATGCCGGCGCGCGTGCCGCAGCACCAGGCATCGATCTGGGGAACGTACGAGTTCGCCGGTGGTGCGCTCGAAGGGCTAACGCTTGGTGCGGGCGCACGCTACATCGGCACGAGCTGGGGCAACAACACCAACGACTTCAAAGTGTCAGCCGTCACGTTGTTCGACGCCATGGTCAGCTACGATTTCGGTGCGGCGAACCCGGACTGGAAGGGTGTGAGCCTGCAGGTCAATGCCAAGAACCTTGCGGATACACGCTACGTGGCATCCTGCGCCAGCGCCTATGCGTGCTTCTACGGCAACGGCCGCAGCGTCGTCGCGACGCTGAAGAAGACCTGGTGATCTCAGATCACGAATGGACGGTCGTCCGCCGCAAGGGCGGCCGTCCTGCCTCGGTCCCGCTCCGGGCCGGCACGATCAGCCCGGCGGGTGCAGGAAGGCCGGAACGGTCTCGCCGGTTGCACGTCTGGCCAGATAGAGACGCGCGGTATCGAGCGCTTCCCGGATCGTGACGTCCATATCGAGATAGCGATAGGTTCCGAGCCGACCGACAAAGGTCACGCCGGTCTCGCGGACGGCCAGCGCGATGTAGTGCGCAAGCTGCTCCTTTTCCCGAACCAGCCGGATCGGATAGTAGGGCACATCGTCCGGACCGCAGGCGCGGGAAAACTCGCGATAGCAGACCGACCCGGCATGGTCCTCCCATGGCGAGAAGTGTTTGTGTTCGGTCACTCGCGTATATGGCACCGACAGATCACCGTAGTTCATGACGGCGCATCCCTGATAGTCGCCGTCATAGGTGAAACGCTCGAAATCCAGCGTTCGGTATCCGAGCCGGCCAAAGGCGCAGTCGAAATAGCCGTCGAGTGGACCCGAATAGAAGACGTGGTCGAAGTCGGCGGTCTGGTCGCGGCGAAACCGTGTCTGGAGATGCACGGTGATGTTCGCGTGGTCGACAATCCGCCCGACCATGTCGGTATAGCCGTTTTCCGGCATGCCCTGGAACGTGTGGAAGAAATAGTTGTCGTCATAGTTGAAGCGCACCGGAAGGCGCTTGAGGATCGACGCCGGCAGGTCGGATGGCAGGCAGCCCCACTGTTTTTGCGTATAGCCCTTGAGAAAGGCCTCATAGAGGTCGCGGCCGACGAAGCGCAGCGCCTGCTCCTCGAATGTCTGCGGATCCCCGATCGTCTTGTCGGCGAGGCCATCGATGAAGGCGCGCGCCTCGTCCGGCCTGAAAGCCCTGCCGAAGAATTGGTTTATGGTGTGAAGGTTGATGGGCAGCGAGTAGACCTGTCCCGCGCTGGTCGTCTTGACCCGGTTCTTGTAGGGCAGGAATGTCTGGAAGCGGTTGACATAGTCCCAGACCTCGCGATCGTCGGTGTGAAAGATGTGGGGACCATAGACATGGACCATGACGCCGGTGTCGCGATCCCGTTCGGTGTGGCAGTTCCCGGCAATATGGCCGCGCATCTCGAAGACCTCGACCCGATGCCCCGCCTCGGCAAGCGCGCGCCCGATCACGGCGCCGGAAAGTCCGGCGCCCACCATCGCGGCTCTCCCCCTCCGTGCGCCCTTGTCGCTCATGCCGTTGACGCCGTCGCCGCATTCCACAAGCGAATGTCCGGCGCAATCGGCGCATAGTCGTTCCAGGCCGCCAGCGCCTTCTGATACCGCTGGCGGTAGGCCGGCTCATCGCAATATTCGCTATTGTTTCGAACGAGGTCCGCCCCGATCTCGTAGTAGAGATCGAGATTGCGCAGGTCGGGCACCGGCGTTTCGCCACGCTCGCCTGCCGCCTGCATCTGCCAGAACAGCTCCTCCAGGCGGCGCGCGAGAGCCGGGATGTCGCGCAGGACGCTGGTGTCCCGCTTGGCCTGAAGGTTCGCCCGGACCGTCGCCAGGCTTTCGGGATCCCGCGCAAAGCCGATCGCCTTTTCGACATATTGCTCCGGACCGTCGCAGATGAGCTCCGGTACGCCGGCTGCAGCGACGATGCTGTGGCAGAACCGCGCCGCAAAACTCTTGCCGGGGAATGTCAGGACCGGCAGTCCCATGGTCAGGGCGTCGGCGGCGGTCGAATGCGCGCCATAGGGGAACGTGTCGAGGAAGAGATCGGCAAGGGCGATGCGCGCGAGGTGTTTCGCGTTCGGCGCCTTCGGCGCGAAAACGAGGCGCTCGGGCGTGATCCCCGCTTTCCCGGCGAGTTGCACCAGACGCTGGTCGACGGTGTCGCCGCCGGTGAGCAACCAGAGCACGCTGTCGGGCGTCGCGGCAAGCACGGTCATCCACTGGGCAAAGGTACCTTCGGTGATCTTCTGCATTCCGTTGAAGCAGGCGAAGACGAAGACGTCCTCCGGCAATCCCGCTTCGGCTCGCGACGGCTTTTCGGCAATGACGCGCTTGCGGTCCACCGGCTGGTCGCAGGCGATCCTGAGCACCCTCTCCGTATAGTAGATCTCATGCTCGGGGGGGACGATATACGCGTCCGCGATCATGTACTGGTGGAAGGGGCTGCCCATGGAACCGGGATAGCCGCAGAAGTTGACGATGATCGGCGCCGGCCGGTAGGCGAAGATCTTCGTCCTTGCGTGTTTGGTGTATCCGTTGACGTCGATGAGAACATCGATGTCGTCATTCGCAATCTGCAGCGCTGCGTCCGCATCGCTGAGTGCGGCTATGTCGCGCCAGCAATCCACGGCGCTCTTCATCCGCGCCTGTGTCGCGTCGTTCGCAACCGGGTCGCCGCAATAATAGGCGTAGACCTCGACGCTCGCCTTGTCGTGAAGCTCCAGAACTTCCCGGAGCGCGAATCCGACGGCATGGTCGCGCAGGTCCGAGGAGACGTAGCCGATACGAAGGCGCGCGCCGGTTCCGGTCTTGTGCTTCGGCGCCCGTCGCGGAAAGCTGGACGTATCGGGCCTGCCCACGAAGGACTTGTTGTACCGGTAGGCCTTGGCAAGTTGAAACATCGGATCGTCGGAATAGCAGGCGAGCGTCAGCGGCGACATGGCATCGATGAGCTGGCGCATCGACACATGATCCGACGAAACCAGAACCGGCCACTTGCACTGCCGTTGCCGCAAGGCGCTCCAGTGCTGGCCGGCTTCGGTCTTGTCGGGCCGCAGCTCCATTGCCTGCCACAGGGCCGCTTCCGCCTCTTCAAGAAGGCCGGTGTTCTCCATGACGCGGCCGATGTGCTGAAGCGCCATCAGGCGATGCGTGACCCGATCGGCCGAACTCTCCGAAGTCAACTCCACGAGGCTGCGCCATTGCTGGATGGCTTGCACCGCGAGGCCGCTGTCTTCGAAGGCCCGGCCGAGGTTGATGTGGGCCTGCCCGAAACGCGGATCGAGCTTCAGGCAGGCGCGCAGCGCGTGGATCGATCCGGCAACGTCGCCCATCAGGCGCAAGGTCACGGAATAGTTGAAATAGACCATGTGCAGCAGGGGATGCGCGTCATTGAAGGCAATCCACGCCTTGTAGATTTCCGCAGCTTCCGGCCTGTTGCCCGCGGCGCTTCGGCCTTCAGCGACCTGCAACAGATCCGGCAGGGACAGCCGCTGCGTTCGCGCGAGCTCCAGAGCCGCGGCAAGGGGAAGGGTCGGGTTCGAAACGGGAGCGTCGTTGGTGAGCAGGGACATTCCACGAATTGGCGTCCTCGCGGCCGCTATTGCAACAGCCTGCGATGGGTTTCCCCAGGATCCTGAGCTTCATTCGCCGGAGATATCTTCGGGGATGGGCTCGCCACGGTGCGGGGATCGCCACGAAACGCGCCGCGCAGGCTTCGTGGCGGTCCTGAGCGGCGCTGAAGGACGCTAGGCCGCCAGATAGGCCGCAATGACGGCCGCAACCTGATCCGAGTTCAGTGATCCCATCTGCGTATCCATCAGGGCACCCAGTTGTTCGCTCGACAGGTTGGAAATGTCGTCCGTGGACAATCCCGCGATGCCGGTCGAGCTGAAGGACGCGATGTCCTCCGTCGAGAATGTCGCGAGGTCTTCCGTCTCGAGCGCGGCGACCTGTGTTGAGGTCAGGGCGCTGACCTGGCCGGACGTGAGCGCCTCGGCCTGATCGGTCGTCAAGGCGGCGACAACCCCTGTGCTCAAGCCCGAAATCGCACTGGAGCTCAAGGCGACGATCTCGTCGGTGGAAAACAGCGCTATGTCATCCGTTCCCAAGGCGGCCGCCTGCACCGCATTCATGGCACCGATCTGATCGGTGGAGAGTGCTGCAATCTGCGCCGTGCTCATGGCCGCGACCTGATTGTAGGTCAGCCCGGCAACCTGGCTTGTGGTCAGGTCGGCGATCTCGCCGGTGGACAGCGATGCGATGACGGCGGTGGACAGGCCCTTGATAGCGGAGGCGCTGATCAGCGCGAGTTCTTCCGTCGAGAACGTCTCGATGTCCTCGGTGCTCAAACCGGCCGCCCCGCTCGCGCTCAAGGCCGCGATCTGGTCTGTGGTGAAGGCGTCGATCTGCTCCGCGCTCAGGGCGTCGATCTGGGCGCTGCTCAGGCCCGATACGCTGGCGGTGCTCAGGGCGGCGAGCTCGGCAGTGGAGAGCCCGGCGATGAAGTCCGTGGACAGGCCGGCAATGCCGTCGGCGCTGATTGCCGCGAGATCCTCGGCCGAAAAGCCATCCAGATCTTCGGCACTGAGGCCAGAAAGCGCATCCGAACTCAATGCGGCAATCTGGGCGGTGGAGAAGGCTTCGATCTGTTCGGGGCTGAGCGAGGCGAGCTGCGCACTGCCGAGACCCGCCAGCCCGGCCGTGCTCAGGGCGGCGATCTGGGCGGTGGAGAACGCCGCCATGTCGTCGGTGCCAAGGGCCGCGACCTGTTTGGAGCTGAGCGCGCCGACCTGTGCCGTGCTCAGCACGTCGACCTGATCTGTGCTCAAGGCGGCGATCTGGCTCGTGCTCAAGCCGGAAACACCGGCTGTGCTGAAGGCCGCGATCTG
>NZ_JAKGBU010000089.1:7634-9845 GCF_021555155.1 Rhizobium alarense
AGGCCCGCGATGCCGTCCGTGCTGAGGGCCTCGATCTGTTCCGTCGAGAAGGCGGCGATCGTGTCCGTCGAGAGGCCTGCCATGGCGCTTGAGCTGATCGCCGCGATATCGGCAGTCGAGAACGTTTCCAGATCATCGGTGCTCAGTGCCGCGATCTGCGTCGATGTCAGCACTGCGACCTGTGCCGTCGTCAAAGCCTCGATCTGCTCGGTGTTCAGGCTGGCAATCGATGCGGTGCTGAGTGACTTGATGACGGCGGTGCTGAGGGCTTCGATCTGATCCGCCGAAAGAGCCGCCAGGTCATCGGTGCCGAGAACCGCCACCTGCTTGGAGCTGAGCGCGTTTACCTGGGCCGTTGTGAGGGCCTCGATCTGGAGCGTGCTCAAGGCATTGATTTGATCGGTGGTGAGACCGGCAATGGCCGCGGTGCCGAGGGCGGCGATCTGGTCCGCCGACAGGCTTGCGATGATGTCCGTCGACAGCCCGGACATTGCGCCCGAGCTGATCGCCGCGAGATCGTTCTCCGAGAAGACCAGCAGGTCGTCGCTTCCGAGCGCCGCGATTTGCGTCGAGCTCAAGGCCGCGACCTGGGTCTCCGTCAGGGCCTCCACCTGATCGGTGCTCATGGCGTTGATCTGGCTGGTGGACAGGCCCGCGATGCCGGCCGTGCTCAGTGCGGCGATCTGGTCGGTGGTGAGGGCAGCGAGGTCGTCAGTGCCGAGGACTGCGACCTGTTTGGAGCTCAGAGCGCCGATCTGCGCCGTGGTCAATTCCTCGACCTGGCCGGCG
Organism: Rhizobium alarense; assembly: GCF_021555155.1. Classification (GTDB taxonomy): domain Bacteria; phylum Pseudomonadota; class Alphaproteobacteria; order Rhizobiales; family Rhizobiaceae; genus Rhizobium_D; species Rhizobium_D alarense. Next base: position 8,424 of record NZ_JAKGBU010000089.1, read on the forward strand.
CTCAAGGCATTGATCTGTGTTGTGGAGAGGCTCGCAATCGCGGCGGTGCTCAGTGCGGCGACCTGATCGGCGGAAAGCGAGCCGAGAAGACCCGTGCTCAACCCCGACACGGCGCTCGCGCTGATCGCTGCAATATCGGCGGTCGAGAAGGCAGCGATATCCTCCGTACCAAGCGCGGCGATCTGCTTGGAGCTGAGGGCGGCGACCTGTGTCGTCGTCAAGGCCTCCACCTGGTCGGTGCTCAACGCGTTGACAAGTGTGGTGGAAAGGCCAGCGATACCGTCCGTGCTCAGGGCGGCGATCTGCTCGGCCGAAAATGCGGCCAGGCCGCTGGTGCTGAGCGCGGCGATCTGCTTCGACGTGAACGCGGCGATCTGGGCCGTGGTCAGCTCCTGGACCTGGGCTGCGGTCAGCGCACTGATCTGGCTCGTCGACAACCCCTCGAGGCCTTCCGAACTCAGGGCGGCGAGCTGGTCGGCGGAGAGCGCCGCGATCAGTTCCGACGACAGTCCCGCGACGGCGTCAGAGCTGATCGCCGCGATATCGTCGACCGAGAAGAGCGCGATGTCGTCCGTGTCCAGTGCCGCGATCTGCCTGGAGCTGAGAGCGGCGACCTGGGTCGCGGTCAAGGCCTCGATCTGGTCCGAACCCATGGCATCGATCTGGCTGGTTGAAAGGCCCGCAATGCCGTCGGTGCTCAGGGCGGCGATCTGATCGGCCGAAAGAGCGGCGATCTCGTCCGTGCTCAAGGCAGCGACCTGAGCGGAAGACAGCGTACTGATCTGGGCCGTCGTCAGGACCGCGACCTGATCCGAGCTCAAGGCATCGATATGCTTCGTCCGCAAGCCGGAGATGCCGGCAGTGCTCAGGGCGGCAATCTGGTCGGTCGTCAGGGCAGCGATGACGGCCGTCGAGAGCCCCGCGATGGCGCTGGAGCCCAGGGCCGCGATGTCGGCGGTCGAAAATGTTGCAATATCCTCGGTCGTCAATGCCGCGAGCTGGGTCGACGTGAGGGCAGAGACCTGGCTCGAGGACAATGCTTCGACCTGGTCGGAGCTCAAGGCGTTGATCTGGCTTGTGGTGAGGCCCGCGACGCTGGCGGCACTCAGGGCGGCGATCTGCTCCGTCGACAGGATGGCGATCTCGCTTGTGCTCAACACCGCAACCTGCGCGGCGGAAAGGGCGGCGATCTGGTCCGTGGTCAGGGCCGCGACCTGACCGCTTTCGAGTGCCGCGACCTGCTTGGTGCCGAGGCCGGTAATCCCGGACGTGCTGAGAGCCGCAACCTGGCCGGTCGTCAGCGCCGCAATGGCCGCTGTGGACAGGCCCGCGATGGCGCTGGAACCGAGTGCCGCGATGTCCGCGGTCGAGAAGGTTGCGATGTCTTCCGCAGTCAGCACGGCAAGCTGCGTCGAGCTGAGA
>NZ_JAKGBU010000089.1:9945-11296 GCF_021555155.1 Rhizobium alarense
GCCTCCACCTGGGCCGTGCTCAGCGCAACGACCTGCTTCGTGCTCAGGCCGGCGACGGCAGCGGTGCTCAGCGCTTCGATCTGTTCGGCGGAAAGGGTCGCTATATCGCTCGTGCTGAAGGCCTCGATTTGCGTTGAACCCAGCGCTGCGATCTGCTTGGTGGTCAGGGCCGCGATCTGGTCGGAGCTCAGTGCGGCAATCTGGGCCGTACTCAGTCCGGCGATGCCACTGGTGCTCAGAGCGACGACCTTGTCCGTCGAAAGCGCTGCGATTGTGGCTGTGGACAGGCCTGCGATGGCATCGGAGCTGATGGCGGCAATGTCCTTGGTCGAGAAGGTTGCCAGGTCTTCGGCCGTCAGGACCGCGAGCTGTGCGGAGCTCAGTGCGCCGACCTGGCTCGTGGTGAGGGCCTCGACCTGCGCCGTGCTCAACGCCACGACCTGCTTCGTGCTCAGGCCGGAAACGCCCGTTATGCTCAGCGCCGCGATCTGGTCCGTCGACAGGGAAGCGATATCGTCCGTGCTCAGGGTGGCGACCTGCGCCGACCGCAATGCGGCGATCTGCTTCGTGCTCAATGCGGCGATCTGGTCAGAGCCCAGGGCCTCAACCTGACCGGTCGTCAGGCCGGCGATCGCGCTCGTGCTCAATGCGGCGATCTGGGTTGCCGAAAGCGTAGCGATCGTATCGGTGGTCAGCCCGGCGATGGCGCTGTTGGTGATTGCCGCCATGTCGGCCGTCGAGAATGTCGCCAGATCCTCCGTGGTGAGGGCGGCGAGTTGTTCCGCGCTCAGGGCCTTCACCTGCGTGGATGTCAGTGCCTCCGCCTGTGCGGTGGACAGGGTCTCGATCTGGTCCGTGGTCAGGCCGGCAACGCCGGTGGCGCTCAAGGCTGCAATCTGGTCGGTGGAGAGGGCCGCGATATTGATCGTGCTGAGCGCGGCGATCTGCGTCGAGTTCAGCGCACCGATCTGCTTTGTGCTGAGAGCGGAGAGTTGATCGGAGCTCAGAACGTCGATCTGGTCGGTCGTCAGGCTTGCAATCGCGCTGGTGCTCAAGGCGGCAAACTGGGCGGCGGAAAACGCAGCGATGATGTCCGTGTCAAGGCCGGCGATGGCCCTGTTGGTGATCGCCGTGATGTCGGCCGTCGAGAATGTGGCCAGATCGTCCGCTCCAAGAGCGGCGAGTTGCGTCGAGCTCAGAACCTTGACCTGGGCCACGGTCAACGCTTCGGCTTGCGCCGTGGACAGCGTTTCGACCTGATCCGCTGTCAGGCCAGTGACGCCAGCCGTGCTCAAAGCCGCGATCTGCTCGGTGGACAAGGCCGCGATCGCGTCCGTGCTGAGGGCGGCGA
>NZ_JAKGBU010000089.1:11396-21200 GCF_021555155.1 Rhizobium alarense
CGGCGACGGACAGACTGCTGATGGCGGCAATTTCACCCGTCGAGAATGTCGCGACGTCTTCCGCATCCAGAGCGGCGATCTGTGCGGATGTCAGAGACCTCACCTGCGCAGTGGACAGAACCTCGACCTGGTCGGTGGACAAGGCCGCAATCTGCGTGGTCTTCAGGTTCGCGACGGTGGCCGTGCTCAGGGCGGCAACCTGAGCGGTCGAAAGTGCGGCAATCGTGTCGGTCGAGAGGCCTGTAATCGCATTGCTGGCGATGGCCGCGATTTCGGCGGTGGAGAATGTCGCAATGTCATCCGCGTCGAGGGCGGCAAGCTGCGCCGAGCGCAGCGACTTCACCTGCGACGTGGACAGGGCCTCGACCTGGGCCGTGGACAGGGAATCAATCTGCGCGCTGCTCAGGCCTATGACGCCGGCCGTGCTGAAGGCGGCGATCTGGCTGGTGGACAGGGCGGCGACGTTGTCCGTGCTGAAGGCCGCGACCTGCTTGGAGGTCAGCGACAGGATCTGGGAGGTGGACAGCGCCTTTGCCTGGTCCGTCGTCAGCGCCGCAATCTGCTTGGTGGTCAGGCTTGCGGTCGTGCCCGTGCTCAACGCGGCAACCTGCGCGGTGGACAGCGCCGCAATCGCATCCGTACTCAGGCCCGCAACGGCGCTGTTCGTGATCGCGGCGATATCGGCGGTCGAGAACGTCTCGATGTCGTCGACTCCGAGGGCTGCGAGCTGCAGCGAGCTCAGTGCCTTGACCTGCGCGGAGGAAAAGGCCTCGGCCTGCGCGGTGGACAGCGCCGTGACCTGTGACGTTGAGAGGGTCGCAACCGCGCCGGTGCTCAAGGCGGCGATCTGATCGGAGGAGAGTGTCGTAAGAACGCTGGTGCTGATGCCGGTAACGGCCCTGTTGGCGATTGCGGCGATATCGGCGGTCGAGAAGACCGCCAGGTCGTCTGCCGCCATGGCCGAAAGCTGCGTCGAGTTCAGCGCCTTCACCTGCGTAGCGGACAGCGCCTCCACCTGAAGGGTGGACAAGGCCTGGACCTGGCCGGTGGTCAGGCCGGTGACGCCGGAGGTGCTGAGCGCGGCGATCTGTTCGGTGGAAAGGACCGCGACATTCTCCGTGCTCAGGACCATGAGCTGCTTCGAGGTCAGCGCATTGATCTGTGCGGCGGACAACGCCGCCGTCTGTGCGGTGGTCAAGGCCGCGACCTGTTTTGTCGTCAGGTTCGCGACCGCACTCGTGTCCAGCGCCGCGACCTGGGCGGTGGTCAGCGCTGCGAGGGCTTGCGTGCTGAGACCTGTCACCGCCCGGCTGCTGATCGCCGCCATATCGGCCGTCGTGAACGTCGCGATGTCGTCGGCTCCCAGGGCGGCAATCTGTGCGGTGCTCAGCGTCTTCACCTGAGCTTCGGTCAGGGCCTCCGCCTGTACGGTGGAGAAGGCGGAAATCTGAGTGGCGGTGAGTCTTGCAACTGCGGTGGTGCTCAGGCTTTCGATGTCGTATTTGTCGAGAACGGCCAGTTGGTCCAGTGTCAGGCCGACGATGGCAGCCTGCGAAATCGCGCCCAACTGCCGGCTGCTGAGAACATCGACGTCTTCGGTGTCCAGGGCGGCGAGTTGAGCTGAAGACAGCGCATTGATCTGCTGGGTGGAAAGAGACGCCACGTCTTCCGTCGTCCAGGCCGCAACCGATGCCGTCGATAGCGACTTGATCTGGGTAACGCTGAGGGAGGAAATGGTGGTGCTCATTCGCAAAATCCAGGATTATGGTCGTTGATCGAAATCGACTTAATTTTGCCGGCCAGCGTCAGCGAGAGTGATATCCGGCGGGAATAGGCTCGTCATGGGTATGCGCGCTGGCTTGCCTGAGACTGGAATGGACGCAGGTCACCGATCATGTGAAAGGTTGAATTTAATTCGGACGATTATCTTCTTTAAATTGGACGGCCAGTGAATTAATATCAGACGAATGATTGGTGCATATCGCCCGAAAACACTCGTTCAACGCAAGGTTCGCCCTCTCGTCGAGACCGCGCTCGGCGATACGCGCGTGGTGCTTATCGCGGGACCACGGCAGGCCGGGAAAACCACCCTTGCACGACAATTTTCCGGTCCCGAGCGTCCCTATATCACGCTGGACGACGCGGGCGCACTCAATGCCGCCAGGACGGACCCGATCGGTTTCGTTCGCGGCCTCAGCCGTGCGGTCATCGACGAGGTGCAGCGTGCACCGGAGCTTATGCTGGCGATCAAGGAAAGCGTCGACCGCGACGATACGCCGGGTCGCTTCCTGCTGACGGGGTCGGCCAATCTGGCCACCGTCCCGGCCATCGCGGATTCGCTGGCCGGGCGAATGGCGGTGATACCGCTGCTGCCCTTCGCACAATCGGAAATCCGCGATACGCCAGGCCGGCTCCTGGATCGCCTTTTCGAAGGCGAGGAACCGACGGTTGAAGCGAGCGGCGTCCTTGCCGATGATCTTCTGGAAACCGTCCTGCGCGGCGGCTATCCGGAGGCGCTGCGCAGAGCAACGCCGGGGCGGCGCACCGCGTGGCTCGAAGACTACATCACGCTGATCCTCGATCGCGACGTGCGCGACATCGCCAATATCGATCAGCTCGATCGCATGCCGCGGCTCCTCGACGTCCTCGCGGAACATGCGGGGCAGCTGGTCAACCACAGCAGCTTCGGCACGGCATTGGGCCTCTCCAGCGTGACCGCGCAGAAATATGTCGCGATCCTCGAACGCCTGTTCCTGATCAGGACGCTGCCGCCGTGGTCGAACAACCGGCTGAGCCGGCTGATAAAGACGCCCAAACTGCATTTTCTGGACACGGGTCTGCTCGCAAGCCTGCGCGAAGACGAGGTGGAGTCCCTGCGGCCAAACAGGACCCGCTTCGGCCCGCTGCTTGAAACGTTCGTCGTTTCCGAACTGATAAAGCTTGCATCCTGGTCGGACCGCCGCATGTCCTTTTCCCACTACCGGACCAAGGACCAGGACGAGGTGGACGTTGTGATCGAAGACCGGCGCGGCCGGATCGTCGGCATCGAGGTAAAGGCGTCGGCAACGGTCAGGGCTGACGATTTCCGCGGATTGCGCCAGTTGCGGGAGGCCGTCGGCGACCGCTTCGTCCGCGGACTGGTTCTGCACGACCACGACCGCGTGACACCCTTCGGCGAAAAATTGCAGGCCGCGCCGCTTTCCGTTCTCTGGACGATGTAGCCTGCCGGCGCCTGCCGCCGGCTCACGCGATCGGGTCGATGTCGCGTTCGCGGTCGGCTGCGCCGATCAGGTCGCTGGCATGCAATCGATACCGGCGCGGGAAACGGGGATTGGCGTCGCGGATCTCGGGCTCGCGCCTGTCCTCCACCTTGCAGATCCAGGTCAGCAGCCGGGACTTCAGGTCGTCGGCTACCGCCCGGAACGAGGTCAACGCGACGAGGTTGACCATCTCGTAAGGGTTGTTGTCGAGATCGTAGAGATAGCTCTCGCGATAGGCATCCGAGCGCGGCCGGTCTCCGTCTCGGAAATCTGGAAGAAGACGTCGTGCCGCCAGGGGGCGCGATGCTCGAGAACGACACGCGCCTCTACGATCTCGCGCACGATCCCGGCCAGGAGCACCCCTCTATGACGGGCGGGCGGAGGCCAGGATGGCGACGCTGATGCGGGACCTGATGCTGGAAAACGAGGCGCCACCGGAAGTCTTTGCGCGCCTGAAACCGTAATGTCCGCAGCTGGCGCCACGCTTTGCGCGCGTTGATCAGAAGAGGTCGTAGAGCATCTTCGCCGATGTGATGGCGAGGAACAGCCCGAACAGCTTGCGAAGCGTCCGGGGCTCGATCGTATGTGCGGTCCGGGCCCCGAGGGGAGCGAACCACAGGCTCGTCAGCACGATGGCGATCATGCCGGCGAGATTGACATAGCCGAGCGAATAGACAGGCAGTCCGGCCTTGCCCCAGCCGTTGATGATATAGCCGAGCGTGCCCGGCAGCGCGATGACGAGGCCGATGACGGAGGCGGTTCCGACGGCACGGCGGACCGGATAGCTGAAGATGCTGAGCGTCGGCACGGTCAGCGTGCCGCCGCCGATGCCCATCAGCGTCGAGATCGTTCCGATGCCGGCCGCCATCGCGGCCTGACCCGGTCTGGCCGGCAGCGCCGAAATCGGATGCCAGCCTTCCCGCGTGAAGAGCATGTAGGCGGCGACGATTGCGGCCACGCAGCCGAAGACGGCCGTCAACGCCTGGCCCGGGGCGTAGGCGGCGACCAGAACGCCGATCACCACGCCGATCGCGACGAATGGCGCCCAGAAACGGAGGAGCCGGATGTCCACGGCGCCGCGGGCGTGGTGCGCGCGGATCGACTGGAAGGAGGTGGGAATGATCGTTGCGAGCGATGTGGCGACGGCGATGTGGGCACGCAGCGCCGCATCGACCTCGAAGAAGGCCAGAACGTGATAGAGCACCGGCACGATGATGATGCCGCCGCCGACGCCGAGCAGCCCGGCCAGAAAGCCGGAGAGGCAGCCGACGAGGCCGAGCACGAGGGCGAATGTCGTCACGACGGTCAGGGAAACCGGCATTGCAGTCGTTCCGTGGAGAGAAAGTCGGGAGGGGAGTGGCGCGCCGGAGCGCGCCACTGGAATGTCACGCAACCTTGAAGGTCACCTCGTCGACGCCGGCGATGCGGGCAACCATCGCGTCGCCCTTGACGATCGCCCCGACGCCGGCCGGCGTGCCCGCAAAGATCAGGTCGCCGGCCTTGAGCGTGAAGAGGCGCGAGAGATAGGCGATCATTTCCGGCACCTTCCAGATCATCTGGTTGAGGTCGCCGTTCTGGCGGAGTTCGCCGTTGACCTTCAGCCAGATGGCGCCTTCGGTCGGATGCCCGACCTTCTCGACCGGGTGCAACGGACCGCAGGGCGCCGAGTTCTCGAAGGCCTTGCCCGTCTCCCAGGGGCGGCCGAGCTTCTTGGCCTCGCCCTGCAGGTCGCGCCGTGTCATGTCGAGGCCGACCGCATAGCCGTAGACGCAGTCGAGCGCCCTATCGAGCGGGATGTTGTCGCCGCCGCTCTTCAGCGCCACGACCAGTTCGACCTCATGATGCACGTCCCGGGTTTCGGCCGGATAGGGAAAGTCGGTGCCCGGCAGCACAAGCGTGTCCGGGTTCTTCTGGAAGAAGAACGGCGGCTCCTTGTTCGGATCGTAGCCCATCTCGATCGCGTGGTCGGCGAAGTTGCGGCCGACGCAATAGATGCGGTGCACCGGAAAGAGCGCCTGGCTGCCTGCGACCGGCAGGGTGGGGATGGGGGCCGGCTTGAAGACGTAGGCGGCATTGAGGGAGGTCATGTCGTTCATTATCGCGCTCCTGCGTAATATTCGATGCGTTTTTCGAAGAGTTCCACCACCGCGGACAGCACCATCGCCGCCGCGAAAAGGATGATTGTCAGAGCCCAGAACCGCTCCATGTCGAAGCTGCGGGAATAGAGCTCGAAGAGTTCGCCGTACCCGATGACGGAAACGAGTATCTGGCCGATCACGACGCCCTTGACGCCGCGGATGAGGCCGATGCGGATACCCGCAAGGATCTCGGGAAGGGCGGAGAGAAGAATGATCTTGGTGAAGATCGCGAAAGGCGATGCGCCATAGCAGCGGCCCATCTCGACGAGTGACGGCGGCACCTGCATCACACCGGCGCGCGCGTCGAGCACGATGATCCAGACGGCGAAGAGGAAAACCGTCACGAAGACCGTCGTCTCCCCGAGACCGAAGAGGATCATCAGCACCGGTACGAGGGCCGAAAGCGGCGCGCTTACGAACATGTTCACCCAGAGGCCGAAGATGTTGTCGACGACCTTGAAACGCCCCATGGCGATGCCGAGCGGTACGCCGATGCCGATGGCGAGCGCCATGCCGAGCATAAAGGACCGGATCGTCACCAGCGAGGCGTTCTGCCAGGAATTCGTGGCGACGAGCTCGACGCCCGCCGACACGATCGCGCTCATTGGCGGGATCAGGAAAATGACATCCGTCCTGCCGACGATTTCCCAGACGAGCGCCCAGAACAGGAGCGAGGTCATCATGGGGATCCTGATACCGAAAAGGGTCATGACGCGTCACTCCGCATATTGCCGGAGGCTCTGCCAGATCTCCTCGACCACATCGAGGTAGCTCTTGTCGCGCCGGATGACGTCCGGGCTGGCAGAGCGGTCGATCCTGGGCTCGATGATCTGCGAGACGCGGCCGGGGCGCGGCGACAGCAGGACGATCCGGTCGGACACATAGACCGCTTCCTCGATGGAGTGCGTCACGAAGAGGAACGTCTTGCGCTCCTTCTCGACGAGCCGCAGCAGGTCTTCCTGGAACTTGCGCCGGTTCTGCTCGTCGACGGCCGAGAAGGGCTCGTCGAGCAGCAGCACGTCGGCATTCACGGAGAAGGCACGGGCGATGCCCACACGCTGGCGCATGCCGCCCGAAAGCTGATGCGGATATTTCTCCTCGAAGCCGGTCAATCCGACTTCGCCGATATAGTGGCGCGCAATGCGAAGGCGCTCACTTTGCGGCACCCCCTTGAGCTCCAGCCCGAAGGCCACGTTGCGGATCACCGTCGCCCAGGGCATCAGGGCGAAGTCCTGGAAGACGAAGGCGCGCTCCGGGCCGGGGCCGGTCACCACCTTGCCGTTGATGCGGATCTGTCCCGATGTCGCGGGCACGAGGCCGGCGATGATCTTGAGCAGCGTGGTCTTGCCGCAGCCGGACGGGCCGAGCAGCGTCGTCAGCTTGCCGCGCTCGAACTCGAGATTGATGCCGCGAAGCGCCTCGACATCGCCGTAACGCTTGCAGATGTCGCGAACTTCGACGATGGCATCGGACGTGGCGGCTCCGTGATGTTCGGCCGCGCGGGCCGGCATGGGACTGGCCATGTCACTTTCTCCTCTTTTCGGGGCGCAGGAAGCGCAGCTCGACATATTGAAGGACGGCAAGCGTCAGTGTCGACACGGCGATGATCGACGCCACGGCGGCATACATGTGGGCGTAGTTGGCAACGGACCGGTGGTAGGTGATGAGGTCGCCGATGCCGGTCGGCGTGATCAGCAGTTCGGCGAGCATCACGCCGATGAAACCGGCGGCGATGCCGAGCCGGAGGCCGGCGAAGAGCACCGGCGCGGCGTCCGGAATGATGATCTTGAAGATCTGCTGCCGCCGCGTCCCCTGGAAGGAGCGGCACATGTCGACCAGCGACGGGTTCACGTGCCGGACCGCCTTGTAGGAGTTCAGCACGATCACCGGCAGCGCGAGCATGACCACGGCCAGCGTCTTGGCGAGAAGGCCGATGCCGTAGACGAAGGTCACCAGCGGCACGAGCGCCGCCATCGGTGCGGCCTGCAGCACGACGAAGACCGGCGCCAGCAGCCATTCGGCCTTGTCGGAGAGGCCCATGATGACGCCGAGCGAGATGCCCAGCGCGGCCGAGACGGCCACGCCGATGACGAGCGGCTGGAAGGTGATCGCATAGGCGGGAAAGAGCGTTCCATCGAGCGTCATCTCGATGAGTGCCGCGACCGTATCGAGGAATGTCGGAAAGGCGAAGCTGATCGGCACGCGGCCGGCGATTTCCCAGGCGCTGAAGAGCGTTGCGAGCGAGAGCACGGCCCAGAAGGACTTCCGGCGCCGGGCGAAGTCGGCGAGCGTTTCGACGATGCCGGAGGAGCCGTTTACGGCCCCTCCGGTCGCGCTCACCTTGTGGGGTGACGCAGCCATGTGCATCTACTTGGTTCCGATTTTCTCGAGCACCGCATTGAGGGCGGTCAGATCCCAGAAGTCCTCGACCTTCAGATCCGCGGCCTTGCCCTCCAGCGCGCCGGAGATCGTGTAGAAGTCGAAGTCGTCGCGTGCGGCGGCCTCGCCACCGCCGTTGAGGGGCAGGGCCGGTGCTGCTTCCGCGAAATAGGGGCCGATATCGGCGACCATGTCCGGCGTTGCATCGGGCAGGAGCTTGTATTTGTCGCGGAGCGCGATGGCCGCCTTCGGGTCCGCCGCGACCTCGCGCCACGTCGTCAGGATGCTCTCGACGAGGATTTCCACGTCCTCCCTGTTCTTCGAGAGATAGTCCGTATTGGCAAAGAGTGCCTCGTCGGTCGCGCTCACCTCGCCGAGCGGCAGGAAGAAGAACTTGCCCGGAGCCTCCTTCTCCAGGATGCGCTTGCCGGACGAGTCGACGATCGTCGCCTTGACGTTGCCCTGCAGCAGTGCTCCCGTCCGGACCTCCGCGCCCGGCACATAGGAGATGTTGGCATAGGCTATGCCGTTCTTGTCGGCCATCAGGCGCATGATGGCTTCCGTCCCGGAGCCGCGCGAATGCACGGCGATCTCCTGGCCGTCGAGATCCTTCCAGTCCTTGTAGAACTCGGAATTGACGACCGGATAGAACTGCAGCTTGGACAGCTGCAGGAAGATGCGGATCGGCGCCTTCACCTTCTGCAGCAGCGCATAGGGGCCGCCGATGCCGATATCGGCCTGGCCGCTGACGACGGCCTGGGCCGCAATGTCCTCGCTCTTCAGGAAGGTGACCTCGACGTCGACGCCTTTCTCCTTCGCGCGTTCTATCGCGGCGAGAAGATGCAGGGATTCGACGGTGGCGATGTCACCGAAGGCGATGCGCATCGGGTCCGCGAGAGCCAATCCGGGAATGGTGGCTGAAAGGCAGAATGCGGCAGCGGCGGCGGATGCCCTCATTTTTCTGGCAAACATGTTCATTCTCATTCCTCCCAAAATCGGGTTACCTCCTAACCCAATCGTAAACCAATTCTTCATTAATATGCGGTTGTGTCAATCGATGAATTGCGTTGCAGCGCGAAGGGTTTCTCGGACGCCAAGATGTTAATTGATTTAATATATTGTTTTTAAACAAGAAAAATTCCGCGCGCGCGGTGATCGCAGAGCGTTGACAGGCTTCAATTCGTTGAATATAAGCAAACCAATCATGAATTGGTTCTGACGTGCGATGATTGAAAACACGGATAGCGCGGTCTTGTTGCGGGTGCGGGATTTTCTCGCGACGACGCAATTGCCGGACGGCGGGCGCCTGCCGCCGGAGCGCGAGCTTGCGGAGTTCCTCGATGTCGGTCGCGGTGCGCTGCGCAAGGCCCTCGCAACGCTCCAGGCCGAGGGCGTCGTCTGGCGTCACGTCGGCAAGGGGACGTTCACCGGCGAGCGCCCGATCGACACCGTCGCCGACATCAACGCCATGGTGCAGCGGACCAATCCGCTGGAAGTCATGGGCGCCCGCATCGCGTTCGAGCCGGAGGTGGCGCGCTGCGCCGCGCTCAACGCCACGCCAAGCCAGATTGCGGAGTTGCGCGGCTGCATGCTGAAGGCACAGCAGGCGCCGACCTGGCGGCTTTACGAGCAATGGGACAACCGCCTGCACCGCTCCATCGGCGAGGCGTCGCAGAATTCGCTGCTTCTCGGCCTTCTCGACACGCTGAATGCCGTGCGCCGTGCCGTGACCTGGGGCCGGCTGCGCGACACGCCGGTGCGCCCGCCGCCGGATCATCATTCCTTCGAGGAACATGCGCGCATCGTCGAAGCGATCGCGGACCGGGATGGCGCAGGAGCGGCCGACGCGATGCGGCGCCATCTTCGCAGCGTCGAGAGCCACATGCGCGACCTGCGCTGAACGGAAATTCGAGAAGGGGCGGCACGACGCCGCCCCGTGGGAGATACGGCATGCAAAAGATCAAGGTCGTCAATCCGGTCGTCGAGCTCGACGGGGACGAGATGACGCGCATCATCTGGCAGTTCAT
>NZ_JAKGBU010000009.1:0-72448 GCF_021555155.1 Rhizobium alarense
GGTAATGCCCCGCTGCGGCGCGATGAAGCGCGGAAGCGTCGTCATGATCGAGGAGCCGGTGCCGAAGGTCACCTTGCCGTCGCCGGGATTGAAGGCACCGTGGCCGAAGAGCGCGGCGTGACTGTCACCAATGGCCGAGGCAATCGGGATGCCGTCCCTGAGGCCCGGCACGTTCTTCGTGACGCCGAAGTTCGAGGCGCTGTCGCGCACCTCGGGCAGGGCGGATTTCGGCACGCCGAACAGGGCGCAGAGTTCATCGCTCCAGACCTGCCGGTTGAGATCATAGAGTTGGCTGCGGGCGGCGTTGGCGGCGTCGCAGGCATGCACCGCGCCATCCGTGAAGCAATGGATGAGCCAGGCATCGATCGTGCCGAGCCGAACCGCGTGGCGTGCGGGAACGCGATCGAGCAGCCACTTCATCTTGGGGCCAGGGAACATCGGATCGATGGGAAGGCCGGTAAGCGTCCGGACCCGTGCGGCATGGCCCGCCGCGATGAGGTCGGCGCAGACCGACGCGCTGCGGCGGCATTGCCAACTCACCACCGGGCCGAGCGGTTTTCCCGTTGCGGCGTCCCAGACAGTGACGGATTCACGCTGGTTGGAGATCGCGATACCGAGAATGTCGACGGCAGGTCCGGCTTTCCGGCAGGCGACAATCGCCTCCTGCACGGATTCCCAGATGCGCAGCGGGTTCTGTTCGACCCAGCCGGGCTGCGGGTGTTCGATGCCGACCGGAGAGGAGCCGCGCGACAGGATTTCGCCGGCCGTGGAAACCAGCACGGCCTTGGAATTCGTGGTGCCCTGGTCGATGGCGAGAATGGCGGTCGTCATGGCGGCTCCGGCAGGCAGGAATTGGGGGCGCGGCACCAGGGAGGATTTGCCGCGCCCGGCACGGGATCTGTACACGTCATATCAGACGCGTGACGATTTCCGTGCAATCAACGCGGCAGCCGCCTCGGCGATGGCGGCGGGGGCCATGCCGAATTCGTCGAGCAGGAACTCGGCCGAACCGGTGGGGGCGAAGACGCCCGGAACACCCAGGATCTTCATCGGTACGGGCGATTCCGCGACAACGACTTCGGCAATGGCCGAACCGAGACCGCCGAAGGTGGAGTGCTCTTCCGCTGTCAAAATGGCGCCGGTTTCGCGCGCCGCAGCCGTCACCGCTTCGGCGTCGATCGGGCGGACCGTCGCCATGTTCAGCACGCGTGCCTCGATCCCCTTTGCGGCCAGAAGGGCAGCGGCCTTCAACACGCGGTGGGTAAGCGTGCCATTGGCAACCAGCGTGATTGCATCGCCGTCACGCATCAGGTTGGCCTTGCCGAGTTCGAATTTGTGTCCGGCCGGCAGAAGGTCAGGTACACCGACGCGCGACAGCCGCAGGAAGACCGGGCCCTCGTGCGCGGCGGCCCATTCCACGGCCGCCGCCGTCTCGATCGAATCGCACGGTGCGATCACCGGCAGGTTGGGCAGCACGCGGAGCCAGGCAAAATCCTCGATGGAATGGTGCGTCGGCCCAAGCTCGCCATAGGCCATGCCGGAGGAAATGCCGATCAGCTTCACGTTGGCGTTGGAATAGGCGATGTCGGCCTTGATCTGCTCCAGCGACCGGCCGGTCAGGAAGCAGGCGGCACCGCAGACGAAGGGCAGCAGGCCGCCATTGGCAAGACCGGCGCCCACGCCCACCATGTTCTGTTCGGCGATGCCGACATTGACGAGCCGTTCAGGCCATCTGGACTTGAAGCCGCCCAGCTTGGATGAGCCGACCGAGTCGTTGCAGACGGCGACGATCCTGGGGTTGTCGGCGCCGAGGCGTTCCAGGACGGCAACGAAGGCGTCGCGGCAGTCATGCAGCTTGGGAGATGGTGTCACGGCATTCATCACAGGGCCTCCGAAAGCTCAGCCACGGCAATCTTGTACTGTTCGGCGTCGGGCACCTTGTGGTGCCAGTCGACCTTGTCCTGCATGAAGGAAATGCCGTGGCCCTTGTTGGTGTGCGCGACAATGCAGTGCGGCCGGCCGGGGCGCCGTTCCAGAGCCGGTACGATCTCGTCCATCGCGTTGCCGTTGATCTCGGTGACATCCCAGCCGAAGGCAGCCAGCTTGGCCGGGAAGGGCGCGAGATTGTTGGTGTCCTTCAGCGCGGCGCCCTGCTGGAAGCGGTTGTGGTCGATGATGAGCGTCAGGTTGTCGAGGCGGAATTGCGCGGCGGCGGCGATAGCCTCCCAGTTCGATCCTTCCTGCATTTCCCCGTCACCGGTCATGACGTAGGTGTGGTATTTCGCGTCCGTCAGCTTCGCGGCTTTGGCCATGCCGACGGCAACCGGCAGGCCGTGACCGAGCGGGCCGGTATTGGTTTCGACGCCCGGAACCTTGTTGCAGTTCGGGTGTCCGTTCAGGCGCGAATGCGGCTTCAGGAACGTGCCGATCTCCTCCTCCGGCAGGAACCCGCGCTTGGCGAGGGTCACGTAGAGCGCGAGTGCCACATGGCCCTTCGAAAGCACGAAGCGGTCGCGGTCCGGATGTCTGGGTTGGTCGGGCCAGATGCGCAGCACCCGAAAATAGAGCGCCGTCAGAATGTCGATGGCGGACATCTCCCCGCCGATATGGCCGGCGCCGGCTTCGAAAACCGCTTGCAGATCGCGAAGGCGGATCTGTTGAGCGATACGGTCGAGATCGTTCGGCTGCATGAAATCCTCATGATGCATAATTATACAGTCATCTATATACTTGCATGAGGTTTGGGCAAGTCAAGGGGAAAAGCCGCCTGCCGTGTGAAAATTACCCGAATTCGCCGTATTGACACATCATGGATGGATCGGTTACGAATTTACAGACGGTAATGAATATTTATGCGTATTGCCCATTGGGACACTGGGCTGACCGGGAGGAGCATTCATGCTGGCTGCAGCGAAGGAGAAACAAGGGGTTGCGGGCGGAATGCTTCCCTCGTTGCGCGGAGCCACGGGGCCGCTGATCGGCCTCATCGTGCTGTGCCTTTTCCTTACCTTCGCGACGGACAGATTCCTTTCGGTCCGGAATTTCCTCAATGTGCTCGATCAGATAACGGTGCTGGGCGTCATGGCCGTGGGCATGACGCTGGTCATCCTGATCGGAGGCATCGACCTTGCGGTCGGCTCGGTCATGGCGCTGGCGATGATGGTGCTCGGCTACCTCAACGTCGTGGTCGGCGTGCCGATGGGGATCGCCATTCCGCTGGCCCTCGTCGTGGCCGCGCTGAACGGCCTGGTGGCGGGCCTGCTCATAACGCGCTTCAACGTGCCGGCCTTCATCGCCACGCTCGCCATGATGTCGATCGCGCGCGGCCTGGCGAACATGATCACCGACGGCCAGCAGATCATCGGCTTTCCCGCCTGGTTCAACACGATGGCAATCGTGCGTTTCGGCGGCTTTCTGACCTTGACGGTAGCCGTGATGCTGGTGGTCTTCGCCGTCGGCCTTCTCTACCAGCGCTACCGTCACGGCGGGCGCGTGCTCTATGCCATCGGCGGCAATGCGGAAGTGGCGCGACTTGCAGGTATCAACGTCCAGCGGGCAACCGTGCTCGTCTATGTCGTATGCAGCTTTCTGGCCGGCCTTTCCGGCATGGTGCTCGCGGCGCGTCTCGACTCGGTCCAGCCGTCGTCCGGCGTCTCCTACGAACTTGACGCGATTGCGGCGGTCGTCATTGGCGGTACCTCTCTTTCGGGCGGCACGGGCGGCATCGGCGGCACCATCATCGGCGTGCTGATCATCGGCGTCCTGCGCAACGGCCTCAACCTGCTCAGCGTCTCCCCGTTCATGCAGCAAGTCATCATCGGCGCCGTCATCGTGCTCGCCGTCACTGCGGAAACCTACCGCAAGCGAAAGTAACGGAATTTCTTCCCGGCGGCGGAGGCGTCGGCGGGGGCTGAAAACGGTCGGCAATGGTGCGGACCGGCAAAAGGGAGGTGGCGTCCTGCGCAGGCAGGCCGCACACCAGGAAACTCGGAGGAAAAATCATGAAACGTTCCAAACTGCTGATGGCGGCAACTGCGGCCGCGATCCTCGCATCGCCGTTCGGCGCATCCGCCGCAGAGGTCAAGACGATCGGCCTTGCCGTTCCGAACCTCCAGGCCGACTTCTTCAACCAGATCAAGCTCGGCGTGGAAAAGTACGCAAAGGAGAAAGGCCTCGAGGTCATCGTCGTCGATGCGAAGAACGACACTGCCACGCAGGTTAGCCAGGTGCAGGACCTGATGACCCAGGGTATCGACGCATTCATCTACATTCCCGCCGGCGCGGCAGCAGCGGCGGTGCCGACGCGCCTTGCCCGCGAAGCCGGCATTCCGGTGATCAACGTCGATCGCGTTCCGGAAGGCGCGCCGGGCGACACTTTCATCGCCGGCGAGAGCGTCGAATCTGCCTACGCCGTCTGCAAGCACATCATCGAAAAGGCCGGCGGCTCGGGCAAGATGGCGATCATCCATGGCCAGAAGGGCACCACGCCGGAAGTCGACCGCTTCACCGGATGCAAGCGCGCCATCGACGAGACCCCGGGCGTCGAGCTCGTCGACCAGCAGTGGAGCAACATGTGGTCGGCCGACGAGGGTTTCTCGATCGCCCAGAACATGCTGCAGGCAAACCCCGACATCACGATCATCTTCGGGCAGGCCGACGGCCTGGCGATGGGCGCGGCCAAGGCGATGGACGTTGCCAACCTCTCCGACAAGGTCATCATCGGCGGCTATGACGGCGACGTCTCGGCGCTGGAATACCTCGCCAAGTGCAAGGGCCCGTTCATCGCCACCGCGACGCAGAGCACGCAGAAGATGGGCGTGCTTGCCGTCGAATCCGCGCTTGCCGTCGCCGCCGGCCAGAAAGTCGAAGAGCGCCAGACGCCGAACGCCGTGCTGACGACCTGCGAGAACGCGCCGGAATTCGTGAAGAGCCATCCGTAACCCGGCTCGATACCCGAAAGGCAGCAGCGCCATGACGATCCGCTCTCCCATCCTGTCGCTCCGTGGAATCCAGAAATCCTACGGTCCGATCAAGGTTCTCCATGGTGTCGATCTCGACATCCATCCGGGAGAGGTCGTGGCGCTGCTCGGCGAAAACGGTGCCGGAAAATCGACCCTGTCGAACATCATTTCCGGCGCCGTCCGGCCCTCCGCAGGGGAGATGGTCTGGCTTGGCAAGACGTATGCCCCGGCCAATCCCCGCGCCGCGATGGACGAGGGCGTGGGCATGATCCATCAGGAACTGAAGCTGCTGCCGAAGCTCTCCATCGCGGAGAATGTCTTCGTGGGTCGTTATCCCATGAGGTCCGGCCGTATCGATCGCAAGGCGATGGAGGAGCGGGCACGCAGCGGTCTCAAGCGGCTCGGGCTCGACATTTCGCCCGATCGCCTCGTCGAGGGGCTTTCGACGGGAAAACAGCAGCTCATCGAGATCGCCAAGGCCCTGACGCTCAACGCGCGCCTGCTCATCCTGGACGAGCCGACCGCGGCACTTGGCGGCGAGGAGACGCAGCTCCTCTTCCAGCAGATCGAGCGGCTGAAGTCGGAAGGTGTCGGCATCGTCTACATCTCGCACCGCCTGGAGGAAATCCGCCAGATTGCCGACCGCATCGTCGTCATGCGCGACGGCGCCAAAGTGCAACAGTTCGATACCGGCGACGTGCCGATCCGCACCATCGTCGAGGCCATGGTCGGGCGTTCCCTCGAGCGCATGTTCCCGGCGCTTCCGAGGCCGACGGAGGAGGTGGCGCTGGAGGTGCGGAACCTTTCATCGCCGTCCAGGGCGTTCCGCGACATCAGTTTTTCCGTCCGAAAGGGCGAGGTGTTCGGCATTGCAGGCCTCATGGGCGCCGGCCGGACGGAACTTGTGCGCGCCGTTACCGGCGCCGATCCCGTTTCCGGAGGCGAGGTCCTGCTGCACGGC
Organism: Rhizobium alarense; assembly: GCF_021555155.1. Lineage (GTDB taxonomy): Bacteria > Pseudomonadota > Alphaproteobacteria > Rhizobiales > Rhizobiaceae > Rhizobium_D > Rhizobium_D alarense. The sequence goes on from NZ_JAKGBU010000009.1 coordinate 5,923, forward strand.
AAGCCCATTACGCCGCGTTCACCCATCGATGCGATCCGCAATGGCATCGTTCTCGTCCCGGAAGACCGCAAGCTGCAGGGCGTGGTGCTCGATCATTCGATTGCGGAAAATATCGGCTACGCCAATCTCGGAGAGATCGCCCGCACAGGCTGGCTTTCGTCCCGCCGTATCCAGCAGTTCGCTGAGGACTATATCAGGAAGTTCGGGGTCAAGGGCCGTGGCGGGCAGAAAGCCGGCGAGCTTTCCGGCGGCAACCAGCAAAAGGTCGTGCTCGCAAAATGGCTGGCGCGCAAGCCGCAGGTCGTGGTGCTGGATGAGCCGACGCGTGGCATCGACGTCGGCGCCCGCTCGTCGATCTACGATCTCATCATGGACCTCGCGCGCGCGGGTGTTGCGGTGATCGTGGTCAGCTCGGACCTCGAGGAAGTGCTCGGCGTCTCCAGCCGTATCATGGTCATGGCACAGGGCAAGCAGGCCGGCATCCTGGACCGCGAGGACGCCAACGACGTCTCGGTCATGGAACTGGCAACGATCTGAACAGGGAACGATCCACTATGACTGATATCATGCTCAACGCGCCGACATTGTTCGATCTTTCCAGCAACGTCGCTCTCGTGACGGGTGCGGGCAGCGGCATCGGCCAGCGCATCGCAATGGGCCTCGCCCAGTGCGGCGCGGACGTCGCTCTGCTCGACCGTCGCACCGATGATGGCCTTGCGAAAACGGCTGACTTCATCGCGCGGGCAGGGCGGCGCAGCATCCAGATCGCCGCGGACGTTACCAGCGGCGCGGCGCTCAACGATGCGGTTGTCCGTACCGAGGCAGAGCTCGGCCCGCTGACACTCGCCGTCAACGCCGCCGGCATCGCCAATGCCAATCCGGCGGAGGAGATGGAGGAAAGCCAGTTCCAGACGATGATGGACGTCAACCTGAAGGGCGTTTTCCTCTCCTGCCAGGCGGAAGCGCGCGCCATGCTGAAGTCAGGCCGCGGATCGATCGTCAACATCGCCTCCATGTCCGGCGTCATCGTCAACCGAGGCCTGAGCCAGTGCCATTACAACGCTTCCAAAGCCGGCGTGATCCACATGTCGAAATCGATGGCGATGGAATGGGTCGGGCGCGGCATCCGGGTGAACACGATCAGCCCGGGCTACACGGCAACGCCGATGAACACCCGGCCCGAAATGGTGCACCAGACGAAACTCTTCGAGGAGCAGACGCCGATGCAGCGCATGGCAAGCGTCGACGAAATGGTCGGACCGGCCGTTTTCCTGTTGTCGGACGCGGCGAGCTACGTGACCGGTGTGGATCTGCTCGTCGATGGCGGTTTCTGCTGCTGGTGATATTGCGAGGCCGATGGAAGCCGGCCCTTGCATTCTACCGCGGGAATTCCTTACTTACGTCTGTTCTCAGGGCGGGGTGAAACTCCCCACCGGCGGTATCCGGAGCGATCCGGGAGCCCGCGAGCGCTTCCACGCAGGTGGAAGGTCAGCAGACCCGGTGCGATGCCGGGGCCGACGGTCACAGTCCGGATGGAAGAGGGCATGTCTGTACGCCGCCTTACCGGGTGGTTGCGGACCTGTTCGCCCAAGGGATTGATGATGTCCGATAGCGGCACCCTTGAAAGGCAATGGAATGGCAATCTCGAAAATTGAAGACGCAATCGCCGCCCTGGCGCGGGGCGAGATGATCGTGGTCGTTGACGATGAGGATCGCGAGAACGAAGGCGACATCGTCGTCGCCTCGGACTGCGTAACCCCGGAAACGATCGCCTTCATGATGAAACACGCCCGCGGGCTGATCTGCGTCGCGATGCAGGGCGAACGCCTCGACGCGCTCGGCATCCCGCTGATGGTGCCGCAGAACACCGAGCTTCACAAAACCGCCTTCACTGTCTCCGTCGACTATCTGCCGGGAACCACGACCGGCATTTCCGCGGCCGACCGCGCTACGACTGTCCGGGCTCTGATGGATTCTACAGCGCGGCCGGCCGATTTCGCCCGGCCCGGGCACGTCTTTCCCCTGCGCGCCCATCCGATGGGCGTGCGCGGGCGCCCCGGCCACACGGAAGCCGCGGTGGACCTCGCCCGTCTCGCCGGAAAATCCGCCTCCGGCGTGATCTGCGAAGTCGCCAATGACGACGGAACGATGGCCCGGCTACCCGAGCTTCTGGTGTTTGCTGAAGCGCACCAAATCCTGCTGATCACCATCTCGGACCTCGTTCTGTACCTCGGGAGCCGGGAGCCCGCCGACGCAGCGCAAGCGGCTTGACCCACGGGAGGTCGATTCCATCGCGGGCGTGGACATTCCTTCGAATATCGCTTTCGCCCGCGGTGTTCGCATCGTCGTCGATGGTCCGGGCCGTACCGCCGGATTTGTGGCGACAGGCTCAGGCAGGTCATCTCAGGCGCCTGCCGTCCACGCCTCTGGACGATTGACAGGAGCCGGGCGCTGGTCCGCCCGCCTCCGGTTTCCCGCCTCCGGATTGTGTCCTTCCGCGATGTTGCCAAGGCCCTGAACACCAGGTCGAGGGGCGTGCCTTTCTGGGATGCCGCCTCTCCGCCACATTGAACGCTGATTCAATATGTATTGACTCGCCGTTCAAAATCTCCCTAGCTTGAACGATCAAAATCCAGGATGAACCACTGGAGGGGAGAACATGCAGCGCATCAAGTTCATTGACCGCATGGCATCGGGCCGGGTCTCCCGTCGCGATATTCTGAAAAGCGCCGCGGCCTTTGGCGTGGGCGCGACCCTCATTCCAAAGCTCGGCCATGCCGCCGAAGTGCTGACCTGTCTCGAATGGACCGGGTACGACGCGCCGGAATATTTCGCACCCTACGTGGGAAAACACGGCTCCGGGCCGAATTTCTCGACCTTCGGCGGCGAAGAGGAAGCGCTTGCCAAGGTGCGCGCGGGCTTTGCGGCCGACGTCATGCACCCTTGCAACTATTCGGTCGGCCGCTTCGTCGAGGCCGGGCTGACGGTGCCGATCGACACCGCGCGATTGTCCAACTGGAAGGACGTCTTTCCCGCTCTCCAGAAAGCCGCGGGCGTCGTCGTTGACGGCAATGTGGTCATGGCGCCGGCCGATTGGGGCAATGCCAGCATCGCCTATCGACCGGATCTGATCGGCGACGCCTTCAAGGACGGCGAAACCTGGGGCATCTTCTATGATGACGCCTTCGCCGGAAAGGTCTCGATGCTCGACGATCCTCTCGTCATCGCGATCGGCCAGATGGTCAAGGGCATGAGCTACAAGCAGGCCAATCTTCTTGTCGGAGAGGACCTCCAGGCCGCCAAGGCCTTCGGCGCAAAGGCGGTCAACAACAGCCGCTTCCTCTGGACCGACGCGACCGAGCTGCAGCAGGGCCTCGCCTCCGGCGAGATTGTCGCCGCCTATGCCTGGAACGACACTGTCAAGAACCTCAAGGATCAGGGCATCGAAGCGGTCTATGCCAAGCCGAAGGAGGGGTATTTCACCTGGTTCTGCGGCATGACGCTTCTCAATTCCGGCAAGGCCGATGTGGCGCTCGCCTATGACTTCATCGATGCCTGGCTTTCGCCTGAAACCGGCAAGACATTGATCGACGGCTCCGGTTATGGCCATGCCAACATGAAATCCTTCGAGATCGCCGATCCGGAGGTCGTGAAGGCGATGGGCATCACCGACCCGGTCGAGCATATGAACAGCGCGATCCTGTTCGAGCCGCAGCCGAGCAATGTCGTCAACGAGCAGACCAAGGTGTGGGAGGAGATCAAGGCGCTGAAGCTCTGAGGCGTCCGGCATGACGCTTCGAGCGCGCCAATCTGCCGCCATGCGGGCGCGGACGACCGCGGGCTACGGCCTGGTTGCGATCCTTGTGCTGATCCTGATCGCGCCGCTTCTGGCCCTGCTGGCGTTGAGCTTCTGGACGCAGACCGGCTTTTCCATCGACACGTCGCCGACGCTCGCAAACTACCGGAGCCTGATCGAGCCGGCGGACACGCCGACGGTCTATTTCGGTATTCCCTTTCATCTTGCCAATCCGGTGCCGGCGATCCTCCTCCTGAAGTCGCTCGTCATGTCCTTGACGGCGTCGGCGGCCGTCATCCTCGTCGCCTATCCGATGGCCTATTTCCTCGCCTTCCGGGTGACGGCATACAAGGTCGTCTGGCTGATCCTGATCACCATACCGTTCTGGACCAGCTATCTGCTCCGGGTCTTCGCCTGGAAGATCGTGCTCGGTTTCAACGGCGCCATCAATTCCGGGCTGATGAGCCTCGGCCTCATCGAGAAGCCACTGGAGTTCCTGCTCTACAACCCCGCTGCCGTCACGCTGACGCTGACCCATGCCTGGGTGACCTTCGCGGTCCTGCCCATCTATGTCTCGCTGGAGAAGATCGACCGCACGCTTCTCGAAGCCGCGACAGATCTCGGCGATAGCCGCTGGGCGCGTTTTTGGCGCATCACGCTGCCGCTGTCGCTGCCCGGCGTCGTCTCTGCGGCGCTGCTGGTTTTCATCCCGACGGTCGGCGACTATGTGACGCCGACGCTCGTCGGAGGACCGGGCGGCACAATGATCGGCAATGCGATCCAGACGCTGTTCTTCAAGCAGGACAACGCGCCGCTGGGAGCTGCCGTCGCCATCGTCATGATGCTGGTGATCGCCGCGCTCTGCCTGCTTTTCCTCTGGGCGATCGGCTACCGCAAGCTGCGCGAACGGAGCACCTGAACATGACGCACCGCTTTCGGTTCCTCAGCCTCTATGCCGTCCTGTTCCTGGTCTTCCTCTACGCGCCGGCCGCCCTGCTGCCGGTCTTTTCCTTCAACGACAGCACATTCGCGGTCTTTCCACTGAAGGCGTTCACCCTCAAGCACTACGAGGCGATGTTTGCCAATCTTTCGATGCTCGATGCGCTCAGGAACAGCATCGTCGTGGGCGTCATCGCCTCCGTCGCGGCGACCGCGATCGGCATCCCGCTCGCCATCGGCCTTGCCCGCAGGCTGCTGCCGGCAGGCAGCGTGTTGCTCGCGACGGTGATGCTTCCGCTCGTCGTACCCTCGATCATCTTTGCCGTCGCCTTTCTGGTCATCCTGGTCCGCATCCTGCAGGTCGATCTGTCCCTGTGGTCGATCACGATCGCTCATGTATTCCTGTGCCTGCCCTTCTCGGTCATGGTTTTGATGTCGCGCCTCGACGGGCTCGGCCGGAGCCTCGAGGAAGCGTCGCGCGACCTCGGCGAGACGGCACTCGGAACGTTTCGCCGCGTGACGTTGCCGCTCATCCTGCCGGCGGTGATTTCCAGCCTGCTCATGTGCTTCATCACCTCCTTCGACGAGTTCGTGCTGGCCTTCTTCCTCAGCGGCACGCAACCTACCCTGCCGGTCTTCCTCTACGGCCAGCTCCGTTTTCCCAACAAGCTGCCGTCGATGCTGGCGCTCGGCTCGGTCATCCTCATCGTCTCGACCCTTCTCGTCATTCTCTCCGAAGTCATTCGCCGGCGCGGCGTCGCCGGCGTGACAGCCGGGGACGCCTGACAATTCCGCGCAAGCAAAGGCCGCCCCATGTCTCAGCCGGACCTCGTCATTCTGAATGCTGCAATCGTTACCATGGACCCGCTGACGCCCTACGTCGAGGCACTGGCGGCGCGGGGCGGCAGGGTCGCCGCACTCGGAACGACAGAAGATATCCGGGCGCTCGCCGGCCCAGCGACGCGGATCGTCGACGCCGGCGGACGGCTCGTCCTGCCGGGTTTTCAGGACACCCACATTCACCTGCAGGATTCCGGTTACCACTATGGCATGACCGCCAATCTCGACGACGCGCGCACGATTGCAGAGCTTCGATCCCTCCTCACCGCGTTTGCCGCAGGCAAGCCGGATGCGGCCTGGGTGAACGGCGTCGGCTGGTACACCGGCATCTTTACGGACCACAATCTGGACCGGCACGTGCTCGATACGGCCGTACCGGACCGCCCCTGTTTCATCCTCGCCTCCGACGGGCACAATGCCTGCATCAATACGAAGGCGATCGAAGCCGTCGGGCTCGCCAAGGGGGCGGCCGATCCGCTGAACGGTCATTTCGTTCTTGATGAACACGGCGAACCCACGGGCATGCTGCACGAGAGCGCCGTCAACTGGGTCGAGGATCGCATGCCCGAGGTCACCGACGCGGACTATGCGGACGGCGTGCGGTTCGGCCAGACGCTCTGCAACCGGCATGGCATCACGGGCGTGCTCGACGCGCTCGTCGAGGAGCGCCACGCGCGCGTTTATCGCGGCCTTGCGGAGGCGGGTGAATTGACGGTCCGGATCGGCGCCACCGCCAAGGTCTTTCCGGAAGAGGCGACGGCCGATGCGCTCGCCCGGGTCGAGGCGCTGCGCCGCGAGAACCGGCTCGACATGTTCCGCATCCACTCGGCGAAGTTCTTCCTGGACGGTGTCATCGAAAACCGGACTGCCGCGATGCTGGAGGATTATTCCGATCCGACCGGCGGCAACGCACCGCTGATGTTCGGCTACGAGCAGGTCAGGGAGCTCTTCACCGTCTTCGATGCTGCGCGGTTCCAGATCCATGTGCACGTCATTGGCGATGGAGCCGTGCGTGCGGCGCTTGACGGGCTGGATGCCGCGAAGGCGGCGAACGGCCTGTGGCCGAGCCTGCACCAGATCGCCCATATCCAATGCATCGATCCGGCGGACATCCCGCGCTTTGCCGAACTCGGCGCGGTGGCCAACGTCCAGGCTCTTTGGGCGCGTCACGAACCGTCTGTCACCGATGTGGCGCTGCCGATGGTGGGCGAACAGCGCGGAAAATGGATGTATGCCTTCCGTTCGCTGATCGATGCCGGTGCGCTCCTTACGCTGTCGAGCGATTGGGGCGTCTCCACCCTCAACCCCTTCCAGATCATGGAAACGGCGCTCACCCGCCAGCCGCCGCGCAGGAACGGCGACCACCCGGTCTTCCTGCCGCACGAGCGGCTGACCCGTGAGCAGTGCATCAAGGGTTACACGACCCATGCCGCCGCCTCCGCCTGGCGTGCAGAAACGACGGGTTCGCTGTCGATCGGAAAATTCGCCGACCTGATCGTCCTCGACCGGAACATCCTGACATGCGACCTCTACGACATCGGTGACACCGAGGTATTGCTGACGGTTCTCGGTGCCCGGGAAGTCCACCGCGCGGCGGCGTTCACGACCCAGTGATCTGTCGAAACGAAATCCTTTCCGCGGCGGCACACCTGTCGGAAGCGCCGATAACAAGCGATGCGACGGCGATAGAGATCGATGAAAAATAGAAAAGTCAGTATTATTGACTTATGTTCGTTAAATCGATTGAAAATTATGTAAGCGTTGCAAAAAAGTTATGCCGCACTGCGAATTGATATTCGACTTAAGTCGAATATGTCCAGAATTATACAAGCCTGCGGCCTGCTTTTCGAAAGTTTCTACTCAATATGACGGCTTTGTCTCGCGAGACGTCCTTGCTATCGCGGGGGAAGTACAAAATAATATTCTCGGGATAAGGGCAAAGGGAACGCCCGCCCGAACTGGGAGGTAGACAATGCACAATTCCGATCATGGAATCGTTTCGCGCCGTTCGTTTCTCACGAAGGGTGCACTGGCCGGTGGTGTCGCAGCTGCCGGAACGCTCGCGGCACCCGCCGTTCTGGCACAGGCTCCGCTCGTCATGAAGATGCAGACGTCGTGGCCGGCCTCGGATATCTGGATGGATTTCGCCCGCGAGTACACAACCCGCGTCGAAGCCATGTCCGGCGGCCGGCTGAAGGTGGATCTCCTGCCGGCGGGTGCCGTCGTCGGTGCGTTCCAAGTGCTGGATGCCTGCAACGATGGCGTCATCGACGCCGCGCACTCGGTGCCGGTTTACTGGTATGGCAAGTCCAAGGCGGCCTCGCTCTTTGGCACGGGCCCTGTCTTCGGCGGTTCTGCAACGACCATGCTCGCCTGGTTCAACGGTGGCGGCGGCGCCGAATTCTACCGCGAGCTCACGCAGGATGTGCTCGGCCTCAACATCGTGGGCTTCCTCGGTTTTCCGATGTTCGCCCAGCCTTTCGGCTGGTTCAAGGGCGAGGTCAACACGGTCAGCGACATCCAAGGCTTCAAGTACCGCACCGTTGGTCTTGCGGCCGACCTGATGCAGGCGATGGGCATGTCGGTCGCCCAGCTTCCGGGCGGCGAAATCGTGCCGGCCATGGAGCGTGGCGTCATCGACGCCTTCGAGTTCAACAACCCGTCTTCCGACATGCGTTTCGGCGCCCAGGACGTGGCGAAGAACTATTATCTGTCGTCCTATCACCAGGCATCGGAAAGCTTCGAGTTTCTGTTCAACAAGGATTTCTACGACGATCTCGAGCCGGATCTGCAGGCGATCCTGAAATATGGCGTCGAGGCGGCGTCGACGTCGAACACGGCGACGGCGATGAACAACTATTCGGCTGACCTGTTGAAACTGCAAAACGACAATGGCGTCAACGTTCGCCGGACGTCCAAGGAACTGCTCGATGCGCAGATCAAGGCCTGGGATGGCCTGATCACGGAACTCGAGAAAGACCCCTTCATGAAGAAGGTGCTGGACAGCCAGCGCGCATGGGTCGAGCGCGTCACCTATTACGAACTGATGAACTCGCCGGACTACGCGCTCGCCTACGAGCACTATTTCCCCGGCAAGCTGAAGCTCTGAGCCTGCACGACAAACCCCAATGCAGAGCCCGGCGGGAGTTTCCCGCCGGGCCTTTTCGGCAAGAGAGAAGTTGGCTCAGATGGTTTCCTTCATCCGTTTCGCAGACGCACTGTCGGCGTGGTTCGGCAAGGCATTCGCATGGCTGATCGTCCTTATGACCTTCGGCACCGCCTATGAGGTCTTTGTTCGCTATGTGCTGAACAGCCCGACACCCTGGGCGCTGGACGTCTCGTTCATCATGTACGGCGCACTTTTCATGATAGGCGGCGCCTACACGTTGTCGCGCGGCGGCCATGTACGCGGCGACTTTCTCTATCGTCTCTGGCAGCCCAGAACGCAGGCGAAGGTTGATTTCGTCCTTTACCTGATTTTCTTCTTTCCGGGCATTACGGCACTGGTTTTCGCCGGTTGGAAATACGCCTCGCGCTCCTGGCAATATGGCGAAGTGAGCGTGAACAGCCCCGCCGGCATTCCGATCTATCAGTTCAAGACGGTCATTGTCGCGGCGGGCCTCCTGCTCTTCGTGCAGGGGATCGCCCAGCTTTTCCGCTGTGTGCTGTGCATACGCACCGGCCACTGGCTGGAGGCCGAAGCAGATGTGGAGGAAACCGAAACGATCCTTATCCAGGAACACCAGCACGAGCAGGAGCCGCAGCGATGACCGATCCCCAGGTGGCCCTCTTCATGCTGGGTCTGTTCATCTTCATCGTCTTCCTCGGATTTCCGATCGCCTTCAACCTCATGGCGCTCGGTATCGCCTTCGGCTACTACGCCTATTTCGATGCCGGTCGCATGTGGCGCGCCTATGGTCGTCTCGACGAGACGGCGAGTTGGTGGGACAGCACGTCCCTCTGGCTGGAAGGTTTCGTCAACAACCGGATCTTCGACCTGTTCATCAATCAGACATACACGGTCATGTCGAACGAGGTGCTGACGGCCGTCCCCCTCTTCCTCTTCATGGGCTACATCGTCGAACGCGCCAATATCGTCGACCGGCTGTTCACGACGCTCAACGTCGCCTCCAAGAACGTGCCCGGCTCCATGGGTGTCGCGGCTCTTGTTACCTGCGCGCTCTTCGCGACGGCGACCGGCATCGTCGGCGCCGTGGTGACGCTGATGGGCCTGTTGGCGCTACCCGCCATGCTCAAGGCGCGCTACGACCAGTCCTTCGCCTCGGGCATCATCTGCGCCGGCGGCACGCTCGGCATCCTCATCCCGCCGTCGATCATGCTGATCGTCTACGCGGCGAGTTCCGGCGTCTCCATCGTCAAGCTCTATGCCGGCGCGCTGCTGCCGGGTTTCACGCTCGTCAGCCTCTATCTGATCTATGTGGTGACGCGCTCAATCCTCCAGCCGTCGGTCGCGCCGCGACCGACGTCCGAAGAAGTGCCGGACGTTCCACTCGGCAAGCTGCTGTTCATGATCGCCACGTCGTTCTTCCCGCTCGCCTTCCTGATCCTCGCGGTGCTCGGTTCGATTCTCTTCGGCCTCGCCACCCCGACGGAAGCAGCCTCGATCGGTGCGCTCGGCGGCATGGTGCTCGCCGTTGCCTATCGGGCGATGACCTGGCAGCGGCTGCGCGAGAGCGTGTATCTGACGGTGCGCACCACGGCGATGGTCTGCTGGCTCTTCGTCGGTTCCTACACGTTCTCCTCGGTCTTCTCCTATCTCGGCGGCGAGCAGATCATTTCGGAATTCGTGCAGACGCTCGACTTAACGCCGTTCCAATTCCTGCTTCTCGCCCAGCTCATCATCTTCCTGCTCGGCTGGCCGCTCGAATGGTCGGAGATCATCATCATCTTCGTGCCGATCTTCCTGCCGCTCCTGGTGCTCTTCAACATTGACCCGCTGTTCTTCGGCATCCTCGTGGCGCTCAACCTGCAGACTTCCTTCCTTACGCCACCCATGGCCATGTCGGCCTATTATCTTAAAGGGATAGCGCCGCCGGAGGTGCGGCTCACGCAGATCTTCTCGGGTGTCATGCCCTATGTCGGCATGGTCTTCATCGCAATGGCGCTGATATATGCCTTCCCGCAGATCGTCTTCTACCTGCCGGAGCAGCTCTATGCACGCTAGACTTGCGGCTGCGACCGGCGGGATCGCCGACCTCGATGCATTGGCGATCCGGGACCGTATCGCCGGCGGCGCCCTCAAGGCCGTCGAGGTTGCGGAAGCGTTCCTCGCCAGGACGGCGGAAAGGGAGCCGGACATACGGGCCTTCGCGCATCTCGACCGCGAGCACGTGCTGGCCCAGGCGCAGGCGCTCGACGCCTACCGCGCCAAGGGACGGCCGCTCGGTCCTCTGCATGGTGTTCCCGTTGCCCTGAAGGACATCATCGACACGGCGCGCATGCCGACGGAGAACGGAACGGTGCTCGACGCCGGGCGCATTCCCGCCGAGGACGCCGCAGTCGTGCGTCGTCTTAGGGCGGGTGGCGCCGTCATCATGGGCAAGACTGTCACGACCGAGCTCGCCTTCCTGCATCCGTCGCACACGCGCAATCCGATCGACGCCGGCCACACGCCGGGCGGTTCGTCCTCCGGTTCGGCTGCAGCGGTCGCCGCCGGCATGGTGCCGCTTGCCGTGGGCACGCAGACCGGCGGCTCCGTCATCCGCCCGGCTTCCTATTGTGGCATCGTCGGCTTCAAGCCGAGTTTCGGGGCGATTTCGCGCGCCGGCATCCTCACGCAGTCCCCGTCGCTCGATACGGTCGGCGTGTTCGCCCGCAACGTAGCGGACGCGGCCCTTCTCGCCGAGGTTCTCTTCGGCGACGATCCGGCGGATCGCGCGACGCAGCCCATGCCGCATCCGCGACTGCTCGAAGCGGCCCGCTCCGCCGTGCCGGTCCCTCCGATATTCGCTTTCCTACGCACGCCGTTCTGGAGCAAGGCCACGCCGGCGATGCAGGGTGCAATGGAGGAACTGGCAGTGCGTCTGGGCGAGCAGGCATTCGAGGCCGATTTGCCCCCGGCCTTTGCGGCCGCAGGCGAAATCCGCGAGACGATCAACTTCGCCGAGATGGCCAAGTGCTACGACCGCTACAGCCGGAAGAGAACCGGGCTTTCGGAAACGATCGTCCAGGCGATCGAGAGGGGGCTTTGCATTTCGGCGCGCGATTATCTCGCCGCGCGCGACTGGCCTTCCATCTATGGTGCTGCGCTCGACGAGATTTTCAGCCGCTGCGATGTCCTGCTGACACCGCCTGCAACGGGTCCGGCGCCCGCCGGATTGTCCTCGACTGGCTCGCCGGTCTTCAACGGATTGTGGACCCTGTGCGGCCTGCCGGCGGTGACGCTGCCGTTCTTCGAAGACGAAAACGGCCTGCCGATGGGAGCGCAGCTCGTCGGCCGCAAAGGCGAGGACGGCCGCCTGTTGCGCACCGCTCGCTGGTTGTCGGAATTCATCGCCGGACAGAAAGAGGAGACCTGACATGCGCAACAAGGCACTCGCCATCTTCGCGCTCGCCGTGATGGCCGCCTTTCTGTTTATCCTGTTGTGGCGCGTCCCGCGCCTCGACCTCGGCGTGGTCATCGTCCTCGTCACCGGCATGGCCGCCTACGACTTCCTCCTCTATCGCCAGAACGGAAAGGGCGATTGAGCGCCGGAAGGCGCGTTGCCTGGCACCGCAACGTTGGGCGTTGCAATCAGTAGACCGCTACCGGTATCGTTAATGCCGCGTCGGCTGGATGGGTGGCGAGGTCGGGGCGGTCACTGCTGCTGGCCGTGCAGGAGGCAAATTCGTCTTGCGCACACATGACAAGGCTCGGCGGCGCGCTCCACATGTCCTTGAAGGGTTCCGCTCAGCCTGTGCATTGTGCATGGAGCACCAATATCACCGCCTTATCCGCGCAGCGACGGCGGGCGTTTTCATCCAGCGGCCGAACGTGATCGCGATTCCGCGTCCTGCAGCGACACCAGCCGTTGTGAAGCCTCGTCCCAGAGGATGAGCTTCACACAGCTCAAACTGTCCTTGAGCGTGATGCGCCCCATTTCCGCAAGTTCCGGATGGTCGCGCAGAACCTCCGGCAGCCTGTAGAAGGGAACGCGGCTTGAGAGGTGATGGATATGATGCATGCCGATATTGCCCGTCATCCAGCGTAGCGGCCGTGGCAAGTCGTAGTGAGAGGCTCCGTGCATGGCTGCGTATTGGAACGTCCATTCGGGGGGCTTCGACCAGTGGGTGTCTTCGAACTGGTGCTGCACGTAGAACAGCCATATGCCCGCCGATCCTGCCAGAAGCACGACCGGCAGATGGATCGCGAGGAAAGGAACGATTCCAACGGCCCAAACGAGGAGGGCAGCGAGTGCGACGATGACGACGTTCGTTGCCATCGTCGAAACCCACGGCAGCATGCCGGAGTTCATCATGCCGAACGGCAGCCTCTGCTTGAAGAGAAAGAGCCAGGCAGGGCCAATGCCGAACATGACCAGCGGGTGCCGGTAGAGACGATAGCCGAGCTTTCCGCGGCGCGACAAGGCCGCATATTCCGCGACGGTAAGCGTCGTGATGTCGCCGACGCCCCGCTCATCGAGGTTGCCGGCCGAGGCGTGGTGCTCCGCATGGGCACGGCGCCAATAGTCGTAGGGTGTCAAGGTAAGCACGCCGATCGCCCGGCCCGTCCAGTCGTCGAAACGGCGCCGGCCGAAGAAGGAGCCGTGCCCGCAGTCATGTTGCAGCATGAACAGGCGCAAAAGAAAGCCCGCCGCGGGAACGATGAGGATCATGCCGAGCCAGTAGCCGAAGTGCATCGAGGCCCATGCGCCGGCCCAAAGAACAGCAAACGGAACCAGGGTCACAACCAGTTCGAACAGGCTTCGACCGACATTTGGCTCGCGGTAGGCTGCCAGAGTTTTGAGCCAGGCTTTCTCAAGATCGATGGTGTTGGGATCGATCGCTTTCGTCGGATTCATTGGCAGTAGGCATCTTTCTGTTCTTAGCTGCTCGACTGGGGAACGACGTGGATGCGTTCAGGCGTGCAGGCGGACGGCTTCGCGGAAGGTTGCGATATCACTTTCCGGGACACTATCCCCGTCTGGCTTTCCGGTTGGCGTAGCGCAGATCGCGCGCGCTCTTTCGCGCTGCCTCATCTTCGATCACGCGCGCCACCCGCGCTTTCTCGGCTTTTTCGCGGGCGTCCGTCTCGGCCAATGCGGCAGCATGCGCGGCAGCCTGACGTTCAGCTGCTTCGCGTTCGACATTTGCCTGCTGCTCCAGCTTAACACGCTCGCGGCCAAGACGCCGCTCTTCTCTCGCCGCGGTGATGGCGGCTCGCTCCGCCTGGCGCGCCGTTTCTGTTGGTTCAGCGGCGATGCGTGCTGCGCGATAGGCATTCAGGAGAGCCGTCTTCGCTTCGGCGGCTGCCGCTCGGCGGTCGGAAAGCTGGTTGTCTCTGGCGTTCTTCAAATCGTGGTCCTGACTGTGATGTTGGAGCGCTGATCAGTTTGCACTGGCGCGTTTGGCGAGGAGAGCGGACGTTGCTGACTTGCGGTCCTTCAGTTCCTTGGCAAGGCGCGCTTCCCGAAGCCGCAAGGTCTTGGCCTCACGGGATTGGGCGATGGAGGCGAGCTCTTCGACTGCCTTGTCTTTCGCGAAGAACTGGGTCTGGATATTGTTGAACGCAATCTCGGCCTTCTGGCGCGATATGCTGTATTTTTCTGTCATGGGAGTTCCGGTGATGGGCTCGACAAACGAGCGGAAACAAAAAAGCCAGGCGAATCGCCTGGCCTCGCTTGGGTAACGTGCATTCGACAGTGCCAGTACATCCGTGGTCAAAGGAATGCAGATACCGCTTAGGCAGCCTGGAGATTGCAGGCCGACATTTTGCCCGACTTCTTGTCGCGCTCCAGCTCGAAGCCGATCTTCTGGCCTTCGACGAGTTCGCGCATGCCTGCGCGCTCGACGGCGGAGATGTGGACGAACGCGTCCGCATCTCCGTTGTCAGGCTGAATGAAGCCAAAGCCCTTGGTGGAATTGAACCATTTAACTGTGCCAGTGATCATTATGAACCCTTTCATAGCAACATTGAGAGACCGCCACGCAAAGACGCCGCGGATGACGATAGCGATTTTGAAAGGAAGTTCGTTCAGGACGCGGTGCCAATCGCGCAATAACCAAAGCTCAGCAAGCAAATTCGACGCTTCCTAATACCGCACCCGCGCCGAGTCGTCAACCATTAGTTCTTCGCATGCGTGGCCTCGTCGAAAAGTTGTAGAGGCGTGCCATTGATCGCGAGGACGTCTGCCTGCGGGACGCGCGGGCCGGCGATCGCGGAAGCTGCATTCTTCCTCGACGCCCGTCGTCCATCGCGGCAGGCGGGATTTTCCAACAGGAATGGCGCGACATTGATTCAGTGGCTGATCATCCAGGGTCGTGCGGCGGGAAAGGTCTTGGCCCCGTCGGCGCGATAGACCGCCTTGGGCTTCGCTTTGCCGTTGCAGCAGCCACATCCGGAGCCATGGCCAAGGTTTTTCAAGGTCTTGGGCTCGTGCGCCGCCTTCTCGTTGGTCGCATGGGCCACGCGCGCGCCCTTGTCCATCGATGCCAAGAAGGGGGTGGTGAAGAAAGCGCGCGGTGCCGGCGTACCGCAGGCCGGGCAGTCGCAGCGCTCGGCCGAGCGCGCCATCGGGCGCAGTTCGGTGAAGGGGCCGCAGGCGTCGCAGAGATAGTCGTAATAGGGCATGGCTGGCTCCGGAGCGTGGGATGCGCACAATCGGGGCGGCGGCACGGCCGCCCCGGTCGTCTTCGATGATCACAAATCGGGTGCAAGCGGCACGTTGACCCTGCCGTCGAGGAATTTGGTCGGACCGTCGGCGCCGGGCTTCATGTCGAACTCGAAGATGTCGAGCGGCAGCCACAGAGTGGCGCAGGCGTTGGGGATGTCCACCACGCCGGAGATGTGGCCCTGGACCGGCGCCGTGCCAAGGATGGCATAGGCCTGGGCGCGGCTATAACCGAACTTGGTCATGTATTCGATGGCGTTCAGGCAGGCCTGACGGTAGGCGATATGCACGTCGAGATAGTGCTGTGTGCCGCCCTCGTCGACGGAAATGCCCTCGAAGATCAGGTAGTCGTCGTATTTCGGCGTGATCGGCGAGGGCCGGAAGATCGGGTTCTTGATCCCGTATCTGGCCATGCCGTCCTTGATCAGCGATACCTTGATATGCAGCCACCCCGCCATCTCGATGGCGCCGCAGAAGGTGATCTCGCCGTCGCCCTGGCTGAAATGCAGGTCGCCCATGGAAAGGCCGGCTCCGTCGACATAGACCGGGAAATAGATCTTCGAGCCGCGCGAGAGGTCCTTGATGTCACAATTGCCGCCGTGTTCGCGCGGCGGGACCGTGCGAGCACCCTCGGCGGCCGCCTTGTCGCGGGCTTCGCCTTTGAGGGCGCCCATATGCGCGGTCGGGCCGCCGTCCGGCAGGGTGGCGAGCGCGGGAATGCGCGCCGGATCGGTGTCGAACAGCGTCTTTTCGCGGGTATTCCACAGATCGAGCATCTTGCGGTCCGGCAGGCAACCGATCAGGCCTGGATGGATGAGGCCGGCATATTTGACGCCCGGCACATGGCGCGAGGACGTGAACATGCCATGGAAGTCCCAGATCGACTTCTGCGCTTCCGGGAAATGCTCGGTCAGGAAGCCGCCGCCGTTCTTCTTGGAGAAGAAGCCGTTGAAGCCCCACAGGCTGTTGTCGAAGGCGCCGATGTCAAGGATGTCGACCACCAGCAGGTCGCCGGGCTCGGCACCCTTCACGCCGATCGGGCCGGACAGGAAGTGGACCTGCGAGAGATCGACGTCGCGCACGTCGGAGGCATCGTCGTCATTCTTGATCTGGCCGCCGGTCCAGTCATACGTCTCGACGCGGAAATCGTCGCCGGGTTCGACCCAGCATGCCATCGGAATATCGGGATGCCAGCGGTTGTGGATTTTTTCGTTGCCGTAGGCGGACTCGCTGAGATCCACCTTTATGAGGGTATCGGGCATGCCGTTCTCCTTCCTGGTTTGATGAATGGCGTTGCTTGACGAATGGGATCGGGCAGGAATGCGGTCAGACGGAGAGAAAGGCGGAGACCTTTTCTTCATCGATACCCGCGCGCGGCGCCTCGTGGACGATCTGGCCCTTTTCGATGACCAGGACCCGGTCGGCCATATCGAGAGCGAAGCTCAGCACCTGCTCGGAAACGAGGATGGACAGTCCCATCTCGTCGCGGATGCGGCAGAGCGTGCGGGCCATCTCCTTGATGATCGACGGCTGGATGCCTTCGGTCGGCTCGTCGAGGATCAGCACCTTCGGCCTGGAAGCCAGCGCTCTGGCGATCGCCAATTGCTGTTGCTGTCCGCCTGAGAGATTGCCGCCGCGTCGGCTTTTCATCTCCAGCAGCACCGGGAACAGTTCGTAGATATGATCGGGCACGGTCCTTTCGCCCGTCACGGTGAGACCTGTTTCGATATTCTCGGTGACTGTCATGGCGGAGAAGATCATCCGCCCCTGCGGCACGTAGGAGAGGCCCGCGCCGACGCGCTGGTAGCTTTCGAGCATTTCGATCGGCCGGTCGCCGATGCGGATGACGCCCCGGCTCGACGGCACGATGCCGATCAGCGATTTCATCAGCGTGGTCTTGCCCATGCCGTTGCGGCCCATGACGGCGACGATTTCACCGGGCGCGATGGTGAGGTCGAGGCCGTGGATGACCTCGCTCTGGCCATAGGCGACATGGAGGTTTTCGACTGAGAGCATGGCGATGCCTCCTAGTGCCCGAGATAGACTTCAACGACCTTCGGGTCGTTCTTGACGCGCTCCATCGAACCCTCGGAGAGCACCCGTCCCTGATGGAGCACGGTCACCCGGTGGGCGATGTCCTCGACGAATTTCATGTCGTGCTCGATCACGATCACCGACTGGTTGCGGATGATGGTGTTCAGGAGTTCCGCGGTCTTCCTGCGCTCGGCGATGCTCATGCCTGCGACGGGTTCGTCCAGCATCAGGAGCTTGGGGCTCTGGATCAGAAGCATGCCGATCTCCAGCCATTGCTTCTGTCCGTGGCTGAGGATCGCCGCCTCGGTGTTCAGGTGATCCTTCAGGAAGATCATCTCGGCAACCTCCTCGACCCGGTCGCGCACTTCGGCGTCGCGGCGGAAGAAGAGCGCGCCGAACACATTGCGGCCCCGCGGAAAGGAAAGCTCGAGGTTCTCGAACACCGTCAGATCCTCATAGATCGACGGGTTCTGGAACTTGCGGCCGACCCCGGCATGGACAATCTCGTGTTCCCGCATCCCGGTCAGTTCCTCTCCCTTGAAGCGGATGGAACCTTCGGTGGGCCGGGTGCGCCCGCAGATCAGATCGAGCACGGTCGTCTTTCCGGCGCCGTTTGGACCGATGATCACGCGAATCTCGTTTTCATCGACATAGAAGGAAAGGTCATTGACCGCCTTGAAACCGTCGAAGGAGACCGTGAGCCTTTCGACGCTCAGAAGGAAATCGGCAGGTGCGTTCGGGTCCATGGCGATGGCCTTTCACTGCGAAGAGGAGGAGGCGGCCACGGCACTGCCGCGCTGCAGGACCAGACGCCTGGTGACCCTCAATAGCGCCGGCTCGACGTGTTCGCGGATTACCCCGGCAAGCCCGAGGGGGAAGGCCATGACCACTGCGATGAACAGCCCGCCCATGGCAAACAGCCAGAGTTCGGGGAAACTTTCGGAGAAACTGGTTTTGGCGAAGTTGACGAGCAGCGCGCCATAGACGGCGCCGAACAGCGACAGGCGGCCGCCGACCGCGCAGAAGATCACCATTTCGATCGATGGCACGATTCCGACGAAGGAGGGCGACATGAAGCCGACCTGCAGCGTGAACATCGCCCCGCCGACGGCCGAGAAGGCGGCGGCCAGGCAGAAGATGAAGATCTTGAAGTTCGACACGTCATAACCGGAAAAACGCACGCGGTCCTCGCGGTCGCGCATCGCAACCAGGAGGCGGCCGAACTTGGACTTCCTGACCAGCTGGGCGAGGACCAGGCATGCGATCAGCAGCACTGCATTGACGAAATAAAGGACGACTTTGGCGGCGTCGGTGCGGATGTCCCAGCCGAGCAGCGTGCGCAGGTCGGTAATGCCGTTGACGCCGCCGGTATACCCCTGCTGACCGATGATCAGGATGGTGAGGATGGCCGCGATCGCCTGAGTGATGATGGCGAAGTAGACCCCGCCGACCCGTCGCTTGAACATGGCTGCACCGATGACATAGGCAAACAGCACCGGCACGGCCAGGATTGCGATGAGCGTGAACCCCAGGGAATGGAACGGCTGCCACCAGAAGGGCAGTTCGGTCACCTGGTTCCAGTCCATGAAATCGGGAATGCCCGGCGTCGACTGGATCTTCGTCGCCTCCGGCGTGGACGCCTCAAGCTTCAGAAACATCGCCATGCAGTAGCCGCCGAGGCCGAAGAATATCCCTTGGCCGAGGCTCAGGATGCCGCCAAGTCCCCAGCAGAGCACAAGCCCCAATGCCACAAAGGCATAGGTCAGATATTTGCCGACCAGATTCAGCCGGAAGACATCGACGCTCGCTGGCAGGACGATCAGGATGATTGCAGCAAGAATGACAAAAGCCAGCCATTCGCGTTGCTTGAAAAGAAAGGTGTCGGAGAGCATCGGTGGTACTCCTCAGCGGCGGATGTTGAGTGTGAAAAGGCCCTGCGGGCGCAGCATCAGGATGCCGACGACGGTCAGCAGCGTAAGAACCTTTGCCATGGAGCCGCTCATGAAGAATTCCATCGTCGATTGCGCCTGAGAGATGGTGAAGGCCGACGCGATCGTGCCGATCAGGCTGCCGGCGCCGCCGAACACGACCACCAGGAAGGTGTCGACGATGTAGAGCTGGCCTGCGGTCGGCCCGGTCGAGCCGATCATCGTGAAGGCGGAACCGGCGATTCCGGCAATGCCGCAGCCGAGCCCGAAGGTCATGCGGTCGACCCGCTTGGTATCTATGCCGACCGCGCCGGCCATCACCCGGTTCTGCAGCACGGCACGCACCTGCTTGCCGAAGATGGACCGCGTCATCATCAGATAGACGGCAAAGGCGATCAGGATCGTCAGGCCCATGACGAACAGGCCGTTGATCGGGATTTCGATCATGTCGGTCAGTGCGACCGATCCCATCATCCAGTCAGGCAGCGTAACGCCGACCTCGCGGGCACCGAAGACCGAACGGTAGACCTGCTGCAGGATCAGGGACAGTCCCCAGGTCGCCAGAAGCGTGTCGAGCGGCCGGCGATAGAGATGGCGGATGAAGCTCCATTCCACCAATACGCCGAGTGCAAAGGAGGCACAGAAGGCCAGTGCCATGGCCGCGAAGAAATAGACCGGAAACAGCACCGGCACATATTCCGTGACCAGATGGGAACAGAGATAGGTGACATAGGCCCCGAGGATCATGAACTCGCCATGAGCCATGTTGATGACGCCCATCTGGCCGAAGATGATGGCAAGACCGAGCGCCATCAGCACGAAGACGGAAAACAGGCTGAGGCCTGCGAAACCCTGCATGGCCAAAATCGAAGTGAACTCACCAAAGGTATAGTCGCCAATCATCGCGGCCTCGCCATTCGCAATTCGGGAGGGGAAGGAAAGGGGCGCTGCCCTGCCTGGCGGGCGGGACAGCGCCAGGAAAGGCTTATTGATAGCCTTCGGGGAACGGGTCGGGTTCCATCAGGTCGGACGTCTCGTAGACCACCTTGTACTGGCCGTCGGGCTGGGCGAGGCCGACACGCGCCTTCGACCAGAGGTGATGGTTCTCGTGAATCTTGACGTAGCCTTCCGGCGCGGTGGTCAGTTCGATGCCCGGAGACGCGGCCTTCACCTTGTCGATGTCGAAGGAGCCGGCCTTCTCGACGGCCGCCTTCCACAGCCAGGGGCCGAGATAGGCCGCCTGGGTCACGTCACCGATGACGATGCTGTCGCCCCACATCTTCTTGAAGGCGGCGACGAACTGCTTGTTGTTGTCGTTCTCAAGGCTCTGGAAGTACTTCATCATGGCATAGGCGCCGGTCATGTTCTCACCGCCGATGCCGAGGATCTCGTCCTCCGTCACGGAGATCGTCAGCAGCAGCGGCTTCTCCTTTGAAAGGTCGATGCCGGCCGCCTTCAGCTGCTTGTAGAAGGCGACGTTGGAACCGCCGACAATGATCGCGTAGATGACGTCGGGCTTCTTCAGCTTGATCTTGTTGATCACCGAGTTGAACTGGGTGTGGCCGAGCGGATAGTATTCCTCGCCCACCACCTCAAGACCCAGCTTCTCGATATGCTTGCGGGCGATCTTGTTGGAGGTGCGCGGCCAGATATAGTCGGAGCCGAGGAGGTAGAAGGACTTGGCGCCTTTTTCCTTCACCACCCAATCGATCCCGGCCAGGATCTGCTGGGTTGCCTCCTGCCCCGTGTAAATCACGTTCGGGCTTTCCTCGAGGCCTTCGTAGAAGGTCGGGTAATAGAGCATGCCGTTATACTGCTCGAAGACCGGCAGCACGGCCTTGCGCGAGGCGGACGTCCAGCAGCCGAAGACGGCGGCGGCCTTGTCCTGGACCAGCAGCTTCTTCGCCTTCTCCGCGAAGGTTGGCCAATCGGAGGCACCGTCTTCCTGGATGAATTCGATCTTGCGGCCGAGCACGCCGCCCGCGGCGTTGATCTGCTCGATTGCCAGCTTCTCCGCCTGAACCGAGCCGGTTTCGCTGATCGCCATCGTCCCGGTGACGGAATGCAGGATGCCCACCTTGACGGTGTCGTCCGTGACGGCGAGCCCGGTCGTGTTGACGGCGGCAGTGGGATAGTCGGCGGCCAGAACCGGCGCACCGCCCATGGTGAGCAAGGGCATTGCGGCAATACCCGCCAGCAGCGTCCTGCGGGTCACGGGCATCGGTTTTTTCGATGGTTCGTCCTTCATGGCAGAGCCTCATCTCGCTTGTGTTCGGAAGGTGCTGGCTTGATCCGGCCAACTGACGCGAGTGTCGCGATGATGCTGCAACGCAACAATGGAGCGTTTGACGTATTTGTCCTTGCCCGTTTTCCCCCTAGCATTGGGGCAAATGGCAGGATCGATACATCGGAGAATTGAATTCGTTGGGAAAAATTGAAGTTTTGAATCCGGATATCACGGTCTGCAGCAAGGATGTCCCGCGGGTGACGGCGCATGGCGACATGACTGGAACATTTCTTGCTTCGCCGTGGCAGCATAATCGGGACGCGCCGACCGCTTGGTGCGGCGGACGGGCCGGCAACCCGGTGGAGTAACCTGTCGTGACCGTAGCGGAGAGGATTCCGAGAAATCGCAGGACTTATAACAAATGGGTCGCCAACCAGACCCTGGAGGACTACGCGCTGCGCTTTACCGCCTATCGCGTGCGTCGTTTCTCCAGCGGCCGCATCGCCAACACGGCGATCGGCGCAATTTCCTTTCTGGCTCTGGAAGCGATCGGCGGATCGATCACGCTCAATTACGGCTTCGCAAACGCAGTCGCCGCAATCCTCGTCAGTTGCACGATCATCTTCCTGATGGGAATTCCGATTGCCTACAATGCCGCAAAATTCGGCGTCGACATCGATCTGCTGACCCGCGGCGCAGGCTTCGGCTATATCGGCTCGACCGTCACGTCGCTGATCTATGCCACATTCACCTTCATCTTCTTTGCCATCGAGGCGGCGATCGTGGCGACGGCGCTGGAGTTGTGCACCGGCCTGCCCCTGTCGATCGGCTACATCGTCAGTGCCCTGGTAATCATCCCGCTGGTGACGCACGGGGTGACCTTCATCAGTCGCTTTCAGGCCTGGACGCAGCCTTTCTGGATCGTGCTGCAGCTTGCACCTTTCGTCTTCATCGCCGTGCAGAGCCACGTCTCGGTGCGCCAGTGGACCGGATATACCGGCCTCTGGGGTCAGCCGGACGGCTCTGTCGATCTTGCCCATTTCGGTGCGGCTTCCGCGGTCTTGTTTTCGCTGGTCGCGCAGATCGGGGAACAGGTCGACTTCCTGCGCTTCCTGCCGCGCCAGGAGCGAAAGAACCGCCTGCGGTGGTGGGCGGCGCTGATGTTCGCCGGTCCCGGCTGGGTCCTGATCGGCGGCCTGAAGATCCTCGCCGGCTCGTTTCTGGCCTTCTACGCCTTTCAGCACGGTGTCATCTTCGACAATGCTGCTGATCCCACCCAGATGTATCTCAGCGTTTTCAGGGAAATGCTCGCCTCGCCGGAACTGGCGCTGGGGCTCACCGGCATTTTCGTCATCGTCTGCCAGGTCAAGATCAACGTCACGAACAGCTATGCAGGTTCGATCGCCTGGTCGAATTTCTTCTCACGCCTGACCCACAGCCATCCGGGGCGCGTCGTCTGGCTGGTGTTCAACGTGCTGCTCGGCCTGCTGTTGATGGAATTCGGCGTCTACAAGGCGCTCGAGCAGACGCTCGGCCTTTATGCCATCGTCGCGGTATCCTGGATGGCGGCGATCGTCGCCGATCTCACGGTCAACAAGCCGATGGGGCTGTCGCCGCGCACCATTGAGTTCAAGCGCGCCCATCTTTACGACATCAACCCGGCCGGCTTCGGTGCGATGTGCATCGCCGACCTCGCCGGCCTGCTGGCCTATCTCGGCTTCTTTGGTACTTTCCTCGCCCAGATCTACATCTTTGTGGCGCTGCTCTGCGCCTTTGTCCTTGCCCCGGTGATCGCCTTCGCCACGCGCGGGCGCTACTACATCGCCCGCGAGACAAAGGCGGATTGGGCCAACCAGCCGATGATCCAGTGCTGCATCTGCGAGCACCGCTTCGACCGCGAGGACATGGCCGGCTGCCCGGTTTATTCCGGACCGATCTGCTCGCTTTGCTGCTCGCTTGACGCGCGCTGCGGTGACCTTTGCAAGACCGATGCACGGCTCATGGACCAGGTGCGCAGCGCCGCTGCAGCCCTTCTGCCCGCCCGTTTCGCGGTCTGGGTAGAGGGCCGGCTGATGCGCTATGCCGCCATCCTGACGATGGTTACGCTGTCGATCGGCGTGGTATTCTGGCTGATCTATTTTCAGAGCACCATCGACCGCTCGCTGCCGGCCGGTCCGATCTCGGCGGTGCTTTGGAAACTGTTCATCATCGTCTTCATTATTTCCGGCATCATCGTCTGGTTGTTCGTGCTCGCCCAGGAAAGCCGGAAATTCGCGGAGGACGAATCACGGCGCCACACTCGCCTGCTCATGGATGAGATCAAGGCGCATGAGGAGACCGATCGGCAGTTGCAGAAGGCAAAGGAGGCGGCCGAGTCCGCCAATGTCGCCAAGAGCAAATATGTGGTTGGGCTCAGCCACGAACTGCGCACGCCGCTGAGCGCCATTCTGGGTTATGCCCAGTTGCTGGAGAGACAGAAGGGCATGCCGGGATATGTTCACAATGCCGCGCGCACGATCAAGCGCAGTGGCGAACACCTGGCCGACATGATCGAAGGTCTGCTCGATATTTCCAAGATCGAGGCCGGCAAGCTGGAGATCTTCCGACACAAGATTGCGCTCGGGCCCTTCCTCGATCAGATCGTCGACATGTTCAGCCTGCAGGCGCAGGCCAAGGGAATCGGCTTCGAATTCCGCGCGACCTCAAGCATGCCCGACTACGTCTACACCGACGAGAAGCGGCTTCGTCAGGTGCTCATCAACCTGCTTTCGAACGCCATCAAGTTTACCCATGCCGGCAGCGTTTGCTTCAGTCTGTCCTATCGCGGGCAGGTGGCGACCTTCGAGATCGAGGATACCGGCGTTGGCATCAAGGCGAGCGATATCGAGCGGATCTTTCTCCCTTTCGAGCGCGCCGAGGGCGTGGCCGGTCAAATCGGTCCGCCCGGCACCGGTCTTGGTCTGACGATCACCAAATTGCTGGTGGAGATCATGGGTGGTGAACTCACCTTGAAAAGCACACCCCGGAAGGGCACCCATTTCACCATCCGGCTTATGCTGTCATCGGCGGCCAAGCCGGACGACATGGCGGGGCTGGCGCTCGCCATCACCGGCTACGAAGGGCCGCGGCGAACGGTGCTGGTTGCCGATGACGACCCCGTTCAGCGCGCGTTGATGGAGGACGTCCTTGTGCCGATGGGCTTCGCGGTCGTCACCGTGACCGATGGACCTGCTTGCCTGTCACAGTTGGCGCTCCATCGTCCTGACATCGTCATCCTCGACATTGCCATGCCCTCGATGTCAGGCTGGGAGGTGGCCCGACGGATCCGGCAGCGCCTCGACCGCGACCTGCCGATCCTGATCCTGTCTGCCGAGGCGGGGACCGATCGGACCAGGCCCGAATATTCCGACCTCCATGATTCCTACCTGATAAAGCCATTTGGCTTCGAGGAGCTCTTCGAACGACTGGCAGCCCTTGTTCCGCTGACCTGGACCTATGGCGATGGCCGGCCGCAAGATGTCGAAATCCCGCCGCGCTTCTCCGCAGGGGAACTGCCGGACGAGCAGAAGCTGCGCCAGCTGCGCACCCTGGGCCAGACCGGCTTTGTGCGCTCGATCGAGGCTATGCTGAACGATCTCGAAGTCTCCGAGCCGGAAACGGCGCGGTTTTGCAGACACATGCGTCATCTGGCAACGAGTTATCGCCTGCGCGATTTCCTTGCCGTGATCGAGGATACGAAGAAAAATGTCTGATCCATCCGATTGCAACAAGGTCCTGGTCGTCGATGACTCCCCTGATGCGCTCGCCATGCTTTCCGACGCGCTGAGCCTCGAGGGCATGGACGTCGTCTTGTCCAGCAGCGGCAGGCAGGCGATCACGCTCGCCAACACGACGGCCCCCGATATCGTCCTGATGGATGCGATCATGCCCGGCATGGATGGCTTCGAGACCTGCCTGATCCTGAAGGCCGCGCCTGGCTTCGCAGACCTGCCGGTCATCTTCATGACAGGTTATAACGAGAGCGAGCACGTGGTGAAGGCGCTGGCTTCGGGCGGTGTCGATTTCGTCAGCAAGCCGATCCTGCTCGATCAGCTCTTCGCCCGCATGCGGGTGCATCTCGGCAATGCCAGGCGTGCCCGCTCGGCCCGCAATGCGCTGGATTCCACGGGCCGCTGGATCGTCGCCTGCGACGGCAACGGCCGGATCGGCTGGTCGACGCCGCAAGCCAGCGAACTGCTGCTGCGAGTCGGGGTACGGCCTGATGCCGGCGCCTATCTGCCGTGGGAAGTCGTCGGGTGGCTCTGTGATTCGCCGGCCCAGGAGGGACCGCCCCTGCCGCAGATATTGCGCTATTCCCGCCATTCTCAAGATATCGAATTTCGGCTGCTGTCGCATGGTGAGGACGGCGAAATTCTGCTTAGGCTCGTCGATCGGCATCGCGGCACCGACGAGGAGCAGCTCATCAAGGCCTTCGGTCTGACACTGCGCGAGGCCGAGGTCCTGCTCTGGGTGGCACACGGCAAATCCAACAAGGAAATCGCCGACATCCTGGCCATGTCGCCGCGGACGGTGAACAAGCACATGGAGCAGATATTCAACAAGCTCGCCGTGGAAAAGCGGACATCCGCCGCCACGCTCGCGGTCAAGGTCCTGTGGCGGGAGTAACCGTGTCAACTCCCGGACGCGTTCGGTGCGCAGAAGGCCTCAGGCGTGCGGCGGCAGTTCCGCGCCGGCGAGCCTTGTTCTGATCCAGTCGGAAACGCGGTAGTAGCGCAGTGCCAGCGGCGGTCCGAAGTTCATGTAGAAGGGCGCGGCCGAGAGCGGTTCCACCTTGAGGTCGAGATCGGCTTCCGGCACGTCCAGTGCCCATTCGGACAGGATGCCGCCAAGCATGCTGCCGGTCGGCACGCCGCGGCCCGAAAGCCCCGTCAGCGCGACGACGCCGGGTGCGAGGCCATAGAGGCGGGGAATCGTGCGGTATTGCATGTCGAGTTCGCCGAACCAGAAATAGTCCCAGCGGATATCGCCGGTGATCTGCGGGTGCAGCCATTTCAGCCGGTCGGTCATGACGCGGCGGGTATAGTCGAGGTCGCGGCCCCGTTGCCCCATGGGGAACATCGAGGCGACGATGCGGCCTTCGGCATTGTATTTGTAGACATAGATGTCGCCGCGCCCGTCATGGATCGTCGTGTTGCGCGGGAGCACCGTGGCGCGGAGCGTCGGATTGAGCGGCTGCGTGGCTGCGACGAAGACCTTGTGGATCTTGTAGGTCCGGTCGAGCTTCGGCCATCCACCGACGGTATAGGCACCGGTCGCGAAGATCACCTTGTCGGCGACGACCGTGCCGCGCTGCGTGCCGACCGCCCAGCCCGAGCCCTCGCGCTCGCAGGAGGCCGCCGCCGAGCCGGTATGGATGGTGCCGCCTTCCTGCATGACGGCGCGGGCGAGCCCGCGGGCATAGCCGAGCGGGTTCAGATGGCCGCCTTCCTCGTGCAGCCAGCCGCCGTGGAAACGCGGACTGCCGGTGATGGCCTCCGCCTCGGCCCTGTCGATCAGCCGCGTGCGGGCGCCGGCGGCATTGTAGCTGCGCACCTTCTCCTCAAGCGCCTTCAAGGCCCTGGCGTGCGGCGCGCCCATCACATAGCCGTTCTGCTGCCATTCGCACTGGATCTGGTAGCGTCCGATCATGTCTGCGACGCGGTCATTGGCGCATGTCTGGCGGGCGATCAGGCGTTCGGCCCAGGGCTCGCCCAGCATGCGGCGCAGCTCGGCAAGGCTGTAATGGGTGAAGGTGGGCGTAGAATGCCCGGCATTGCGGCCGGATCCGCCGAAGCCGACCTCCATGCGTTCGAGCAACACGACCCTGACACCCTTCCGGGCGAGTTCAAGGGCGGTCGTCAGGCCCGTATAACCGCCGCCGACAACGCAGACGTCCGTGCGCACGCGTCCTTCCAGAGGAACCGTCGGCGATGCCGGCACGGCGGTCGCATGCCAGAGCGAGGCATCGAAGGGGGAAAACGAAGCCATCGGGCATTCCTCAGTTCAGGTCGCTGCGGGCGTCGAGCGCGTCACGCAGGCCGTCGCCGATGAAGTTGAAGCTCGTTACCGCCAGCGTGATTGCGATGCCGGGCACGATGGCGAGCCAGGGGGCGCTGTCCAGATATTGCTGGGCGCCGTTCAGCATGTTGCCCCAGCTTGGCAGCGGCGGCTGGATGCCGTAGCCGAGGAAGCTGACATAGGCTTCGAGCAGGATGGCGCGTGCGACCGTGAGCGTCGCCGCGACGATGATCGGGCCGATCGCGTTGGGCAGCAGTTCCCGGAACATGATCCAGCTGTTCGAGAGGCCGAGCATGCGCGCGGCAACGACGAAGTCGCGTTCGCGCAGCGAGCGGATTTCCGCCTCCACCAGCCGCGCGATCTCCATCCAGCTCGTGACCGCGATGATGACCGTGATCATGAAGGGGCTCGGCTTGATGAAGGCCGCAAGCGCGAGCAGCAGGAAGATGCTGGGGAAGGAAAGAAAGGCATCGACGAAGCGCATCAGCGCCGCGCCGATCCGCCCGCCGTAGTAGCCGGCGACGATGCCGATCACCGTGCCGATCAGCGTGGAGAGCAGCATCGCGAAGAAGCCGACGAGGAGCGAGATGCGCCCGGCATTGAAGAGGCGCGCGGCGACGTCACGGCCGAGCGGGTCGGTTCCGAAGATATGGTAACCGGTGAAGGGTGGGGCGAAGCGCGCCCTCAGGTCGATGAAGAGCTCGTCATAGGGGAGGATGTGGGGCCCGAGGACACAGGCGAGCACCAGGAGCGTGATCATGATGAGGCCGAAGAGCGCGAGCCGGTGACGTGTGAAGCGGCGAAGCGTGCGGTTCTGCCACCAGCGGGAGGTGCGGCCGGCGTGTCCAGCCGAAAGGGTCGTCGCGGGCATGGTGCTTCTCCTAACCGAGCCGGATACGGGGGTCGACGAAGGCGACCAGCAGATCGGCCATCAGGCTGCCGATGAGCACGAGGATGGCGGAAAACATGAGGAGCCCCATGATCACCGGATAGTCGCTGTAGCCGAGACTATCGAGGAAGAGCCGGCCCATGCCGGGCCAGGTGAAGACGGTCTCGGTGACCAGCGCGCCGCCAAGGATGGTGGGCAGTTGCAGGCCGGCGAGCGTGATCATCGGCAGAAGCGCGTTGCCGACCACGTGTTTCATCAGGACCCGCCGCGGCTTGAGCCCCTTGGCACGCGCCGTGCGCACGAAATCCTGATTGATCACGTCGAGCGTTGCGGTGCGCATGTATCGGCTCCAGACGGCGATGTTGACGAGCGCCAGCACGAGGCTCGGCATGATGAGATGAATGGCGTAGTCGCCGAGCGAGCCGTCGCCGATCGTGTACATGTTGCCGGCCGGAAGCCACTTCAGCTTGAGCGAGAAGACGTAGATCGAAACGAGACCGAACCAGAATGTCGGGATGGAAAGCGCAATCATCGCGCCGACCGTCGCGGTATAGTCGAAGATCGAATAACGCTTCGTCGCACCCCTGATGCCGATCCAGGTGCCGACGAGGATGGAGATGACGGTGGATGTCCCCATCAGCAGAAGGGTCGCGAAAAGGTGCCCGCCGATGATGTCCAGGACCGGCTGCCCGTCGCGATAGGACTTGCCCCAGTCGCCCTGGACGAGGTTCCAGATCCAGTCGAGATACTGGATCGGCAGGGGTCGGTTCAGCCCCATGCGCTCGGCGATGCGATCCAGCGCCTCCTGGGTCATGCCGGGCGTCAGCGTATATTGCGAAAGCGGTCCGCCGGGCGCGAGGTTGAGGACGGCAAATCCGATCATCGAAACGAGGACCAGAAGCACGAGGCTTTGCCACAGGCGGCCGATCAGATAGCGCAGCATGGTGATCTCCTGTCTCGGCGGCGGCGCCGGTCTTTCCGACGCCGGCCGCCGCGTCACGGAAGCAATGCAGGTGACGAAGTAGTCCGGCCGTAGGCGGCCGGATCAGGATTCCCAGTACCAGGTGGCGACGTTCCAGGTGTCGATGCGGTTGTTGATGTTCGGCTTGAAGCCTTCGACACCGATCTTGCGGCCTCTCACCGTTGCGTACTGGAACATCGGCAGGAAAGGCAGTTCGGCACGCATGATCTCCTGGATCTTCACGTACTTCGCCTTGCGTTCCTCCGGAACGAAGAGATTACCGGCCTCCTTGAGGAGCGTGTCCACATCCGGATTGTCATATTGCCAGGTGTTCTGGCCGTTGCCGCCCTTGGCGGGACTGGATGTCGACAGGAAGTAGTCCGACGTGTCCGGATCGGGACCGGTCAGGAAGTTGATGCCGACGACGACGGAATCGAACTGCGATTGCATCCAGTACTCGCCCCACATGACGGCAGGCGGCAGGTTGGAGATCGTCATCTCGACGCCGATTTCCTTGAACGATTGCTGCATGAACTGCTGCACCTGCTCCCGGATGTGGTTTCCGGCCGTCGTGGAATTCGAGAAGGCGAGACGCACGCCGTCCTTGGTGCGAATGCCATCGGCGCCGGGCGCCCAACCCGCGTCGTCGAGCAGCTTCTTCGCCTTTTCGAGGTCGTATTCATGCTTCGGCAGGTCCGGATTGTAGTAGAAGGACTGCTGCGGCATGTAGGTCTCGGTCGGCGTCGGCAGGCCGTAGTAGAGCGCTTCGATGATCGATTGCTTGTCGATGGCGTGATAGAGGGCCTGGCGCACTGCAAGATCCTTGAACTGCGGGCGGGCCATGTTGAACGTGATCGACTCGACGGTGGCGCTCGGAACGATCTCGACGATCTTTCCCTCGAGCCCCTTGGCCTCGTCATAGTGGTCGGGCGTGATCCATTGCAGGCCGACGAGATCGATGTCACCGGTCTTGAACTGGGTATACATGACCGTCAGGTCCGGAATGTACTTGATGATCAGCGTCTCGAGATAGGGTCCGTCGCCGAAATAGTCCGGGTTTGCGAGAAGCTCGATATGGTCGCCGGCAACGCGGTTTCCCCATTTGAAGGCGCCGGTACCGACCGGCGCATTGTTGAAGGGCGCGGTGTTCTTGTCCTTTTCCGGCTCGAGAATGTGCTTCGGCACGATGAAGGTGCTGGCGAGGATGGACGGGTAGGGGGCAAAGGCTTGGTCCATCCGCCAGGTGATCTCCGTCGGAGAAACCACCGTGAGATCGCGCACACGCTCGTGCCCGGTGCGGCGCCAGCTGATGAAATCGGGATCGACCATGAGTTCCAGCGTAAACTTGACGTCCTCTGCCGTGAACGGCGTGCCGTCATGCCATTTGACACCGTCCCTCAGCTTGACCTTCCAGCTCAATCCGTCGGCGGAGATACCGCCATTGTCGACGGTGGGCACTTCGGCGGCGAGCGCCGGTATGAAGTTGCCTTCCGGATCGACGTTGAAGAGCGGGTCGAAGACCGCGAAATGGATGCCCTCGTCTACTTCGATGTGGGCGAGGTGCGGATTGAAGACCGTCGGCTCCTGCGAGAAACCGACGATAAGCTGGCCGGTCGGCTTGTCGGGCGCTGCCGCAAATGCTCGGTCCTTGCCGAGGAGATTGGGCATGACCAGGCCGGACGCACCCGCCATGAACATCATGGTCAGGGCCTGCCGGCGGGTCGGGTTCAGGATCGCATTTTCTCTGCTGTCGGGCATGATGCTGCTCCTTTGCTGTTGCATCTCAAGCTGCTGTTCCATTTTGCGGCCACCTCTTGCGGGTGGCTCGGTGTTCGACCGCTGTCCGGTCGTCAGAAGCCGCTGATCAGCTCGATCTTCGATCCGTCGCTGAAGCGGGAGAAGCGGAATGCATGGGGATCGACCAGCGGTGGCCGGCCGGTCACGATATCGGCCATCAGACGACCGGCGGCCGGGCCGATGCCGAAGCCGTGGCCGGAAAACCCGGTCGCGATGTGGAAGCCGGGTATTGCGTCGATCGCCGATATGACGGGGACGGCGTCCGGCGTCACGTCGATGTAGCCGGCCCAGCGCTGTGCCACTTCGGCGCCGGCAAAGGCGGGGAAAGCCTTGGCGAGATTGGCAAGCGCCTTGTCCGCGAGCTTCTTTGCCGGTTTCGGGTCGAGCACCCTGCAATATTCAAAGGGGCTCGCCTCATCCATTGCCCAGCGATCAGGGATTCGGATTTCGTCGACGAAGCGGCCGCCGACGCGAAAATTGAGCGAACGCCACTCCTTGCGCAGCGCCGGCAGGAAATCGAGCGCGTAGCGGAATGACGTCGGCACGATGTCGACGACGTTCTCATGGCCGGAGGCGATCGTGTAGCCGCCGTCCTGGCGCTTCCTGACGGCGAAGCCGTTCGACCAGATCGCCTGTTCCGGACCGCCCTCGAATGGTTTGGTGCGGATGACGGAGTTCTTCACCTTGAGCTGCGGCAGCCGCAGCCCGAGCATGCCGGAAAACAGGCTCGACCAGGCGCCGCCGGCGAGCACCACCGCCGTGCAGGCAATCGGTCCGCGTTCGGTGATCACGCCGCTGACGCCGCCGCCCGACGTCTCGATGCCGCGAACCGCGCATTCCGTGAGGATCGCCGCGCCCTTTTCGCGTGCGGCCTCTGCGATCGCAGGCGCGGCCTTCTGCGGCTCGGCCCGGCCATCTGCGGCGGTGTAGAGTGCGCCCTTCAGCTTCATCTGCGAACCCGGGAACATTCCGGCGAATTCGGATGCGCTCAGTATGCGCGACTCGAACTGGTAGCCGTCGAGATTCCGGTTCCAGCGCTCGTGGTTGGCGTATTCCTCGTCGTTCGCGCAAGTGAAGATGATGCCGGCACGCCTGTAACCGGTATCGCGGCCGATGCGCTGGTCGAGACCGCTCCAGATGCGCAGCGCCTCCGCCATCAGCGGAACCTCGCGCGGGTCGCGGCGGGAGATGCGCACCCAGCCCCAGTTGCGGCTCGATTGCTCATGACCGATGCCGCCCTTTTCGCAGAGCGCGACACGCAGGCCCCGTTCCGAAAGCTCCAGCGCCGTCGAGCAGCCGACGATGCCGCCGCCGATGACGACCACGTCGACGTCCTTGGGCAATTCAGCGTCCCCGTGAACGGGAACGACATAGGGACCGGGCATGTCAGAAGAACTCCTCAAGCTGGCAGTTGACGGCGAACTCGGCGACGCTCGCCTCGTTCGGCAGGTCGAGCAACATGGCGATGATGCGGGCAAGGTCGGCCGGATCGGTCATCAGCTCGGCGGGTCGATCGGTGATCGCGACGGCCATGTCCGTCGCGACGAAGCCCGGGCAGACGGCGGTGGCGCGGATACCCTGATCGAAGCCGGCCTGCCGGATGCCGTGGGCAAGGGCGACGGCGGCGAACTTGGACATCGAGTAGAGGCCTGCCTTCGCCGATTTGACGCGCTTGCCGGAAAGCGATGCCAGGATGATGAAGCGGCCGCGTCGGCTCGCCACAAGCGAAGGCCATGCTGCCTTGGCGAGACGGCGCGGTGCCTTGACATTCACCGACAGCATGGCGTCGAGGTCTGCATCATCCGCCTCGATCACCGTCTTCGGGATCATGATACCGGCATTAGCGACGATGGCATCGATCCGTCCGAAACGGTCGAGCGCGTTTGCTACCCAGCGCATCTCTGCTTCGGTGTCACTGGCGTCGTAGGTCTCGACATGAACGGAATTGGGTTCTGCCCAGGCGGGTGCCTGCGGCTTGCGCATCCCGAGCGAGAGCTGCCATCCCTGTTGTGCGAGCTCTTTGGCGATGAAGACACCGATGCCACGACCGGCACCGGAAACAAGTGCGACGCGCTCGCCCGCTCTGGTCATGCGAGCCCCACGATCCGCCGATAGGCCCGGCCGAGAATGTCCATGAGCTGGGCCTGTTCGTCTTCCGGGATGAAGGAGAAGAAATCCTTGGATTGCCTGGTGACGAGGTCGCGAACCTTGGTCGCCAGTTCCGCGCCGCTTTCCGTGATGTAGAGCTCCTGTGCCCGGCTGTCCTCGGCGGAGGTCTCGCGCCGGATCAGGCCGTGCGATACCAGGTGCTCGACAATGCGGCCCATCGCCGAACGGTCCTTCATCGTCAGTTGCGCGATCAGCGACGGACGGATGCCGGGGTGGCTGTCGACGAGGAGGAGTGTGGTGATCTTGCCCGTTCCTTTCGCGACGTCGAGGCCCTCGAGGCATTCGTCGAGGTCGCGGGACACCGCAAGGTTTATCGTTCGGATGTAAAAGCTCAGCGTGTCGTTCAGGACGTCGAGATCTACGTCCTCCGCCATTGTTGGAAGCTTGTCCGGTGTTTTCAAAATCGTGTCCTGTTCGAGACGCATACAGAGGCAGGGAGTTGTGAAGCGCGCATTGAACTCGGTGGGTCACCGTTCCTCGCTCTCGCCCGTGTCGAGCCTCAATCAAAAGGCAGATAGTGGATAAATGCAACTATAATATCGTCTTGAGGAGAAAATAAAATTCCTAATAGGAAACATTGCGGCAGCAGAAACGTCCCCGGTTCTGTTACGAACCGGAGCGGTCAGATGAACTCTTTTGGCACGCGGTGCACGTGCTTCCGCACGCCGCTGTCATTCTCTCAAATCAGGCGGCCGTTCCCCACTCTGCGCCCGGGATGGCGGCGACGAGCCGCTGCGTATAGTCGTGCTCCGGCGTGCGGAATATCTTCTCCGGCGGACCGGATTCGACGATCCTGCCCTTGTACATGACGAGCACTTCGTCACAGATTTGGCTGGCGACGCGCAGATCGTGGGTGATGAAGATCATCGCCAGCTTCATTTCTTTCTGCACGCCTGCGAGCAGTTCGAGAATCTGTGCCTGGATCGAAACGTCGAGCGCCGAAACGGCTTCGTCGGCGACGAGCAGCACCGGATCGAACATCAATGCCCTCGCGATGCCGATGCGCTGGCGCTGGCCGCCGGAGAACTCGTGGGGAAACCGCTCAAAGGCTCCGGCGTCCAGGCCGACGCGCTGTAGCAGTTCAAGAGCCTTGGTCTTCGCTTCATGTGGCGCCGTGCCATGCGCAACGGGCCCGACGGTCAGAATGCTGCCGACCGTACGACGCGAGTTGAGCGAGGCGAAGGGATCCTGAAAGATCATCTGGATGTAGGGTCGCAGCGAGCGGAACGCGTCTTCCGGCATGTCAGCGATGTCGCGGCCGTCGAAGAGGATTCGTCCGCCATCGCAATCCGTCAGCTTCAGCAACACGCGCCCGAGGGAGGATTTGCCTGATCCGCTTTCGCCGACGATGCCGATCGTCTGCCCTTTGCGGATGGTGAAGCTGACGCGATCGACGGCCTTGACGGCGCGGCCCTTCCTGAAAAAGGAGCCGGTCGCTCGATACGCTTTTTCGACGTTCTGCGCTTCGAGCACCACGGGAGCCTGCGTGTCGGCACTGCGTGCCTCCTCGCGCAGATGCGGCACGGCCGCGACGAGGCGCTGCGTATAGGGATGGCCCGGCGCGTTGAGGACATCCGCAGCCGGTCCCTGTTCGACGAGTTCACCCTTTTCCATCACGACAACCCGGTCGGCGATCTCCGCCACCACGCCGAAGTCGTGGGTGATGAACATCACGCTCATGTTCTTGCGCCGCTGTATCTTGCGGATCAGGTCGAGGATTTGCGCCTGCGTCGTGACATCGAGCGCTGTCGTCGGTTCGTCGGCAATCAGCACGTCCGGATCGAGCGCGAGCGCCATGGCGATCATGACGCGCTGACGCTGCCCCCCCGAAAGTCTGAAGGGGTACTGGTTTTGCAGGATCGGGGGGTCGGGAAGGCCCACTTCATCGAGCAGTTCGAGTACCTTGGCGCCGCGGCTTTCCGTCGTGCCGACGCCGTGGGCCGCCATCACCTCCGCGATCTGGCGCCCGATCGTCATCAGCGGATTGAGTGCCGAAAGCGGATCCTGGAAAATCATCGAGACCGCACGCCCGCGCAACGGCCTCAGCCGCTCTTCCGGTGTCTTCACGATGTCCATTCCCTTGAACAGGATCTGGCCGCCGGTCACCGCGATCGATGGGGCGAGAAGCCCCATGATGGCATTGGCCGTCACCGATTTCCCGGAGCCGGACTCGCCGATGATGCAGAGAATTTCCCCGCTCCTGAGATCAAAGGAGATATCGCGGACCGCATAGGGGCGTTCCATGTTCGCCGGCAGTTCGACCGTCAGGTCACGGACGGAAAGCACGACGTTTTCGGGCATGAATGGCTGCGACATATGTTCCCCTTTTCGGCTGTCGAATTCGGGCACGCTCACGGCAGGTCATCTCGCTGATGCGAGATAGTGGATGATATCCACTATTTTTGTCCAGATGTTTTATCGGCAAAGTGCGGAATGCGAGGAGTGTCCCTCCGTACGAATGCGGCCGTCACCAGCCGCACCATCAAACCCTTGCGATCAAGCACCTAAGCCTTGCCGTCCTTGAAGCGGTGCCAAGGGTGCATGCGGTTCGCGATCTGCACGGCTACGGGGTGGAAAGGTACCGGTTTCATCGCGGTGACAGGGAGAGGCATCTGATCGTCCGCGCGCCGGCCGGCGGCCCAGCGGCCGAGTTCCTGGCCGAGCGACAGGGAGAGCGCCACGCCGCGGCCGGAATAGACGCCGCCGAAGACGAGGCCGGGGGCGAGCCGGTAGAGGCGCGGTCGCCGGTCCGGCACGACCGCGAATGTGCCGTGCCAGTATTCCACCATCCGGGGCGCGCCGCCGAAGGCCGGAAAGGCCTGGCCGAGCATCTGCGAGACCTTGGCACGGCCGCGGTCGGCCTCGTCGAACCAAAGGGTATGCGTCCCGCCGCTCACCAGCCGGTTGTCGCAGTCGTAGTGAAAGTAGCGGATGTCGTTGCGCATGTCCGAGACCGCAGGGTTGCCGACGAGGATCCTCGCGCGAAGGTCGTCGGGCAGCGGATCGGTCGCCGACTGGAAAACCTTGAAGGGGATCAGCGTGCGCTTCAGCCCCGGCCAGACGTCGCCGGTGAGCGCGTTGGTGGCGAGCACCACCTCGCGCGCCGTCACGCTGCCTTTCGCCGTCGTTACGCGCCAGCCGTCGCCGGTCTTCTCGATGGCGGTGCCGCGGGCGTTCTCGAAGATCCGGACGCCCTCCCGTTCGAGCGCGGCGGCGAGGCCGACCGTCATGGCGAAAGGGTTGATATGGCCGGAATTGAGGACCTTCCAGCCGCCGAGATAGGGGCTGCCGATGATGTCGGTCGCTTCCTTCCGGTCGAGCCAGGAGACGTTCGCGCCGAAGGCCTTCCATTCCTCGTAGAAAATGCGGGCGCGCTTGAGCGTCGTCTCCGTGTGGGCCGGCTGGATCCAGCCTTCCTGCACCTGGTGGGCATCGATGCCGAAGCGCTGCATCAGGCCGAAGGCGACACCGGCGGCGTCGGCGACCATGCGGTTGTAGCGTTCGCCAAGCGTCCGGCCGTAGGCAGCCTCGAATTCGGAGGGCGAGGCCTTTGAGTGATGGGAGATGACGAGGCCGTTGTTGCGGCCGGACGCGGCCGAGCCGATCTCGTTGCCTTCGAGAAGCACGACGTTTACGCCGCTGTCGCGCGCGCCGAGCGCGGCGGCCAAGCCGGTGAAGCCGCCCCCGACGACGAGCACGTCGGTCGTGATGTCGCCGTCGAGCGCCGCGGCGGCCGGGCGCGGCGGCGCCGTCTTGCGCCAAAGATGCGGCGTCTTCCAGTCGACCTCAAACATGCAGCGTTTCCTCTGTGGCTCCGCCCAGATAATGCTCGCCGAGGGCCGCGTGCCGGGCCATTTCCCGGGCCTCTCCGTGCTGGCGCACCCGCCCCGTGTTGAGGAGATAGGCGTAGTCGCCGCATTCCAGCGCGAGCTGCACGTTCTGCTCGACGAGCAGGACGGAAATGCCCGTCGTCGACAGGTCGAGGATGATGCGGAATATCTGGTGGACGATCTTCGGTGCAAGGCCGAGCGAGGGCTCGTCGAGCATCAGGAGCTTCGGCTCCGCCATCAGCGCGCGGCCGATGGCGAGCATCTGCTGCTGGCCCCCGGACATACGGCTCGCCATGCCGTTGCGCCGTTCCCTGAGGACCGGGAAGAGATCGAAGACCTCGGAGCGCAGCGCCTCGAAGCTCTTGCCGGCCCGGCCGATATGGGCCGCCACGAGGTTTTCCTCGACGGTCAGCCGCTGGAAGATCTGCCGCCCCTCCGGGCAATGCGTGAGGCCCATGCGCACCACCTGTTCCGGCCGAGCGCCCGTGATGTCGCGCCCGTCGAAATGGATGGAGCCGGCCGTCGGCCGTGCGACGCCGGATATGGAGTTGAGCAGCGTCGTCTTGCCGGCGCCGTTCGGCCCCAGGATCACGACGATTTCCCGGTCGTCGACCTCCAGGTCTATGCCGTCAAGGACGCTGACGCGCCCGTATCCCGAGCTGAGCCCGGCGAGCTTCAGCAGCGGCCCGGATTTCGTCGATGTCATTGGCGGTCCCCAGATAGGCAAGTTGAACGTCGGCGCTCGCCTGCACCTCGGCCGGCGTGCCCTGGAAGAGGAGTTTGCCGTGGTGCATGACCACGATCCGGTCGCACAGCGCCATCACGAGGTCCATGTCGTGTTCGACGACGATCATGACACGCTCCGGCGAGCGCAGTTCGGCAAGCTTGGCAGTAAGCTCGACCGTCTCGTGATGGTTGAGGCCGGCTGCCGGCTCGTCGAGCAACAGCACGCGCGGGTGCGTCACCAGCGCCCGGGCAATTTCCAGCATGCGCTGGCGACCGTAGGGAAGGCTGCCGGCTTCCGCGTCCGCATAGGTCTGCAGATTGAAGAAACGCAGGATCTCCATACAGGCCGAGCGCCGTTCGGCGACGCGGGCGCGGCCGTAGGGCGGCCACAGCACCTCCTTCCAGGCGTGGTGTGCCTCGGAGGGATAGTAGCAGACCTCAAGGTTCTCCAGTGCCGTCATCTGGTCGAAGAGGCGGATGTTCTGGTAGGTGCGGGCGACGCCGGAATTGGCGATCTCGTGTTTCTTCAGGCCGTCGAGGCGCCGGCCGTCGAGCAGGATCGCGCCGCCCGAGACGGTGTAGGAACCGGCCGTCATGTTGATCAGCGTCGATTTGCCGGCGCCGTTCGGACCGATGATGCCATGGATGAGGCCGGGCGCGAATTCGGTCGAGACATCGTCGATCGCGACATTCGCGCCGTACTGCTTGCGGAGATTCTGGAAGACGACGGTCATTTTCCGATGAGCCTCCGGAAGAACTGGCCGGGGCCGAAGGTCCGCGGCACGAGACCGCCGGGGCGGATGATGATCAGCGCGATCATCAGGAGGCCCAGGAAAAGGATACGCCATTCCGCGAACTCGCGCAGCACCTCCGGCAGCAGGATGAGGATCGCTGCGCCCGCGACGATTCCGAGGATGTTTCCGATGCCGCCGATGACGATCATCAGCACGATCAGCACGGATTCCTGCAGGGTGAAGCTCTCCGGGCTGACGAAACGCTGCGAGGCGGCGAAGATCACGCCCGCGATGGAACCGATCGTCGCCGAGGTTGCGAAAGCGGCGAGCTTGGCGTTCGTGGTGTTGATGCCGATGCCGCGCGCCGCGTCCTGGTCCTCGCGGATTGCCGCCCAGGCCTTGCCGAGGATCGAGTGCTCCATGCGCCAGACGACGACAGCGGTCAGGATCACGGTCACGACCAGCAGCCAGTAGATTTCGCCCGGCCGGGCGATCTCGAGACCGGCGATCGATGCCTTGTCGAGCCGCGCGATGCCTTGCGGTCCGCCGGTCAGCCAGTCGAGATTGTTGATGACGATGCGGATGATCTCGCCGAAGCCGAGGGTCACGATGGCGAGGTAGTCGCCGCGCAACTTGAGCACCGGCATGCCGAGCAGGATGCCTGTCAGCATGCCGAGCAAGGCGGCTATGACGACGATGAGAAGAAACGGAAGGTGCAGGTCGAGCTGAGGGCTCGCCAGCAGACCGTAGGTATAGGCGCCGACCGCATAAAACGCGACGAAGCCGAGGTCGAGCAGGCCGGCATAGCCGATGACGATGTTAAGGCCGATGCCGAGCAGGATGTAGATCAGCAGGCCGTTGACGACGCGGACATAATAATTCGGCAAGAAGGGGGTTGTGAGGAGGAGCGCGATGGCCAGCGCGAAGAAAAGGAAAGGCAGCAGCCGGGCGACGCGCGGCGCTGCCTTGACGGTTGTCTCGACGGCGGACATCAGAACTCCCTCTTGTAGACCATGCTCTCCTCGGAGACCGGCTCGCCAAGGAGACCGGCCGGCTTCACGAGCAGAACGAGGATGAGGATCGCGAAGGCGAGCACGTCGCGATATTCGGTGCCCAGCAGGCCGCCGGAGAGCGTGGGGAGCAATGCGGTGCCGGCCACCTCCACGAAGGCGAGGATATAGGCGCCGAGCATGGCGCCGGGGATCGAGCCTATGCCGCCGAGGATTGCCGCGGTGAACGCCTTGAGGCCGATGACGGCGCCCATGGTGGGGGTCATGATGCCGTAGTAGCTCGCATAGAGGATGCCGCCGGCGGCGCCGAGAAGCGGCCCGGAAAAGAACACCATGGAGATCGCGAGATTGACGTTAATGCCGAGCAGTTGCGCCGTGGACCGGCTTTCCGACACGGCACGCACGATGATGCCGATCTTGCTGCGGTTGACGAGCGTATAGAGCGCGAACATCAGCAGGAAGGCCGCGACCAGGATGCCGATCTGCACCGACGTCACCGTGCCACCGAGGATAGTGTAGCGCTCTGCGGGGAAGAAATTCGGGAAGGCAACGGGCTGCGGCCCGGCGAGGATTTGTATGCCGGTCACGAGCGAGAGCGACACGCCGAGCGACGAGAGCATCGGCGCAAGCCTGGTCGAGGAGCGCAGCGGCTTGTAGGCGAGCCGTTCGATGCCGACGCCGATGAAGCCGATGCCGATGACGGCGGCGAAGAAGGCCAGCGTGAGTGCAAAGGCGCCGGCCGCTCCGATGTCGCCGACGAGCACCGTCAGCACGAGGAAGGCGGCGTAGGCGCCGAGCATGAACATTTCGCCGTGGGCGAAGTTGATCATGCGCAGCACGCCGTAGACCATGGTATAGCCGAGCGCGATCAGAGCGTAGATCGAGCCGATGGTCAGCGCATTGACGGTCTGTTGAATGAAGGTTCCCAGCATGGGCGTCCCCTCCGTTGGGCCCGGCGCGAAGGGCGCGCGGGATGACGAGGGATAGGAATGCGCGGCCGGTCAGGAAAGGCAAGCCATGCCGACAGCGCGACGGCGTCGCCGGCCGGCATCATGCCGACCGGACGACGGGTCGGGGCCTTACTTCTGTCCGATCAGGACGAAGGCCTTGCCTTCCACCTTGTAGAGGTAGGACGGAGCCACCTTGAGTTCGCCGGTCTCGTCGAATTCCAGTTCGCCGACGGCGGTCTTCACCTTCACGGCGTGCAGGGCGTCGTTCATCTCCTCGCGGCTGAAGCCCGCGGCGGATTTGATCACCGCCTCGAGGATCTGGCCCTGGACATAGCCGTAGATCGAATAGGGACCGGCGTCCTCGCCATACTTCTCCTTGTAGAGCCTGGCGAACTCGGCGATCTCCGGCGAGGCGTCCATCGGCGGCACCTGGATGGCGACCAGCGAACCCTGGACATTGGCTTCGCCTGCCTGGTCGATGTATTCCGGCGTGTAGCCGCCGTCCGGGACGAGGAGGGTGGCCGTGACGCCCTGCTCGTGCATCTGTTTCGCGAAGAGCGAGAGCTGCGGCATGACGGCGCCGAGATAGATGACGTCCGGCGCCTTCGCCTTGATCTGCGCGAGAACAGCCGTGAAATCCACGTCGGTCGGTGCGACGGAGAGGGTATCGAGGAGCTGGCCGCCGCCCTCGACGAAGTTCTTGCCGAAGATTTCCGAAATGCCCTGGCCGAACACCTGCTTGTCGTTGACCACAATCGCGGTCTTCGCGCCAAGCTCCTTGAGCGCGTATTCGGCCGGCAGGAGCGCGCCGGCGAGATCGTTGGCGACAGGGCGGACCATGAACTTGTAGCCCTGCTGCGTCAGGGTCGGGTTCGAGCCGAAGGTCATCGTCGGCAGCGAGCAGTCCTCGTAGATCGGCAGGGTTGACTGGGCAACACCGGAATTGAAGTTCACGAGGCCGATAACGACGTCGTCATCGTCGCAAAACTTCTGGGCGACGAGCGTGCCTTCACGCGGGTCGGCCTTGTCGTCCTGTTGATTGTACTTGACCGTCGTGCCGTTGACGCCGCCGGCGGCGTTGAGCTTGTCCCAGTAGAGCATGAAGCCCTTGTGCCAGGTCGTGCCAAAATAGGCCTGAGGACCGGAGAGCGGACCGGAGAGGCCGATGGTGATCTCGTCGGCAAAAGACGGGGTGGCGATCAGCGACATGCCGAGGCAGAGCGAGGTGACGAACTTCATTTGGTTCCCCTTTGTTCGAATCCTGTTCGATATGGCAGGCCGTTCCGGTCTTCTTGCCGATGAAGACATGGAAGCAGACTATCGGGACGCCGTCAAGAAAGTGTCGACACTATTGCGTTCAATTTTTGTGCGGGTTACCTTGCCCTTGTCAGAACCTGCGGCGCCGTGGCTTTGCGTCGTCGTCGCCAGGAGCGAAAACTTTCAGCAAGGCGTCCTTCAGCGCCTGCTGCGTTGCGGAGACCGTCATTTCGATATGCTGGCGCAGCAGTTCCACGCCCTGTTCCGTATCCCGCCTCATGGCCGCGTCGACGATGGCGGAATGCGAGGCCACCTGCCGCTTGTCGTGTGTGCGATGCTCGATCTGGATGCGGCGGATGAAACGGATGCGGGCATTGATCGCCGCCAACTGAGCGACGATTTCCGGATTGCCGGACAGCTCGGCGATCAGCAGATGGAAGCCCTCGTCCTCGGTCAGGATGATGTCCGGCGGATGATCCTGATAGCCCTCGACAATCGCCTCCCAATAGGCGCGGAGCCGGTCGAGCTGGTCATCCTCCGCGCGTTCGCACATGAGCCTGAAGGCGGCGCATTCGATGATGGAGCGCAATTCGTAAAGGTCGAGAAGACCCTCGGTCGAGAGGCTGCGCACGAAGAAGCCGCGGTTCGGCGTCAGCGACACGAAACCTTCGGAGGCGAGCCGGTTCAGCGCCTCGCGGATCGGCGTGCGGGAAATGCCGAGGCTGCGCGACAGCTGCATCTCGTTGATGCGCTCCTCGGGCTTCAGCTTGAACTCGACGAGGAGCTTGCGGATCGTGTTGTAGGCCCGTTCGCTGCTGTCGGCGGACCGGCGGCCTTCGGGTTCGCTTCCCGGCAGGCCGTCGGCAATGTCGGTCAAGTCGGATCGTTCGGTCATGAAATCTCCGGGACGGTTCTGCGGGATCCTGTGTCGACAGTTCAATACGCATCCTTTTTCCCTGAGTCGACACGGGTGGCAAGATTGTCGGACATGACATTCCGCGAAAGTGCTGCAACGGAGAAGGGCGAACGATGAGTGTCGGAATTCTCGGCGTCGGGCATCTGGCCCAAA
The DNA here is from genome assembly GCF_021555155.1 of Rhizobium alarense. GTDB lineage: Bacteria > Pseudomonadota > Alphaproteobacteria > Rhizobiales > Rhizobiaceae > Rhizobium_D > Rhizobium_D alarense. The sequence goes on from NZ_JAKGBU010000009.1 coordinate 48,966, forward strand.
GCTTGATCGAAAGCCTGCTGCGATCGGGTCTTCCCGCCGCCGACATCGTCCTGTCGCCGCGCGGCAAGGCGCCCTCGCTCGCAGACCTTCACCGCCTGCGGCTTGCCGCCGACAACAGGGCGCTGGTGGAAGACACGGACCTTGTTCTTCTCGCCGTACGCCCCGAGGATGCGCCGGCCGCGGTCGCCGGACTTCCCTGGCGGGTCGGGCAGGTGGTGGTGTCCGTCTGCGCCGGCGTTCCTCTTGAAGCCCTTGCCGTTGCTCCGGCCGAGGTGGTTCGCGCCATGCCGCTGACCGCGGCCGCGATTGGTGCCAGCCCGACCGTTTATTTTCCCGACAACGGCGTGGCCCGCGATCTGATCGGCCGCTTCGGAACGGCCATCCCCCTTGCGAGCGAGGCCGATTTCGAAATCGCGACGGTGAACGCGGCGGTCTATGGCTGGGCGCAGGATCTCATCCGGCGCACGGCAGGCTGGTCGGTCGAGCGAGGCGCGGACGCCGCCACCATGCGCCGGCTCGTCGCGCTCACCTTCGTCGCCGCCGGTCGGATGATGGCGGAGAAGCCGGAGCCCATGGAGGAAATCCTTGCGGACCTCGTCACGCCCGGCGGCATTACCGAGCTCGGCCTCGGCATTCTCGAAGCCCGCGACCAACCGGGCGCCTGGCAGGCGGCCTGCACGGCCGTCCACCGCCGGCTCGCCGACAGACGGTGAGGTTGTCACGGCACCGGCGCTGCGGGATATGTTTGTCCGCCGGCGGCCTGCTCGGTCGGCGACAATGTCAGTTCGGCAATGTCGACGTGCTCGGGAAGGTTGAGCGCCGAGACGAGGACGGAAGCGATATCTGCCGGCCGCAGCGGCCGCTGATGGGTGTACATGCGCTCGCTCAGAGCGTCGCGGTCGCCGTCGAAGGCCTTCAGGTAGAATTCCGTCTCGACGCGCCCGGGAGCGAGTTCCGTCAACCGTACGCCTGTGCCGGCGAGGTCGTAACGCAGGACGCGGCCTGCCTGGGAAAGGCCGGCCTTGGCGGCGGCGTAGGTGGTTGTGGCGGGAAAGACGGCGGCCGCCGCCGTGCTGGTGAGATTGAAGATATGGCCGCGCCTCTGTGCGATCATGCCCGGCAGAAGGAGACGGATGAGCTGAAGCGGGGCCGTCAGGTTGAGAGCCACCACATCCGTCGTCTCTTCCGCCGTCTGCCCGTACAAGGGCTTGACGGAGACGAGGCCGCCGGCATTGTTGACGAGCACGTCGATTTCGACAGTCGCCAGCGTCTCGGCGATCGTCGCGTGATCGCGCACGTCGGCGACAAGCGGCCGCAGCCGCGGGCCGAGCCGGTCGGCGAGCGCCCGAAGCGCCGTCGCGTCGCGTGCAAGCGCGTGAACGATCAGCCCCTCCTTAACCAGGGCTTCGGCGATGGCTGCCCCGATGCCCTTCGAGGCGCCGGTGACGAGGGCGGTCCGGTAGTGCATCGTTCAGATCTCCTTCGCTCGCGGATCAATGCGCGCCGTGGCGGGCGACAGTCCGCAGAATGCCGACCAGGCCGGCCTCCCGGGATTCGCGCAAATCCTCCTGGGTGCGGCCACGCACCGCTTCGGCTGTCGACGTGGTGACGGCACGGATGGTCGGCTCGTCGAGCTTCGCATCGAGAAGCGTGTCCCAGATCGCCTGGTAGGTCGGTCCGTATTTGCGCAGGAAATCCTCCATGCCCGCCGCATTGAGCTGGTTGGAGATGAAGGAACCCTGCAGCGTCCATTTCGGTCCCGGGCCGTACATGAAGGCGCGATCGACGTCCTCGACCGATGCGACGCCGTCGCGCACCAGCGCGATCGCCTCGCGCCACATGGCCCCCATCAGACGCAGCGCCAGGTGCCCGGTGATCTCGCGTTTCAGCGTTACCGGCTTCTTGCCGACCGCCTCGTAGACGGAGCGCGCCGTCGCCATCGCCTTTTCGTCCGTCGCCCTGCCGCCGACGATCTCGACGAGCGGCATCAGGTGGGCCGGATTGAACGGGTGGCCGAGCACGATCCGCCCGGGGATGCGGCAGTCGGTCTGCATGTCGGAAACGAGGAGCGCCGAGGAGGAAGAGGCGATGACGACCTCGTCATCCACATGGGTCTCGATCTCGGCGAGCAGAAGCCGTTTTATGGCGATGTCCTCGGGGCCGCTTTCCTGCACGAAGCCGACGCCGGAAAGCGCTTCCGCCATGGACGGGAAGAGCCGGATCGATCCGGGCGTTTCGGAAGGCCCCGCCAATGCATCGAGATCGGCCATCAGGCCGGGCAGGGCATCCGTGAAGGCCGCTTCCCGTCCTCCGCCGGGATCATAGGCGCGGACATCGTGGCCGGCATGGGCGAAAGCGGCCGCCCAGCGCTGCCCGATGACCCCAAATCCGATGATGCCGATCGACAGCTTGTCCATGATGCGCTCCTTCAGTCCAGGGCCTTGCGAAAGGCTTCGTTGATGCCGTTCCACGGAATGAGAAGGTCGAGCCAGGCGCCGATGCGTCCCGCGGCAAGGATGGCCTCGTCGATCAGGGCTCCGAAGGGCAGCCCCGGCTCTTCCATTGCGATCGACAGGCGGAATAGGAGGTCCGGCGTCTGCGCCATGTGGCAGAAGTCGCGCAACCGCGTGGCCGTCTTGTCGAGTGCGATCGCCGCGGTCTGGCGCAGGACCGTTTCGTCACGCCGGCTGCGCGCCGCGCGCAGCCACCAGAGCAGTTCGTGAAGGACGCGGGCTTCGGATTCCGCCATGAAGACAGGACCGGCCGGATGCATGATGGCCCGGGAAGTCGTCACGCGGACAATGTCGTCGGGACATGCCGACCAGAGCGCCCGCAGCGCGGCGACAAGCGTCTCGGGCAGCGGCGACGCCGGGCTTGGCGCCGGTTCGACCGCTCCGGTTGCGGCCAGCGTTCCGGTCAGCATGCGTCTGCCCGCCTCGCGCCTGAGCGTGGCCGCGAGTGCGGCGATGCCGTCGACCGGTGCGTCCAGATGGCCGAGCACGGTGATCTCGGCGTTCTCGGCCTGCAGCGGCGCGAAGGTGATTTCGAGGAACTGCCGCACCGGCCAGTAAATGAATGCGCCGGCTTCGGCCGCGAGCACATGGGTCGCGCCCTCGACGTCCTCGACGAAGGGTGCGTGCCAGTAGATGTGGCTGCCGGCGATTTTGGGCGTGTGCAGCTGCAGCGGCATCGGCAGCGCGGCGACGAGTGCGCGGCATGTGCGCTCCGCGCCGCCGGCGAGCCGGATCGGCCAACTCTGTCCTTCGGCCGAGAAGAGAAGGTGCATGCTCATTTCCCGGGATTGAAGAAGGAGACCGGCTTCAGGATCTGGTTGCGCATGTCGGCGAGATAGTCGGTCTCGATGACCTTGCGGCGATAGGCCTGCCACTCGGGATCGGCCTCCATCCGGTCGCGGCGCGCTTCGCGGTCGGCGAGACTGTCATATTTCCACAGGTGCACGGTGCGCGAAAGGTCGCCGATATGCGTCTGGAAAAAACCGAAGGGTTCGCCCAGATAATGCCGCTGCATCGGCAGTCCAACGTCCTCGTAGAGCTTCAGGAAATGCGGCAGCATGTTGGGGCGGGCGGTATAGGTTCGGTGATCGAAGATCATGTCATTTTCCTTATTCATGTTTCGGGCGGTTGCGTCCGCCCGGTCCGCCGCCCCGTGCCGGGGTGGAGAGGCCTTCAACCGGCGCTTCTGACGGTTTCCGAGATCAGGCGGGCGGCAAGCGCTGGAACCTCCATCTGCGGAACATGGCCGACGCCGTCGAGAAGGTGCACCGCCGCGAAGCCCGGCGCGCGTGCCGCATGGCCGGCAGGCACAACGCGATCCGAACGGCCCCAGACGATCCGGGTCGGAACTGCAAGGCCGGCAAGGGACTGCGCGAGGCTGAACGCCTGCGTTCCATGGGGAAAAAGCGTGTCGGCCATGGCCCGAAGGGTCGCGGCATTGCCGGTGCGCTGCATCTGCCTCAGCGCCGCGCGGGCATAGCCGTCCGGCAGGACGGAGCGGTCCGCCACCATGAAGCCGAGCCACTGGTCGAGCGCCTCGGGTGACGAAGCCTCGGTGAGGCCGGCAACGAAGCCGCCGTGGATCTCGGGCCCCAGGCCACCGGGCGCAAAGAGCGTTACCGAACGAACCGCTACGCGGCCGAGCGCGGCGAGCGCCAGCCCGGCCGCACCGCCGAGCGAATGGCCGACGACATGGGCGCGCGAAATGCCGAGCGCCTCCAGCCGGTCGGAAAGTGCAAGCGCGATCGCCTCGATGCCGAAAGCGGGGGCGGCCGCCTGCGAACCATGGCCGGGCAGGTCGAGCGCTACCGCCTCCACATCCGCCGGCAACAGCGGGATCACCTGCCGCCAGGCGGTGCGGTCGGCCGCAAAACCGTGCAGCAGAACGGTCGGGTCGCTCACCCGCACAGGGGGCTCTGCTTTCCGGACCGCCGCCGCGCGGATTTCACCGGCCGCTTTTTCGACGAGGCTGCCTGCCTGCCTGGCTTCGTCGGCGAGGGCCGCCACCACGTCGCGCTGTTTGATGCGGCCACGGGGGCCGGTGCCGGCGATCCCGCCGAGATCGAGACCGCCAGCGCGGGCAAGCCGGCGGGCGAGCGGGCTTGCGACGACGCGGGCCTTCGCGGCGGCGGCAACGCCATCATCGGGAGCGGCCGTCGAAAGAGGAGCACCGGCCGCCACCGCGCCGGATGTCGTCGCCGCTGTTCCGATGCCGGTGATCTCGCTGTCCGACAGCGTGCCCAGCACGGCACCCACCGGAGCCTCCTGTCCCTCTTCGAAAAAGATCTCCGTCAACCAGCCGTCGCGCTCGGCTTCAATTTCCGTTGCCGCTTTCGCCGTTTCGACGGTGACAAGCAGGTCGCCGGTCTTGAGGTGATCGCCAGGCTTTGCGGCCCAGGCGACGACCAGCACGGATTCCATATATTCGCCGCCGGCGCTTTCGATCGTGATCGGATGGGTTGCCACTGCCTTCCCCTTCACTTCAGTGTCGCAAGGGCGGCGGAGCGGATCGTCTCGGCGTTCGGCAGCATTGCCGTCTCCAGTGGCTCCGAATAGGGAATCGGCATGTCGGGCAGGGCGACACGGGCGACCGGCGCGTCCAGTTCGTCGAAGGCATGGTCCATGATGGTGGCAGAGAGCTCCGCGGCATAACCGCAGAAGCGCCAGCCTTCGTTGACGACCACCGCATGATGCGTCTTGGCGATCGAGGCGACGATGGCGCCGACGTCGAGCGGCCGGAGCGAGCGCAGATCGATGACCTCGGCGAACACGCCGTCGCCGGCAAGAAGGTCGGCGGCCTTTGCCGCCTCCACCACCATCTTGGACGTCGCGAAGATCGAGACATCCGTGCCCTCGCGCACGATGCGGGCCTTGCCGAGCGGCTCGACGACATCACCCTCCGGCACCTCGCCACGGGTGTTGTAGAGCAGCTTGTGCTCCAGGAAGACCACCGGCTGGTCGTCGCGGATCGCCGCCTTCAGCATGCCCTTGGCGTCGGCAGGCGTGGAGGGCGCCACGACCTTGATGCCCGGGATATGCGCGAGCATGGAATCGAGCGCCTTGGAGTGCTGGGCGCCCGCTCCCGCGCCGCCGCCGCCCTGGGTGCGCAGCACGAAGGGCATCTTCACCTGCCCGTTCCAGATGTAGTTGTAGATGGATGCCTGGTTGACGAGGGCGTCAAGGCAGAGTGGCACGAAGTCGGCATACATGATCTCGAGCACCGGCCGCGTCCCGGTCATGGCCGCCGTCACCGCCATCGCGGTCAATGCCTGTTCCGAGATCGGCGTGTCCCGCACGCGCATGTCGCCGAACTCCTCCCTCAGGCCCCTGGTGACCTTAAACACGCCGCCATAGCGACCGATGTCCTCGCCGAACAGGAAGACGGACGGGTCTGCGAGCATTTCCTCGCGGAGCGCGGCATTCAGCGCCTCGGCATATCGCATCAGGGCCATGTCAGTGCGCCTCGCTGTAGGGATTGCAGGCTTCGTCGATTGCGAAAATGGGCATGGGGTCGTCAAGAGCGAGTGCGAAGGCCGCGTCGACCTCCGCCTTCGCCGCAGCCTCGATTTCCATGAGCCTGGCCTCTTCGATATCCGCAAGAAGGGTTCTGCGGGAGCGGGCGAGAGGGTCGCGCGCCTTCCAGGCGGCGATATCCTCGGGCTTCTGGTATCCGCCCATGTCGGAGGTGGAGAAGCCCTCGACCCGATAGGTCTTGCATTCGACCATGCCGGGGCCCTCGCCGCGGCGTGCCCGTTCGGCCATCGCGGCGACGGCGCGGTAGACGGCGACCGCATCGTTGCCGTCGACGATTTCGGAAGGCATCGCATAGCCCGCGGCGCGCATGGCGAGATCTTCGACCGGCGACTGGACGTCGGAGGGAACCGTCAGGCCGAACTGGTTGTGCTCCAGCACGAACACCATCGGCAATTTCCACAGGCCCGCCATGTTCATCGCCTCGTGGCAGATACCGGTCTGGGCGGCGCCGTCGCCGAAGACGCACATGGCGACGTTCGGCTGCCCGAGCACCTGCATCGAGAGCGCCATTCCGGCCGCGGCCGGGATACCGGCACCGACGATGGCATTGCCGCCGATGACGCCTTTCCCGGCGTCGGCGATGAGCATGTGGCCAGCCCGGCCGGCGCAGGCGCCCGTTGCGCGCCCGAAGATCTCGGCGATCACCGGGCGCATCGCCATGCCTTTGCCGATGTAGACCGCATGGCCGCGATGGGTCGTCGCCACCTTGTCGCCGGCCTCGAGCACCGCGGTGGCCGCGACGCCGACCGCCTCCTGGCCGTCGCAGCGATGGATCGGTCCGCGTGTGCGGCCTTCCTTGTGCAGCGTTCCAAGCCCCTCCTCCAGATGCCGGACCAGCAGCATCTTGCGGTAGATTTCGAGATGATCCTCGACCGAAGGTGTGTTTTTCACCGATGCCTCCAAATGCATGAAAGAATTTAATACAAAAGTGTCGACACTTTGCAAGCCGTTCTGCACAATGGCCGCAAACAATCGAAAGGAAAGTCCGGAAGGAGAATGAACCCATGCGTTTGAAGGATGGGATCGCAATCGTAACCGGCGCCGGCATCGGACGCGCGACCGCGGAGCTGTTCGCCCCAGGGCACCATGGTGCTCGCAGTCGATCGCGACGGCCAGCTGGCGGTGCCGGCGACGGCCGCGAACGGCGGCGCTCACCTATGACACGGCCTTCCACCATGCCGGCAGCATATCCGCGTCAACGCTGCGGTGCCGGGTGCCAGTTGGTCCAGCTGTTTCGACCGCATGCCGGAGACCCATCCGGATCCGGGGAGGTTCGTGAGGGTACTGGATGCGCGGGCACCGATGAACCGCGTCGCCGAGCCGATCGAGACCGCGCAGGCGATCCTCTGGCGGGCAAGCGGCGAATCCTCCTTCGCGGCGGGCTCCACCCTGACGGCGGCATGACGGCTTGGCGACGCTTTTCCGTCAGGCGGCCGGCAGGTCGATGGTCAACGCCGCCAGCATCTGGTCGAGATCGGCGCAGGGACGGCAGCCGAGCGTGGCAATCTCCCGCGTCACGTCGACCGGCAGGCCGGAATTGGAATCCCTCGGCACCTCGTTCAGCCGTCCGCCGATCAGGACCGGCAGAGCGAGCCCCTGCTTCCTCATGGCGGCCTTAACAGCCCTCGCGTAGGAGAGCGCGACGCCGTTATAGGTGCTGATGGCAATCGCGTCGGCGCCGGATGCGATGGCGTGCGCCACCAGCGCTTCGGGATCGACCGCGACGCCGGCATCCGCGATCGCCACGCCGAGTCCCTCGAGGGCCTGCTCGACCAGATACTTGCCGTGTTCGTGCACGTCGGTGGTGCCGATGCAGACCGTCAGACGTCGGGGAACGACGAGCGGCGGCTGTGCCGCGACCCAGTGTTCCGCCTTCTCGTTGAGCTCGCGAGCCCACTCGGCGTGGATGAGCGGCCGCCGGCCGCGACCGCTTTCGGTGCCGGGTCCGAACAGCGCCTCCATGCGCTTCGGCCCCATGCGCCGGATAGCGAGCATCAGTGCGGCGGGGTCGGCGCTCGGCACGCCGCGTTCTTCGAGGCCGGAGAGCACCGCCTCCGCAAAGCGCCGACCGCCATTGACCAGCACGCCGGCCATGGCCTCGACCTTCGTCCAGTCGAGGATCGGATCGTAGCAGGGTGCATGCAGCGTCAGGCGATGTGCGAAGGTCTGTGCGTCGATGATCTCGTCGACATCCGGAATGCGCTGGTTTTCCGTCACGGGCACCGGATTGATGGCATGGCCGGCCGGCCAGCGGCCAAGCGCCAGGATATCGGCCGTCAGATAGCTCGCGAGGCTCGCATAGTTGCCGGCCGGCGCCGACTGGTAGGCAACCGTGTTGCCGAAGATCATCGTGCCCGGCGTGTCGTTGACGCGCACCAGAGCGGCGTGGAAGGCCATGCGCGACAGGGGATCACTGAAATGGTGGCCGTAACAATGGGCGAGGCGTGCGCCGATCAGATCCTCGACGATATGCTTCTCGACGATCACCATGCCGAGGGCGCAGGCCATGTCGACGAAGAGGCCTGCAAACCCGTCGTCAAGATTCGAATGCACGAGAATCTCGGCCTCCTGCGCGGCGATGAGGCCGAGCGCCGTCACCGTCGCCTCCGTTGTCGCCACGTCGTCGTCCCAATAGGGCAGGCGGAAGGTGAAATACTGGCCGAGATTGCCGACCGCCGTCGCACCTGCCGCGATTGCGGCGCGGGTGTTCTCGATCGCGCCCGGCAGGCCGAGCATGAAGTCGCCGAAATGCGCCGCTGCCGGTGCCGCATGGGTGATGCGGGCAAAATCCTCCGGCCCCGTCAGCACGATGCCGGTACCACGGGAGGCGTTGGCGCGCATCGCATCCGGATAGCCCATCGACCAGTCGAGCGTGATGCCGAAACGGTCCACCGTGACACCGCGCTCTGCGCAGGTGCCGTGTACGGCACGAATAGCCTCTATCGTGCGGTTGACGTCGCGAAACCCGATATGGGCGTGCTGCATGATCCGCTTCTCGGCCGTTGCCCTGCGTTTCCAGTCGGCTTCCGAAGCGACGGAATTCTCCGTCAGGAAGGGGCAGGAGCCGAGCCGCCAGCTTTGGGCCATCGCGCGGCCGGCGGCGACAAGCTCGGCACCGGGCCTGAGACTCGGATCGACGAGGGCGGGCACTTGGGCGTCAGCAGGCATCGGACACTCTGGTTATGAAATGGCGAATGAGGCCGGCGAAGGTCTCGGCACGGGTCATGGGATGAAAATGGGTACCGGATACGACGACCAGCTCCGCGCCGACAATAGTTTCCGCGATCTGCCGGGTGAGCGATGGCGGGATGAGAATGTCGCCGTCTGCCGCAATCGCCAGCACCGGCGCCCGGATGATGGGCAGGTCGTCGAGGCGGTCGTGGTCGAGCAGCATGCGGACCCGTGCGGCAGCGATGGAAGCGGGCGAAAGGAGCTCGCGTGCGGTCGTGACCGCCGCCTCCAGCCGGACGGCATTGGCGGCGAGATAATCAGGCTCATGGCCGAAGACATGGGTGAGGCGCTGGTAGCTCTCGAAGAGACCTGCCTCCAGCAGTTCGGCGCGGGCAGTGAAGAGCGTGCGGAAGCGCGTGTCGGCCCGTGCCCAGGAGCTGCTGATCGTGTAGCTGAGGCCGCAGGCAGCGTGGTCGAGCGCCAGCACCTGGGCGACCGCACCGCCCGTCGAATGGCCGACGACATGGGCCGGGCCGCCCGTCGCCTTGAGAAGGGCCGCGGCGTCGGCAGCGATCGTCTCGATCGACTGCGGCCCTTCCGGCCGGTCACTGCGGCCGGCGCCGCGGTGGTCCAAGACAATGAGCCGGTGGTCGCGTTCAAGTGCCGCCACCACGCCCGCGTAGAATCGTCCGTCGCCCCCGAGCCCCGGCACCAGCAGCACGCGGGGCCCGTTGGTTCCGAAGGTGTCGTAATGGATGCGGCAGTCGTCCGCGGCGACGAGAGCAGGCATCAGGCTTTCCCCACGCCTTGCAGCAGCTTGCGCAGCGTCGCGGCGATGCTGAGCCCGGTGATCGCCGAGGTTTTCGGGTTTCCCGGCAGCGGTGCGTTGAAAAAGCGCAGGTTCGCCGTACCCGCCGCACTCGTCACGACGATCTCGTGCACGTTGCCGGTTGCCGCCGGGTCCGCCACGACGCGGACCTCGACCGGAGCCGGATGTGCGGCGAGCGCGATGGAGAGCGCGACATTGAGGTTCTTCGGGTACCGCCTCACCGCCTCGTCCGCTGTACCTTCGAACAGCACGCTTTCGCCCGTTGCTCCGTCAAGGTCGTGCGCCGCCAGCATTTCGGCGAAGGCGGCCGGCGGTTTGCGCGACGTGTAGCGGACGCGCGCGTCGGGCAGAGCTGCGACAGCCGCCAGATAGTCGAGGCCGCCGACGGCGCCGGACGGAAGAACGATATCCGTTTTCGACGCCCTCCGCGCCGCGACGATCCTTGCGCGGAGCGACGGGTCGGCAAGCGCGCCGACGGAGGCGACGATGACGGGGATACCCGCAGCGAGAAGGTCCGGAACATAGGCGCTGGCGGCCTCCTGCCCGGCGGCTTCCACCACCGCGTCCGGTGCCGCAGCGATCAGCTCGGGCAGGTCGGCGACCGCGCGCACGCGCGGCGGAAGGGCGCAGGCCGTAACGTCTCGGACAAGCACGACCCAACCGATCGTCGCCGGCAGGGCGTCGACGATCTGACGCGCGAGCGCGCCGAAGCCGATCAGTCCAACTGTCGCGGGGCCGGCGGGCTGCACGGTTCAGCTGCCTTTCGTCGGGTCGAACTTGTCCTTGAGGTCGGCGCCGAACACGGTCCGGCGCTCGATCTCCAGCACGTTCTCCGGGCGGGGAAAGTTGGACGGCACGCGTTCCCCCGGCGTGCGCGGCCGGCCGATCAGGCGGAAGAAGTCCTCAAGTCCGTTCGGCACGATCAGCCACATCCAGCGCAATCTAACCTCGCCGTCATTGATGAACATGTGGCGGGTGTTCCTCGGCAGAAAGATCACGCTGTCCGGGCCGATCGGATATTCCTTGCCATCCACCACGGCACGGCCATGGCCCTCGATGACGTAGACGGCTTCCTCGTTTCGGTCGTGCGTATGCTCCCGCACATAACCGCCGGGCGCGACCGACTGCGTGCCGAGTGCAAAGGGATGCTCCATCCCGACAATGTGCGGCGCGAGCGCGACGTCGATATGGCCGTTCGCCGGCACCGGCTGCCAGTAACTCGCGCGCGCGTCGGGGCCGGAAATGTGAACACCGGATGCGGCCGGCGGCAGCGTGGTCTTCTCCATGTCTCTTTTCCTTCCTGCTCTTTTTCGAGGGATGGATGGAACTCTCGGGGCTGGGAAACCATAGTGCGGCAAAAGTGTCGACACAATAGTAGACAGATTAAATTGCATGCTCGTATACTCCGCATGCAGCGAATGGGGAATGGTGATGGATTCGTGCGATGTTCTGGTGATCGGCTCCGGTTCCGCGGCCTGCGCCTCGGCGCTTCGGGCGGCGCGCGGCGGACTCAAGGTTCTCGTCATCGAAAAGAGCGCGTGGCTGGGCGGGACTTCCGCCATGTCCGGCTCCGGCGTCTGGATCCCGGCCAACCACGTGGCGGCGGAAGCCGGCGTTGCCGACAGTCGGCAGGAGGCGATCGCCTATCTCCGGGCGGTGTCGCCGGACGGCTGGCTGGAGAAGGAGGACGCCCGCTGGTCCGCCTTCGTGGAACGCGCCCCCGACATGCTGAAGTTCCTCGCGGAGAACACGCCGCTCGACTTCCGTCTCGTGAAGGAGCCGGATCCCTTTTCCGAGGCGCCGGGCGGCAAGCTCGTCGGCCGCATGGTCTCGCCCATGCCGCTTAGCCGCCGCATCCTCGGGCCTTTCGCGTGTCGTCTCCGGCGCTCCACGCTGCCGCACAGCTTCACCTATCAGGAAGTTGTGGACCATGACCTCTATCACCATCCGATCCGCGCCGGTCTAAAGCTCTGGCCGAAGCTCCTCCGCCGCTGGCTCACCAATTCCGGCGGACAGGGGACGGCCCTCATGACGGGCCTCATCCGCGGCTGTCTCGATGCCGGGGTGACCTTCTGGCCGGAAACGCGCGCCGTGAAGCTGGTTCAGGATGCCGCCGAACGGGTGATCGGCGCCGAACTGGAGCGCGGGCAACGGAAGCAGACGGTCATGGCAGGGCGCGGCGTCGTCATCGCGTCCGGAGGCTTCGAATGGGATCCGGAGATGCGCGCGCGCCATTTCCCGGGGCCGCTCGACCGGATCGGCAGCCCGCGCAGCAACGAGGGCGACGGCCAGAAGCTTGCCGCCTCTGCCGGCGCACAACTCGACCTCATGGACCAGGCGAATGTCTATCCCTGTCTGCCGACACGCTATCAGGGCCGCCCGCACGGGCTGCCGATGACCTTCCAGGCCGAACCGCATTCCATCGTCGTCGACCGTCACGGCAGGCGCTTCGTCAGCGAGAATGATTTCAATATCGGCGAAGCGCTGGACAGGCGCGGCGCCGACGGCACGCCGGTACATCTGCCGTGTTACCTCGTCGGCGACCATCGTTTCCTCGGCACGTCGTTGCCTTTCCGCTGGTATGCGTCCTATGAACCGCAATGGGTCAAGAAGGCACAATCCATTCCGGATCTGGCCGAAAAGCTCGGCCTTCCGGCAGCGGTTCTGCAGGAGACGATAGACCGATGGAACACCTTCTGCGCCAACGGCTGTGATGAGGACTTCCGACGCGGCGAAAGCGGCTGGGAGGACTACAAGGCCCACGGTCCCGAAAACCGCCTGAAGCCCATCGACAAGCCGCCCTATATCGGCATGAGCCTCAATCGTTCGATCCTCGGCACGAAGGGGGGCGCACGGACCAACGAACAGGGGCAGGTGCTGCGGCCGGACGGATCGGTGATAGCCGGCCTTTATGCCGCGGGCCTTGCCATGGCAAATCCCTTCGGCACGCGCGCCGTCGGCGCCGGCACCACGATCGGCCCCAACATGACCTGGGGTTACATCGCATCGGAAACGATCCTGAGGCAAAACCGGTGATCGATGCTCGTGCCCGGTTGCGGAGCACGGGCCGGCATTGCGTATAACGACCCCTGGCTCCAACGTTGAGAGGCAGTTCGCGAAAATTGAACGGTTGAGATAAGTGTTTTTCGGCTCAGAAGCACGGCACCATGCCGGGAACAGGAGCCGAGATGCCGATTTTGCGCTCGGGCCGTCACGAGAGAACCCAGGGGCCTGATCTTCAGCCCCAGCAGACGATGTCGAGCACCTTCCACTCCGGTACCGACAAAATGACAATCCGATGACGGAATTGGAACGGGTGCGGAAAAGCCTGCAATCCGCCTGACAAGCACCGCCGCTATCACCGCAGGGGATTCAAGCCCCCGCACCGGAGCAGCGCGTGAAAATCATCCAGATCACCGATACGCATTTCAGCGAGAGCAAACGCCATTTCCTCGGCAACTGGGCGCCGCTGTGCGCGTGGATCGAGGAGCAGGAGGCGGACCTTGTTGTCCACACGGGCGACCTGACGGTCGACGGCGCGGACGACGAGCAGGAACTGCGTTTCTCGATGGAACTGATGCGGCAGGTCCGGGTTCCGATGCTGCTCGTGCCCGGCAATCACGACGTCGGACATCTCCCCGGAACGCTCCAGCCGGTGACGCCGGACAGGCTGCGACGCTGGGAGACGCATGTCGGTCCCGACCGGTGGATCGAGGATACGACGGGCTGGCGGCTGATCGGCTTCAACACCCTGCTGATCGGTCACGGCAACGAGGCCGAGAACCGCCAGCTCGAATGGCTGTCCGAAGCGATCGCGACGGCGGCCGGTCGACGGATCGCGCTTTTCACGCACAAGCCGCTCTTCGTCGACGATCCGCTGGAGGGCGACACGGATTATTGGGGCATCCGGCCCAGGGAACGGCGGCGGATCTTCGATGCGATGGCCGGAAACGATGTCGCGCTCGTTGCATCGGGCCATCTGCACTGGGCCTGGCAGGGCACCCTCGGGGCGACGGCGTTGACCTGGGGGCCGTCCGCAGCCTTCGTCATCGACAAGCTGGAACGGGAGATGCCGGGTCGGCGCGTCGTCGGGGCCGTGGTGCACGACCTCGGCGACGGCGTCGAGAGCCGGATCGTCGCCGTGCCCGGCATGATGGCGCATGTCTTCGACGAGGTGTTCCACGAGGTCTATCCGATGCTCGCCACGGCGAAGGAGGCCGCCCGATGAGCGCGCTCGTCCTGTCACAGGTGACGAAATCCTTCGGGGAGAACGCGATACTCAAGGGTATCAGCCTCGCAGTGCAGGAGGGCGAGTTCATCGCGCTCGTCGGGCCGTCGGGCTGCGGCAAGAGCACGCTGCTGCGTATTGTGGCGGGGCTGGAGCAGGTATCGTCCGGCACGATCGCCGCAGGCGGGCGCGATCTCACCGGCCTGCCGGCCGCTGACCGGAACGTCGCCATGGTGTTCCAGTCCTATGCACTCTATCCGCATCTTACGGCGGGGCAGAACATTGCCGTGCCGCTTGCCATGCGACAGCTGAGCCGCGCCCGGCGATTGCCGATCGTCGGTCCGTTGCTGCCTGGCCAGAAGCAGGCATGCGCGGCGATCCGGCAACAGGTCGACGAAATGGCGCGCGCCCTGAAAATCGAGCATCTCCTCGACCGGAAACCGGGGCAGATGTCGGGCGGTCAGCGTCAGCGCGTGGCGCTTGCCCGGGCGATGGTCCGCCATCCGGCGCTCTTCCTGATGGACGAGCCCTTGTCCAATCTCGATGCCAATCTCAGGGTTCACGCCCGGGGCGAGATCGTCGATCTCCATCGGCGGGCCGGCGTTCCGACGCTTTATGTGACGCATGACCAGGCGGAGGCGCTGTCCATGGCGGACCGGGTCGCGGTGATGATCGCCGGCAGTCTCCTGCAGATCGCCTCGCCGCAACAGATCTACGACGACCCGACCCATCTCGAGGTGGCGCGCTTCATCGGGCAGCCGCGGATCAACACGATCGAAAGCCGGGTGGCGGCGCATCAAAGCGTGATGCTCGGGGACGCGACGCTTTCTCTCCGCCAGCCGCTGCCCGAAGGCTCCCTCGTCACGCTGGCGATCCGCCCGGAGCACCTGCGCGTCCTCCCCCGCCAGAGGTCCGGCCTTGCCGGCAAGATCGAGCGCCTCGAGTTCCTCGGTTCGGAGGTGATCGTCTCGGTCCGCCTCGACCGCAGCGAGGACGTCGTCGTCGCCAAGGCGGCGCCGGGCGAGGCTGCCGACATGGCGCTCGGCATGCCCGTGGCCGTCGTGCCGGATCAGGCGCGCATGATGGTCTTCGACGCGCAGGGCCGGCGCATCGCCGCCGAACCGGTGCGCATACTCAGCCGGGAGAGCGTCCATGGCTAACGTCGCGACGCTGACGCCGTCGTCCGACATCGGGACGATCCGCCAAACCCGGGCGGCCTGGCTTCTGGTGAGTCCCGCTATCGCGCTGATGGCCGTCTTCGTGCTTGCGCCGCTTGCCGCCGTCGTCTTCCTCGGGTTCACCGACTTCGAGCTGGGCTACAGCAACTATCGTTTTGTCGGCTACGAGAACTATGCCGAGCTGATGACCGACCGGACCTTCCGGCAGTCTCTCCGCAACACGGCCGTTTATGCAGCAATCGTGGCACCGGCCTCGCTGTTCCTCGGACTTGCCATCGCACTTCTGATCGAAAGCGAGAGTATCGGCCGAGCCTTCTTCCGCACGGCCTATTTTCTTCCCGTGGCATCCCTGCTCGTCGCCATGGCGACGGTCTGGCAATACCTGCTGCATCCGTCTATCGGACCGGTCAATGCCCTGCTCGGTCTGGCGGGCTTGCCGACGCCGAACTGGCTGGGCTCTGCGGATTCGGTGCTCGTCAGCCTGGCGATCATCGGCATATGGCAGAGCGCCGGCTTCAACATGGTGCTGTTCCTTGCAGGGCTCACGGCGATCCCGCGCGATCTCTATGCGGCGGCCGAGGTGGACGGTGCCAAATCCCCGCTCGACCGCTTTCTGCTCGTGACCTGGCCGATGCTCGGCCCGACAACGCTTTTCGTCGCGACGATCAGCGTCATCAATGCGGTCAAGGTTTTCGAGACGGTGAAAACGCTGACGGAAGGCGGCCCGAACAAGGCATCGGAAGTGCTGCTCTTCACCATCTATCAGGAAGGGTTCGTCTATCTGCGGGTCGGTTATGCCTCGGCCATGACGGTGGTCTTCCTGGCGGTTCTCGTGGTGATGATGTTCGTGCAATATCGCCTGCTCGATCGCGAGGTCCATTACACATGACGGACCGGTCATTGAGCCTTGGCCGCCTCCTGCGTCTCGCCGCGCTTGTCTTCGGTGCGGTGGTGTTTCTCGCACCCTATATCTTCATGCTGTCGACCGCGGGCA
The DNA here is from genome assembly GCF_021555155.1 of Rhizobium alarense. Classification (GTDB taxonomy): domain Bacteria; phylum Pseudomonadota; class Alphaproteobacteria; order Rhizobiales; family Rhizobiaceae; genus Rhizobium_D; species Rhizobium_D alarense. The sequence goes on from NZ_JAKGBU010000009.1 coordinate 65,413, forward strand.
AGGCGCAGAGCGAGATCTTCACCTCGTCGCTCTCCCTCATCCCGGACCAGTTCTTCTTCGTTGAGAACTTCGCCAAGGCCTTCTCGCGGGTGTCCATGCCGGCGTTGCTGCTGAACGGCGTCATCGTGTGCGGCCTCGTCCTCGTCATCCAGGTCTGCGTCGCCGTTCCCTGCGCCTATGCGCTGGCGAAGCTCAGTTTTCCTGCCGCAAGGCTGATGATGGCGCTCGTCATGCTGGGCCTCCTGGTGCCGATCCATGCGACGGCCCTGCCGCTCTACGTGGCGTTTGACGGGGCGGCGATGCTGAACAGCTATGCCGCACTGGTGGCGCCCTTCTCGATCTCGGTCTTCGCCATCTTTCTGTTCCTGCAGTTCTTCCGGGCCATGCCGGACGACCTCATCCATGCGGCGCGCCTCGACGGCATGTCGGAACTCGGGATCGTGGCGCGCGTGATCGTGCCCAATGCCTGGCCGGCGATCACGGCCTTTGCGATATTCTCGGTGGTGGCGCATTGGAACGATCTTTACTGGCCGCTGATCGTCGTCAGCAACCAGGCCTATGCGACGCCGCCGCTCGGGCTGCTCTATTTCCGCGCCGCGGAGGCCGGAGACGACTACGGCGCATTGATGGCCGCAACCCTCATCATAACGCTTCCCCTCGTGATCGCTTTCCTGCTTGCGCAGAAACGCTTCGTCGAGGGCATAACCATGACCGGGCTGAAGGGCTGACGGTCGCTCAACCAGGAGACCTGCGATGAAGCATTTGACACAGATACTGGCGGCAACGGCCGTTTCCCTCTCGCTCGCCGTGCCGGCCTATGCCGAGACCGTCCTGACGGTCCACTACCCGATGCCGGGCTTCTTCAAGGATGTGATGGACACGATCTCCGCCAAGTTCATGGAGGAGAATCCGGACATCGAGATCCAGTTCGCCAATCCGTCGGCAACCTACGAGGAAGGTATCCAGACCATCATGCGCCAGGCCGGCACAGCGGAAATGCCGGACCTGACCTTCATCGGCCTCAACCGTCTGCGCATGCTCAACGAGCGCGACATTCCGGTCGATATGGCCGCCTTCATCGCTAAGGACGGCAGCATGGCGGACCAGGGCTTCTCGGACAACATCCTGAAGCTCGCGCAGGTCAACGGCAAGCAGGTGGGCCTCGCCTTCGCCACGTCCAACCCGATCATGTACTACAATGCGGATCTGGTGAAGGCGGCAGGCGGCAATCCCGACGCCCCGCCGAAGAGCTGGGACGAGGTCATCGAGCTCGGCGCCAGGATCAAGGCGCTCGGCAACGGCGTCGACTCCATCGACTACCGCTGGCAGGGTGACGACTGGATGTTCTCGGCACTGCTCTTCGGCGCCGGCGGCACGATGCTGAGCGAAGACGAGAGCCAGGTCGCCTTCAACGGCCCGGAAGGCCAGAAGGCCATGGAGGTGATCGACCGCATGGTGAAGGAGGCGGGCATGCCGGTCTTCACCAAGCAGGCCGGCGAGCAGGCCTTCGTGGCCGGCAAGATCGGCTTTGCCTTCCAGACCACCGGCGCGCTGCGCAACACCATCAAGAATGTCGGCGGAAAGTTTGACCTGCGCACCGCGGAAATCCCGCTTCTCGACCCCGTCAACGGCAAACTGCCGACCGGCGGCAACGCCGTGGTGATCCTGACCCGCGATGCCGGCAAGCAGGAGGCCGCCTGGAAGTTCGCCAAGTTCGCGGCCGGCCCCTACGGCGCGTCGGTCGTGGTGCCGGGAACCGGCTACGTGCCGAACAACGAACTTGCGGCCCAGTCACCGGAATATCTGGGCGATTTCTACAAGGAAAATCCGCTGTTCCAGGCAGGCCTCAAGCAGATGCCGCGCATGATCCCGTGGTATGCCTTTCCGGGAAGCAACGGCGTGCGCGTCACGCAGGCGATCGTCGACAACACGGCGCGCGTCGTTGAACAGTCTGCAACGCCGAAGGAAGCGCTGGATGACGCCGCCGGCGAGGTTGAACGCCTGCTGCCGCGGAGCTGACGGTTCGCACCCCCCCCCCGCCGCCCGGGCGGCGGGGGTGCTCATGTCCGGACGGCACGGACGGTCTCGCCCTGCCGCAGTGTAAAGCCCATCTGGAGATGGCGTGACGGCGCGCCGTTCTCCGTCATGTCGATCAGCAGGGAGGCGGCGACCGCCCCCATGCTCGCATCCGGCATCTCGATCGTGGTCAGTCGCGGGGACATCAACTGACCGACGGCAATGCCGTCGAAGCCGGCGACGGAAATCTCTTCGGGAACGCGGTAGCCGTGCTTTCTCAGCGCGCCGATGACGCCGAAGGCCAGCAGATCGTTGGAAGCGATGATGGCGGTTGGTCGGGTGTCCCAGAGGGTGGCAGACAGATCAATCTGTTCATAGCTGCCGATAAAGGGAATCTGAAAGGGCGCGAGCGGCGGCAGTCCGCTTTGCTCCATCACCTCGCGATAGCCGTCATAGCGCAGGCGCGCGCGGTCCGAGCCCTGGAAGTTGCCGGACAGGAACAGGATCCGCTCGTGCCCGTGCAGGAGGATGTGTCGGGTGAGGATTCGTCCGGCCTCCTGGTTGTCGACGGTGACTGCAGCCGGGAAGCGGTCTGTCGGAAGGTTGTTCAGAAGCACGGTCGGCGGCAGGTCTAGGCCGCGGTTGATCTCGCCTTCGGCGTTGCAGAGCGTCAGAATGAGGCCGGTCGGCCGCTCCGACAGCAGGGCTGCGATGGCGCCCGCTTCCTGCAGCGGATCATAGTTGGACTGGGCGATCAGCACCGCATGCCCGGCGATCAGCATCCGGTTCTGGATGTTGGAGAGCGATGTGGCGAAGACCGGGTTGGTGATGCTCGGTATCAGGACGCCGACCACGGGTCGGCGACCGTGACGGCGTGCAAGGAGCGGCAGAGTCCGATAGCCGAGTTCCGTCGCCGCCTTGCGGACGCGCCGCTGCAGCCCTTCGCTGACGGCGCCTCTGGCATTTAGAGCCCGGCTGGCCGCCGCTATCGAGCACCCCGCCCGTTCCGCAACGTCAGCCAAGGTCGTCATGCCGTATCCTCTCTCGAAGTGAGGTCGAATAGGACAGTCGGGTGACAGCTGTGCGACGGATGCGGAGACAGCTGCATTCAAGTCGTCCGCAGGTTCCGTCTTTCACGCCCGAAGCGTCGCGCCTCCGTCGACATAGAGATCGGTCATGGTGATGTGCGCCGCCCGGTCGGAAAGCAGGAACAGCACCGCGTCCGCCACATCTTCCGGTGTCGCGAGCTTGCCGAGGGGAATGCCGCTTTTGAAGGTCTCGAGAGAGCCCGCGATCACGCGCGCACCACCCTCCGGATCGGCCCACATGCCGGTCTGCATCGGGGTGAGCGTCGACCCCGGAGCGACGATGTTGCACCGGATGCCGTGGGGTGCGAGTTCGAGGCCGAGGCAGCGCGTGAACATGGTCGCCGCGGCCTTGGAAGCGGCGTAGGCCGACATGGCATGGCGCGGGATACCGGCGGCATTCGAGCTGACGGTAACGATGCTGCCGCGTCGCCGCGGCGTCATGCGGCGGGCGAGGGCACGCCCGACGTGGAAGACCCCGTCAGCATTGACGCCGAAGACACGCCGCCATTCCGCATCGGTCGTTTCCGCCGCAAGGCCCGTTGCCAGCACGCCGGCAACGCTGACTCCGAGGTCGATCGGCCCCAGCGTCTTTTCGACCATGGTCGCGAGAGCCTCGACCGCATCGGGGTCCGCAACGTCAAGGGTCTCGCGCCGCACGCCCGTGAGATCCGGAATGGCGGAGACGTCGAGATCGGTGGCGACGACCTCCACGCCCTCGGTGCTCAGCGCCGTTACCACCGCACGCCCGATGCCGCCGGCCGCCCCCGTCACGAAGGCAATCCTCCCGCCGAGGCCATAGAGAGGGCCGGGGGATCGTGTGTTCCCGGTCATAGTGCCGCCTCGACTGCCGCGGTGGTGCAGGGAACGCCGCAGACGGAGGCAATATAGCAAAGCGCCATCTCGTGCTTCTCGCGTGAGAAGTCGGCGACCGCATCGGCGACGAAGAACGGTTCGATATCGCGCATGAAGGCATCGGCCGCCGTCAGCAGGCAGCCGATATGGGCGTAGATGCCGCAGATGACGAGCTGGTCACGGCCGCGAACGCGCATCAGCCGCTCCAGATTGCTGCGCTGAAACGCGCTGTAGCGGTGCTTCGTCAGGACGATATCGTCCGCCTCCGGCCCGATCTCCGGCAGGATCGGCTGATGCTCCTCGGGATCGCGCATGCCCGGTCCCCAGAGGTCTGCCTGGAGTCCCCGGTCGCGCCTGTCCTGGTTGACCGTTTGCGCCGTATAGAACACAGGCACGCCGGTGGCGCGGCAAGCGTGCGCCAGCGAGGCGATATTGGCGACGACCTCTGCCATCGGCGACACGTCGGCAGCGAAGGGACGAACGAAATACCGCTGCATGTCGTGCACCAGAAGCGCTGCGCGGTCACGCTCGAGCACGAAAGGGGCCCGGACGGGCGGCAGGGTCTCGCCGGACGGAAGGGAATAGGATGCGATGGTCGGCAAACCTTTCGAACTCATGCCGGGTTCTCCCTGCTCGACGTCAGAAAATCGTCGCGGAGCTGCGCGCGGAGCTCCTTGCGGCTCACTTTGCCTGCGGCCGTCGTTGCGAAACGATCGACGAAGACGATCTGGTCCGGAACCTTGAAGGCGGCGATGCCGCGCTGGCGCATCCAGGCCTTGAGCGTGGAGGGCTTCATCCCCTCCTTCTGCGCGATGACGAAGGCACAGCTCCGTTCGCCGAGCGACGGATCGGGGATCGACACCAGTGCGGCGTCGAACACGTCGGGATGCGCCAGAAGGTGGTCTTCCACCTCCTCCGCCGAGATTTTCTCGCCGGCCCTGTTGATGTGGTCGCCCGCCCGTCCGAGAACCTCGATATAGCCGCCGGGGAGCCGGCGCACGACATCGCCCGTGCGATAGTATCCGTCGGGGGTGAACGACCTGTCGTTGGCGGCCGGATCGTCGTGATAGGCACGGATCGTGTAGGGGCCGCGCGCCAGCAGGTGACCGGGCGTGCCGTCCGCCACGGAATTCCCGTCATCGTCCACCACGCGCACGTCGTCGTCCGGGCTGATCGGACGTCCCTGCGTGTTGATGACGATCTCGTCGGGGTCGCCGAGCCGGGTATAGTTGACCAGCCCCTCCGCCATGCCGAAGACCTGCTGCAGGGTGCAGCCAAGCGTCGGCCGTACGCGACGGGCCGCTTCCGGCAGGAACTTGGCGCCGCCGACCAGGAGCACGTCGAGGCTGGAAAGGTCGTGTGTCTTCCTTTCCGCGGCCTTCATCCAGAGCAGCGCAAGCGGCGGCACGAGGCCGGTGATCGTCACGCGCTCCCGTTCGATCAGCGCAAACGCGGTCTCCGGATTGGCGGAGGCGGCGAGCACGACGCGGGCGCCGGCATGGAGCGCGCCGAAATGGCCCGGCGAGCTCATCGGGAAATTGTGCGCCGCCGGCAGCGCGACGAGGTAGACGCTCCTGTCGCTGACCCCGCAGATTTCGTTGCTGGCACGGCAGCTGTAGATGTAGTCGTCGTGCGTCCGCGGGATGAGCTTCGGAAGCCCGGTGCTGCCTCCGGAAATCTGCAGGAAAGCCACCGACGACGGCTCTGGATCAGCCGGAAGCCCGGCCGCCTCGGCGACGCAGCCGTCGAGCGGCAGGTGTTCCTGCGGGTCGCCGGCGATGATCACGTTGCGCAGGCCCGGCACCTCGGCCTTGAGCTCGCGGCCAAGTGCGCGATAGTCGAAGGCGTCATAGTCGTCGCAGGCGATATAGGCGGCCGCCTCGGAGCGGCGGGCGAGATGCACCACCTCGGTCAGCCGGTGGGCGGGAAGGCTGTAGACCGGCACGAGCCGCGCCCTGAACAGGCCGAACACGGCAGAGAAGAACTCCGCCACGTTGCCGAGCTGGACGAGCACGCGTTCTCCCGGCGCCAGGCCAAGCTTGAGAAAGCCCGCGGCATGGGCCTCGGCGCGGCGATGAAGGTCGCGATAGGTCCATCGCCGCGCGCCGTCGACGATCGCCACGGCGTCGGGGCGCTCTTCCGACTGTCGGCGGAGCATGGCCGGGAATGTTTCGCCCCGCCAGTATCCGGCGGCCCGATAGCGCTCGGCGAACGGTTCGGGCCATATTTGCTGGATCGGTTTCATCGAACAGCCTCCCCGTCGAGATTCACACCGAGGGCAGCGAGAAACGCACCGAATTTCGCCCCGGTCTCCTCCGCTTCCGCCAGAGGATCGGACTGCGGGACGATACCGGCGCCGGCGTAGAGCCGTGCCTGACGGCCGCAAACGTCCGCGCAGCGGATCGACACATACCAGGCGCCGTCGCCGCGAGCGTCGCACCATCCGACCGTACCGGCGTAGAAATCCCGGCGATGCGGCTCCAGTTGCGCGATGATTTCCGCGGATCGATCCCGCGGCACACCGCAGACGGCAGGCGTCGGATGAAGGGCGGCCGCCAGCGCGACGCAGGAGTGCTCCGCGTCGCGCAGTTCGCCTTCGATACGGGTCCCGAGGTGCCACATGCTGCTCGTGCTGACGAGAGTCGTGCCGTCCGGGCGCGAAAGCGTCCGGCAATGGGGAGCGAGCGTGTCGAGGATGAATTCGACGACGATGTCGTGCTCCCGCCGGTCCTTCTCGGACCGGCCGAGCGCCGCAGCCGCGGCCGCATCCGCGGCAAGGTCGCGCTGGCGCTTTGCCGACCCGGCAAGCGGATGGGAGCTTATTCGGTTTCCCTCCTTTGCAAGCAGCAGTTCGGGTGTCGCGCCGGCAAGCACGCGCCGGGCGCCGCCGCCATCGGGAAGCGGCACCAGGAAGGCGGTCACGGCGGGATCGAGGGACAGCCGCACGAGCAGAAGGTCGAGGTCGATCGGACGCTCGGCGGTGGCAACGAGGCTGCGCGAGAGGACGATCTTGGCCAGGGCCGCCGGCCGTCCGGCCTCCTGCTCCATGATGTCGAGGGCCTGCCGGACGGCGGCGGCAT
>NZ_JAKGBU010000009.1:72548-82456 GCF_021555155.1 Rhizobium alarense
GGGGGCCGGCGATCGGCCGATCGGAAGGCGGCTCACTGTCGAGGCATTCCACAGATAGTCGCGTTCCTCGCGGTCGAAGGGCATCGCGCCGGCGACGAGCGCGTCGGGGTCCGCGGCGCGAAAGAAGGCGGCGACCCTCTCGGCAACATTCGACGCGTTGCCCCGGGGCAGAAGCTCGCCCTGGCCGATGCCGCGAAGGATTCGGTTTCGTGACTGGAAGGCAAACAGCGGACGGTCGTCGTCAAGGGAATGCGCCGCACCTGTTTCCTTCGCCAGCGCGCTCATCGTGCCGCTCCGCGAAGCGGGGTTCCGGATGGTGCGATGGTCGGAGCGGGGGAATTGTACTGCATTGGCTTCATCCTTGAAATGGACTTGAAAGAAGTCGCCGGACGGGTGGGTGCGCTATTCCGCGGCCTGTCGCGACGAAGGGGTTCCGGGTGCCGCTTCGCGGCTGGCACTCTCGACCAGCGCATTCAGCAGCGGCCCGAGGATTTCCAGCGAGGCGGGGGAGACGATGTCCTCGTGGGAGCAATGGGAGAGGCGATGGACAGACAGGCTGGCGACCCGGTCGAGCCAGCACCTGTCCGGATCGATGCCCGGCGGCACGGACCTGCCGGCGACGAACAGCGTGACGTGACCGTCGTAGTCCGGCGTGGTCGCCCTGGAGAGCAGCCTGACGCTGTCGCGGTAGTTGTCGAAGATGTGCCCGAACATCTCCTCCTTCTCGCGCCGCAGGTCGTCGTCCATGACGTCGGCCATCGCGTCGTTGATGAACTGCTCCTGTTCGCGCTCCGCGCCGAGATCGGCCTGCGCCCCGTCGGGGTCGCTCCAGTCGTGCTCCTCGGACGGATAGGTATCGAGGAGACCCAGGAAACGGACCGTTTCGCCCATGCGCCGCAGGCGAACCGCAAGGCCGTAGGCGATGGTGCCGCCGAGGGAATAACCGAGAAGATAGTAGGGGCCTTCGGGCTGTATCCCGCGCAGGACGGCAAGCTGCCTGTCGCAGGCCTCGTCGAGCGAGGCGCTGACGGCGATCGGACCGTTCGGGCGGGGCGACTGCAGGCCGATGATCGGCATTGCCGGATGGAGATAGCGCGACAGGACGCTGTATTGCCACGAGACGCCGGAGGCCGGATAGATGCAGATGAGGGGCGGCCCGGAGCCGTCGCGGAGGCGGATGACGGGCTCGAACCCGCCCTTGGCCATGTCACCCACCAGTTCGCCGGCAAGCAGGTGTTCGGCGAGTTTCGCGACGGTCGGCATGATCATGATCTGGCCGACGGAAACCTGTCGCTTGAGCTCGCGGCGGATGCGGGCGGCAAGGCGCATCGCGAGAAGCGAATGTCCACCGATCGCGAAGAAATCCTCGTCCGCGCCCACAGCATCGCGGCCGAGAAGGTCCGAGAAGATCGTGGCAATCCGGCTCTCCAGCCCCTCGGCGGGCGGCCGTCCCGTCGACGAAGCCGCGCCGGCCGTCGCCGGAAGCGGAAGTGCCTTCCGGTCGAGCTTGCCGTTTGGCGACAGCGGGAGAGCATCGAGCGCCATGAAGGTGACGGGGACCATGTGGGCGGGCAGAACGGCCCTCAGCCTGGCGCCGATCGTGTCGAGTGTCGCGGGCAGGCCGGGCTCCTGCACGAGATAGGCGACAAGCTGGCGTTCATCAGCACCCTGAAGTCCCGGCTTGCCGAATTGCACCGCCTGCACGACCGCCTGGCGGATGCCGGGCACCTTTTCGATATGCGCCTCGATTTCCCCGAGTTCGACCCGCTGGCCGCGAATTTTGATCTGGTGATCGGTTCGTCCGAGATATTCCACTTGTCCGTCCGGCAGCCAGCGCGCGACATCGCCGGTGCGATACATCCGTTGTCCCGTCGCGAACGGATCGGCGACGAAACGGCCGGCCGTCAGGTCGGGACGGCCGAGATAGCCGAGCGCAAGCTGCACGCCGGAGAGGTAGAGTTCGCCGGCCACGCCGATCCCGACGGGGCGAAGCAGGTGATCGAGGATGCGCAGCTGCGTGTTCCAGACCGGCAGCCCGATCGGTACGCTTCCGCTGCCGCGAACCAGATCGCCGGCCGCAGGCGCAAAGGTGACGTCGATGGCCGCTTCGGTCGGGCCGTAGAGATTGTGGAGTTCGGCATCGAAGAGATCCGAGAAATCCCGCGCGAGACCTTTCGCAAGGGCCTCGCCGCTGCAGAACACGCGTCTCATCGATCGGCACACGGCGGCCGGGCCTGCTTCCCTGGCGGCGGCAAGGAAGACTGCCAGCATCGAGGGCACGAAATGCAGCGTGGTCACGGCGTGGCGCTCGATCAGCCCGATCAGGGCGGACGGATCCCGGTGAGCGTCCGGCGGCGCCATCACAAGCCGGGCGCCGACGACATAGGACCAGAAGAACTCCCAGACGGACACGTCGAAACCGCAGGGGGTCTTCTGCAGTACCACGTCCGTGCCGTCGAGCGGGTAGGCGCTCTGCATCCAGAGGATGCGGTTGACGATGGCGCCGTGCGACACGACGGCGCCCTTCGGCCGGCCCGTCGTTCCGGAGGTGTAGAGCACATAGGCCGGTGAGGTGGACCCGAGGCCGTCGCCGGAAACGTCCCGTACCTCGGCGGCAGAGCCGCAGAGTTCGTCGAAAAGAACGGTCGTCGCCCTGCTCCCCAGCCGTTCGACCGACCGGCTGTCCGTCACGATGACCCGCGGAGCCGCATCCGCCAGCATGAAGGCCAGCCGGTCATCGGGATAGCCGAGGTCCAGCGGCAGGAAGGCCGCTCCCGCCTCGATGACGGCGAGCAGGGCGATACTGAGCCGTGCCGATCTCGGAAGGGCGACGGCCACGATATCGCCAGTGCAGACGCCTTGCCGGCGCAGCCGTGCGGCAAGATGCAGCGCCTGTCGGCGGACCTCCCGGAACGTCAAGGTGCCGGTTTCATCCTGCAGTGCGACGGCGTCGGGTGTGCGGCCGGCCTGGGCCAGCAGCAGATCCCGAAGCGTCAGGGATGGAAGTGTCTGGTCAGTTGCGTTCACGGTCGTGACGAGCGCCCTGTCGCGCGCTGAACGCACGGGAAGGGTGGCCACCGGCTGCTCCGGATCGAGGATCAGGGCTTCGAGCAGGGCGGCGACGCGCTCCGCGACCGCCTGCGCATCGTCAACGGCACCGCGGCTTTCGATGAGCAGTGTCAGTTCCCGTCCCGGCAATACGAGCAGGGCCAGCGGATAGTGGCTGTAGCCCCGGTTGTGGATTCCGGTTACCGCCAGGCCGTCGATATCGAGGCCGAGATAGTCGCTGTCCGGGTAGTTCTCGACGACCAGCAGCGTGTCGAAAAGCGGCTTCCCGCCCGCCATCGTCTGGATTTCGGCCAGCCCCAGGGCATCATGCTCCATCAGCACGGCATGCCGGGTCTGGATCGTCTCGGCCTGCGCCCAGAGCGACACGTCCGGTCGCAGGTCCACGCGCACCGGGATCGTGTTGAGGAAGAGCCCGATCTGGTTGCCGATGCCGTCGATCGGCGCCGAGCGCCCCGCGACCGGCGTTCCGAAGACGACGTCGTCGCGCCCGGACATGGAGCTGAGCACCATCGCCCAGACCGCCTGCATGAGCACGTTCAACGTGATGCCTTGCCGCCGCGCGCGCGACAGCAGGGCCTCGGTGAGGGTTTCCGGCAACCTGAATTCGTGCTCCTCGACGGTTCCGTCCGCCATTGCCCGATCGAAGAGCAGTGTCGGCATCACGCCCTGGAGAACGGCCTGCCAGTGTGCCCGGCTCGGTGCCGGGTCGCGTGCCGCGAGATGGCGGACCACATCGCCGTAGCGTCGTTGCACCGGCGGCAATGCTTCTCCATCGTCGCGGTAGGCGTCGAGCAGATCGCGCAACAACAGCGGCGTCGACCAACCGTCGATCATGAGATGATGAATGACGACGACGAGCACATGCATCTCGTCGGACAGGTGCACGAGCGTCGCGCTCAGCAAGCGCCCGTAGGCCGGACCGAAATGGCTTCGTTCGACGGCGCTAGCAACGATGCGATCGAGCGCATTGCCGCGCTCATGCGCTTGCTGACGAGAGAGATCGTGTTCCTCCCACGGCCAGAGGCAGCTGGCGCCCGGTGCGAATGCCGGCACCACGAGGAGCGGCTCGTCACGCCCGTCCATGTCGAAGACGCCGCCGAGCTGGGGATGCTTGCGGAGCACCGCGTCGAAGGCGCGCCGAAGCCGGTCGACGTCGAGGCGGCCTTCGAGATCCAGGCGGCTAAAGGCGTTGTAGCTGCCGGCGCGATCGCCGAGTGCGGCGTGGAAGAGCATGCCCCTTTGCGTCACCAGCGTCGGAACGACGTCATCGACCGCGCCGTATCGTGCCTGCAAGGCCGCCCATTCTTCTTCGGAAACGGTCGGGGTTGTGGCCGCGCCGGTCTGCTGATCCATCGCCGCCGCTTTGGCCACGCGCGCCATCCGGCGCGCGTCGCGTTCGGCGAATATGTCCCGTGGCCGCAGGACGAGACCGTCTGCACGCAGGGCGGTGCAGAGCGTTATGGCGGTGATGCTGTCGCCGCCGAGCGCAAAGAAGTCATGCTCGAGACCGACGGCCGGCAGCCTGAGCACGCGGGCCATTGCCGAGCAGATCAGGATTTCCTCCCGGGTCGTCGGCTGCCGCTCGACGGCCACCGACGGCGCCGGCAGCCGTGCCCGGTCGACCTTGCCGTTCACCGTCAGCGGCAGGGTATCGAGCAGGACGATGGCGGCGGGCAGCATGTAGTCCGGCAGCCGGTTGCGCAGGTCGTTGCGAAGGCGCTCCGCCGTCACCGTCTCCATGCCGGTCTGAGCTACGATCGTGCAGTAGGCGATGAGCCGGTGGCTGCCTTCAAGGGGTTCGGCAACGACCAGTGCCGTCGCGACCTCGGGCAGATCCGTGAGCGCCGTTTCGATTTCCGCGACTTCGATCCGATAGCCGCGCACCTTGATCTGCTGGTCGTTGCGGCCGAGAAATTCGATGGTGCCCTGCTCGTTCCAGCGGACGCGGTCGCCGGTGCGATACATGCGTTCACCGGGCCTGGTGGGGTCCGGGACGAAGCGCTGCGCCGTCAGGTCCGGGCGTCCGATATAACCCTCGGCGAGACCGCTGCCGGACAGATAGAGTTCACCTGCAACCCCGATCGGCACGGGCCGCAGGCGCGCGTCGAGAACATAGGCATGGCCGTTGCCGATCGGCCGGCCGATCACGGGATGATCCGCTATGGCAAGCGGTGCGTGCAGGGCGTCTACGGTGAATTCGGTCGGGCCATAGAGATTGTGGGCGTGAAGGGCCGGATAATGCCGCAGCGATCGCCAAAGCGATGGCGAGGCCGCTTCGCCACCGATCAGCAGCACCGTCGGCTCGTGTCTCTCCGGTGCCATCAGGCCGCAGGCAAAGAGCTGCGTGCAGAAGGAGGGCGGCAGGTCGAGCGCGTCGATCCGGCGCATACCGATCGCTTCTGCAAGCCGCTCGGCGTCCCGCCGCAGGTCGTCCTCGAGAACGTGCAGTTCCTGCCCGTGCAACATCCAGAAGATCTGCAGCCAGGACGAATCGAAGGCGAAGGAATGGGTGTGCGCGGCCCGAAGCGTGCGATCCGGGTGCCGTCTTGCGAACGCGTCGAGGGCCGGACGGTAGATCGTCGGGCCATGGGCAAGGAACAGGTTGAGGAGCGCCCCATGGCTGTTGATGACGCCTTTCGGGCGCCCGGTGGATCCGGAGGTGAAGATGACATGGGCGATGGTCGTCGCCGACAGGGGGCTCTTCCGTTCGTCGATCGTGATCGGGCCCGCATCCTGCCGCCCGCAGGCGTAAACGATGTCCGGGTTGTCGATGCAAAGACTATCGGTGCCGGGCGGCAACGTGGCAGCGTGCGCCTTGTCCGTGATGACGAGGCGAGGACGGGCGTCCTCGCACATCATCGCCAGCCGTTCGGCCGGGTAGTCGAGATCGAGCGGCATGTAGCTTGCCCCGCTCGCTAACACGCCAAGCATGGCCACGACCGGCTGTTCCGTCCGCGGCAGCGCAACGGCGACGATGTCGCCCGGCCCGATACCGCCTGCCATCAGGTGGCGGGCAAGGCGGAAAACATCAGCCGCGAGGGTTGTGAAGTTGAGAGACCTTTCGCCGAAGACGAGGGCCGTAGCATCGGGGGTTGCGGCTGCCTGGCGGACGAAGACATCGACGATCGTGGTCAGCGGGGGGGACTGTTCCACACGCGGCCCGCTTCCGAGAAGGGCCAATTGCTCTGCCTCGTCTTCCGCCATGACCGGCAGCGCGTCGACGGCAATCGTCTCGTCCGTCAGGAATGCATTGATGACGCGGACCAGCCGGGAGGCATGCTGCGCGAGGTCTGCCTCGCCGTAGAGCGCGCCAGCGCCGCGCATCTCCAGCGTCACGGCATCATCGTGGATAAGGATGCCGAATTCGATGTCGTCGACCGGGCCGGTCGCAAGGTGGCGGGTGGCGCCTCGCACATCGCCGAAGTGCAGGTCATAATCGAACATTCGGTAGTTCACGACCGGGCCGTAGAGCGGGCGGCCACTTCCGACGATACCGAGATCGCGCAGGATGCGTTCCGCGTCGTAGCGTTGATGTCGGCGCGCCTGCCGCAGTGCGGCCTTGACACTGCCGGCGAGTGCCGGAAGCGGCCGGCGGCCATCGACCTTCGCCAGAACCGGGAGAACGTTGACGACGGGAACGGTGGCGTTGATGGCTGCCGAGCCCATCCGCCGCATGAAGGGCACGCCGATCGCCTGTGCGGCGCTGCCCGAAAGGCGGTAGAGATAGGCCGCAACCGCCGCCGTCAGCAGATCGAAGACCGCGACGCCATGGGCGGATGCCTTCTCCTGCAGCTGCCGAAGGTGATCGGACGGGAGCGTCTTCGCGTATGCGGTTATCGCCGCGCCTTGCGGCGAACTGCCCGCAATACGCGAAGAAAGGCTCGCCGGCGCCGGCAGTTGGGCGCAGTGGGCCGACCAGAACGCCCTGTCCTTCGCGAAGTCCGGGGAGACGGGATAGGACTGCTCCTCCGCGACGACCTCGGCGACGGAGCCGAACGGGGAGGGTCCGACGGCCTCGCCCCGCCGCCTCAGAGAATAGATGTCCGCGATACGGCGTGTCAGTGCCGTGAAGCTGAAGCCGTCGAGCATGATGTGATGATACCGCTGGTACCAGATCCAGGCCGGCCCGCCGGCGCTCCGCCCGAGCGAGAAAATCACCTGTCGGCAAAGCGCACGGTCTCCTGTCACAGGCAGATCCTGGCGGAGATCTTCGTCCATCAGCGCCCGTGCCGCCTGCGCCGGGTCGTCCTCCGCGCCGAGGTCGATCAGTTCGACGGGTGGCAGACCCTCCGCGGACTCGCGGTTGCGAATCCTCTGCCACTGGCCGGCTTCGTCTTCGAAATAATGCGCTGTCACGGTGTCTGCTTCGCCGAGGCCGTGAAGGATGGCTTCCTTCAGAAGGGCGACGTCGATATCGCAGGAAAGGTCCACCGCATGGGCGATCGCAAAGGTGTTTTTCTCCGACGCGAGCTGATCCGCGAACCAGATACCCAACTGGGTGCCGACAAGGGGGAATTTGGACATGCGTTTACCTCGCGCCCGCCCGGCGGACGGCGCCTGTTGACTGGTTTCTGATTGCCGCTGCCCTACGCCTCTGCGGGGCAGGATCCCTTCCAGACACGCCCGATATGCTCGAGGCACGCCGTCCGGTCCGCGGGTCCGAAATTGGCGGACCAGCCGGGCGGCACGGCGGCGAAATCGGGCCACAGGCTGAACTGGCCGTCCTCGTTGACGACCGCGAGAAAGCGGTGGCGGTCGTCGTCGAACGGATTGATGTATTCGCCATTCACCATCGGTTTGTCTCCGTCATGAGCCGTTCGTCAGTCGCTTCGGACCTGCGGACGCCCTGGCGCGCAACAGTTCCCACATGCCGTCGATGGTCGGCCGTCGCGCAAGTTCGACGAAGCTCACGTCGAACCCGACCTCCTTCCACGCTGCGATCAGCTGCATGGCGTCGATGGAGCTGAGGCCGAAATCCATGAGGTTGTCGCCGTCTTCCGGCTCCTCGTCGAGGAAGGCGAGAACCTGCCGGCGGACGGCCTCCTTCGAGAGTGCCGCCATAAGCGGAACCTCGACCCCTGATGGCGATTGCGGTTGCTGGAGCGTCGAAGAGGGACGATGCATGATCATTCTTCCTTGCGAAGGGTGGAGGCCGCGGCCCTGGAGATCGAATTGAAGCGCGGGAGCCAAGTTGGTTGCGTCGTCATGAGCCGGCGCCTTCAGGTGTGCCCGCCGGCGCGAAGCCGCGGGCGTTCCGTTTCTGCAGGCCGAACACCCACGCAAGCAGGACGCTCGCGACCATTGCCGCCGCCCCGAGCGCGAAAACGCTGCCGGCGGGTGTGAGCGCCTGCGCGAACAGACCGGCTGCCAGCGCCCCGATGATGTCCCCCAGGGTGTCCTGCGCTGACCAGAGGCTGTTCACCCGACCGAGCTGGCTGTCGGGTGTGTGTGCCTGGAGCAGGGAATATTGCAGCAGCGATGCGATCGCCGTAGCATAGCCGTAGGTGGCGAGGACCGGCAGGGCCAGAGAGACGTGGCCCACTGCCCCGACAGCGGCAACGCAGCCGAATGCCAGCAGGCACATGCCGGCCATGACCGCGTCGGGCCGTCCGAGGTTCCGCGCCCAGCCGCTCAGCACCGCGCCGATTGTCGCGCCGACCGGGACGGCTGAATACATCAGGCCGACCTCGAGGGCGCCGCCTCCGAAGGCGTCGGCGCCGAGCGCCGGAAACAGGATGCGCATGGAACTCGCGAGCGTCAAAAGGGTGCCGAAGGTGAAGATGGCGAGAACGAAGCGCTGCCCGAGAACGAATGAAAACGCCTCGCCGAGCAGCCGCAGAGGGTTCACCGCCTCCTGTTGCGCCGGAATCATCGGCGGGAGGCGCAACAGCGTCAGCACGGTCAGCAGCGTCGCGCCGGCAGCGAGCGCGTAGTTCCACGTCAGGCCAGCCGAGGCGATGATCGCGCCACCCAGGGCCGGCGCGGCGATCGTCGCGAACCGTGCCGTCATCATGCCGAGGGCACCTGCCTGCATCAGGTTCTCGCGACCGACGATATGCGGCATCGCCGCCATAAGGGCGGACACGCCCAAGGCCCCGAAGAAACCATCCCAGAAGGCCAGAGTGCAGATTACGATAACCGACGGCGACACGAGCAGGCTGTTGACGGCGAGCGCCACGAAGCCGATGCCGCAGACGCCGCGGGCGATCAGGATGAGGCGTCGGCGATCGTAGAGATCGGCGAGAACGCCGCCCAGCAGCAGGCCGATGAACATGCCGGCGCCGTCGAGCGCGGCGACGAGGCCAACGTGGAAGCTGGATCCCGTTATGGCATAGACTTGCACCGGCACGCTCACCGCCAGCATTCCGAGCCCGGCCAGGGAAACCGTGCGGGCGATCAGGATCTGCCGAAAGGCCGGATTGCGCCGCAGCAGCGAGGTGTCCACGAGAATATCCGACAGGGTCATGTCAACACTCCAGGAACAGGCGTCGACCTGCGACGCAGCGGTGGCAGGACGAGGCCCGCGGTTTGAAGGATCAGGCCGAGCACAGCGTCCGAGTGGGCGTCGAGATAGAAGTGGCCGCCGGGATGGATATGGCGTGCGAAATCGCCCGTGGTCTCCTGCCGCCATTCGGCGAGATTTGCGGCCGGGCAGGTCGCATCCCGATCACCGCCGAACGCGGTGATCGGCAGGGCAAGTGGCGCGCGGGCGTGCCGCTTCCAGGTGCCAAGCGCCGTGAGATCAGCGCGCAGCGCAGGCAGAAGGTGCGAGAGCACCGGTGTTTGAACAGGCCCTTCCGGGAGGTCGTGCAGGGTGTATAGGAGGGCGAGCAGCGTCC
>NZ_JAKGBU010000009.1:82556-88592 GCF_021555155.1 Rhizobium alarense
GCGAGCAGCGTCCCGGATACTGGATGGCGATCACGTCTACCAGGCCGTCGAGCCGCCATGCCCAGCGTGCGAAATAGGCGGCACTGCCGCCCCCGAACGGGAAGCAGACGAGATGCACGGCACAGCCGGCAGGGCTGGTGAAACGCACCAGCCATTCCCCGTGACGCGATGCGTCGTTCATGGCGCTATCGATTGTTCTCAGAGCTGTCATTGCGATCTCGCGGCGGCGTTTCATCCGTCACGCGCCTGCTGGCACACATGTCCGCGTCGCCGGCGCGCTGCCGTAACACAAAGTTGATTTTTTAACTCATATATTTTGTTGACCGACCCTGTCGACCGCTTTTTGTTGCGCCTGAACGGCAAAGATTTTCGCGCTAAAGGCAATCGGTTTCGCATGGAAAGCGGCCTGTTGACCGAGCAAAATCAAGCCGCTAGGCCTGGTTTTCCGGGCGTGGGCGACGGGAGAAAACGCCTGCGCGACTTGCTCCATGAAGGTGAAAATGACTGATTTTACGACTGAGACACGCGTCGAAACCGCGGCGCCGGAGGCCATGCATTCGTTTCTGTGCGAACGGTTGGCGGTGCATGGACGCCTGGTGAGGCGGCCCGATGGAACGAGCCAGCTCGATTTCGATGTCGGCTCGGCTCTCCTGCGGAACGAAGCGGGCGCGCTGCGTGTCGAACTCGCGTCGCGGGGTGAGGTGGATCTCTTCTATCTCCGAGTGATGCTTGCGGATCACATCATCGAACAGGCGGGAGAGGAGCTTCGGTTCACGTGGTCGGGACTTGGCAGCGAAACAGCGGCGCCGCCCAATTTCCGCCTCATGACGGTCAGGGAGGTCACGCCGCTCGCGCCGCATATGCGCCGCCTGACGCTCGTCGGCAAAGCGCTCGGCTGGTTTGATTCCGACGACCTCCATGTGCGGCTTCTCATCCCGCCCAGGGATGTCGAGCCCGAGTGGCCGCGCCTTGCGGAAACCGGCCGGGTGATCTGGCCCCAGGGCGCGGCAAAGCCGGCAATCCGCAAATACACGATCCGTCGCATCGACGTGGCTGCGGGCGAGGTGGATATCGACTTTGTCGTGCACGCCGACGATGCGGGGCCGGGCTCGGATTTCGCGACGGCGGCGCGCCGTGGCGACATACTCGGCATGACAGGCCCCGGCGGCGGCGGTTTCAGGCCGGCCGGCTGGAACCTGCTGGCCGGCGACGAGACTGCGCTGCCGGCAATCGCCCGCATTCTCGAATCGCTTCCGGCGGATGCGCGCGGTCTCGCCTTCGTGGAGGTGCAGGACGAGAACGAGGAGCTGCCGATCCGGACGCCCGCCGGTATGGAAGTACGCTGGCTTCATCGCGGCAAAGCCGCGCCCGGCACGACGGACTTGCTGCTGGACGCGGTGCGAGGCGTCGACTGGCCCGACAAGGACAGATATGCCTGGGTCGGCTGCGAGTTCCAGGCCTTCAAGCAGATACGCTCCTACCTGCGCAAGGATCGGGGGCTCGGTCGGGACGAGCATCTTGCGGTCGCCTACTGGCGGCGCGGCGAGAACGAGGACAGTTTCTCCGTGACGAAACACCGGCACTGAGGCAGCATTCGCCGCCTTGGTGCATCGCCCTTCGGATTGAGCTGCGCCTTTGCCGGCTCCCGTCCGGTGCGCCGGGCCCCGTCTGCCGGTCAGAGCCTTCAGGCCGCCTTGCCGTCGTAAATGAGATGCATGCGGCCCTCTGAGCATGTCTCGATGCGTGCACGGACGCGATAGACCCGTTCGAGCGTCTCCGGCGTGATGGCCTGGTACGGCGTGCCGGCGGCCGCGAGCTCGCCGTCCGAGAGGAGCACGGCCGCATCGGCCCAGGTGAGCGTGAGATTGAGGTCGTGCAGAACGACCATCACGATCATCCCGTCCTGCCGCGTGATT
This sequence comes from Rhizobium alarense, assembly GCF_021555155.1. Taxonomy (GTDB): domain Bacteria; phylum Pseudomonadota; class Alphaproteobacteria; order Rhizobiales; family Rhizobiaceae; genus Rhizobium_D; species Rhizobium_D alarense. The sequence goes on from NZ_JAKGBU010000009.1 coordinate 84,473, forward strand.
TCGTGCACTGCGCTCATCACGTCGATCTGGTGGCGCGGATCGAGCGCGCTGGTCGGCTCGTCGAGCAGCAGGATCGCCGGCCGGCGGACCATGGCCTGGGCCAGGCTGACGAGCTGCCGCTGGCCGCCGGACAACTGGTCGAGCGGGGAAAGGGCGAGGTGGCCGATCTCCAGCCGGTCGAGTGCCCTGGCGGCATCGCGATGCACGTCCGCATCCGAGGCGCGCCGGCCTGCGCCGGTGATGCGCAGCGCCGTCGTCACCGCCTCGATCGCCGTCAGGGCGACCCCGTGCGGGATCGCCTGCGGCATGTAGGTGACGAAATGCGCGCGGTCCGCGAGCGGCAGGGACAGCAGGTTCCGATCGCCGAAGAGGACGTTCCCCTTTGCGGGAAGCAGGCCGGCGATCGCGCGCAGGAACGTGGTCTTGCCCGCCGCGTTGGGCCCGATGACGGCGGTGATCGTGCCGGCCCGGCTTGGTGGCAGAGACAGGTCGCTCAGCACCTCGCGCCCGGGATAACCGCAGGAAAGGGATTTGATCGTCAGCGTGGGGCCGTTCACTGTTTGCTCCTGCGCAGGATAAGGCTGACGAAGATCGGTATGCCGACGAGCGACGTGACGATGCCGACCGGGAGCAGGATGCCGGGCACCAGGGCCTTGCTGGCGAAGGACGACAGCGACATCACGATGGCGCCGGTCAGGAGGCTCGCCGGCAGGAAGAACCGGTGATCCTCCCCCACCAGCATGCGTGCGATATGCGGGCCGACGAGGCCGATGAAGCCGATCGTTCCAACGAAGGCGACCGAAAGCGCCGCAAGAAGGCTGATGCGCAGCAATGCAAAGAAGCGCAGTCGCGCGACCGGCACACCGAAGCTCAAGGCACGGTCGGCGCCGAAGCGAAGCGCCGTCAGTTGCCAGCGCGCGGCGAAAGAGGCGGGATATGTCGCCGCCAGTGCAAGGGCGATCAGACCGATCCTTGGCCACCCGACCTGCGAGATATTGCCCATCGTCCAGAAGACGAACTGCTGCAGGGCCGATTCGGATGCGACGAACTGGAGGAGCGCCACCAGCGCGTTGAGCGCGAAGACCATGGCGATGCCGAGCAGCACGAGCGTGTCCGATCCGGCGCCGCGGCTGGCGGCAAGCGCCTGGAGCAGGAGAACGGACGCGAAGGCGAAGACGAAGGCGTTGACCGGTACGAGCCAGGTCGCAGGCAGCCCGGGAAGGCTGACATTCAGGATGAAGGCGAGCGCAGCGCCGAGCGCGGCGGCGGAAGAGACGCCGAGCGTGAAGGGGCTCGCCAGCGGGTTGTCGAGGATCGTCTGCATTTCGGCGCCGGCGAGCGACAGCGAGGCCCCGACAAGGATCGCGGTGACGGCCTGGGGCAGCCGGATCTGCCACATGATGACGGTCTCGGTTCGGGTCGCCTCGTTCATGCCGAACAGGGCGTCCATGGCCTCCCGAAGGCTGATGCCAGACGGGCCGACGGCAAGGTCGAGAAGGAACGAGAAAACGAGGATGAAGGCCAGGCCTGCGAGCAGGAGCCGGCGGCGGCGGACGAGGTGCCTCACCACCGCTGCGCCTCCCGGCCCGGCAGTCTCTGCAGCGCTACCATGGGCAATAGGTCTCATGCGTGTCACTCTTTCGGCAGGCTTGCCCAGGCGGCGCCCTCGAAGGGCACCGGAAGGAAACGCGTGTTGATCTCGCGCACCGTCTCGTTCGGATCGAGGTCGGAAAAGGCTTCGGGATGAAACCACGTCGCCATGACCTCGAGGGCAACGATGTTGAGCGGGCTGTTGGTGAAGTTGTGCCAGAGCCCGTGGGCACGGCCATTGTGCATGGCGCTGAGTTCGGAAAGAACCGGCATCGCTGCGATCGCGCGCAGTGAGGAGAGCGCCTCCGTCTCCGAAATTCCGGGGCCGGCGACGATACCGTTGCTGTTCGCCAGGTGGCGGCCGCCCGTTCCGATGTAGATGTCCGGATCCTGTGCGAGCACGTATTCCGGTGTCAGTTGCGCGAAGGCGCCCCGCACGACATTCTCGCCGATATTGGTGCCGCCGGCCTCCCGGATGAAGCGGCCGAGATTGGCGCTGCTTGGCGACGTGCAGCATCTGTCCTCGCCGCTCGCCTGCATGTGCAGCAGAACCGTGGGCCGGTCGGAAAGCGTCGCCACGCGCTCGACCACCCGTTGCCTGTGTTCGCGATAGAAATCGACGAACTCCGACGCCGTCGCCTCCGTACCGAGAACCCTGCCCAGCAACGCGACGCTCGGGATCGTGTTGTCGTAGGGATCGGCGCGGAAATCGATGAAGACTGTCGCGATACCGGCGGCGGCGAAAGTGTCCATGAGGGCTTCCCGCCTCGGATCGGGTCCGACATGCCCGCTCATGATGACGAGATCCGGTTCCTGCGCGATCGTCAGTTCGGCTGAGAGATTTCCCGACCCGTCATCGAGCTGCGGTACCGATGCGAAGGACGGATGGAGCGCTTCGTAGGCCCGGCGAGCCTCCGGGTCGAATTGACCGATTCCCGCAACGCCGACCACGCGTTCGATGACGGCCTTGTCGACAAAGGACAGGCTGACGAGCTGGCGGGCTTCGGCGAGAACGATCCGGTGCACGGGGCGGGTCACCGTCACGGTCCGTCCCGCGAGGTCAGTCACGGTGATCTCGTCGGCGCTTGCGCGCCCGGCCGTGAGAATCAACAGTCCGACAACAATGCGGAAAAGCAGGCACGTTCGTTTCATCGCAGGGCGCCTTCCGGAAACGCGAGGCTGAAGCTCACGACACGGCTGAGGAGGGCCGGCAGCACGGAGACGTGCTCCTCGCCATGGAATTCCACATGCTGGACGGACAGTCCCCTGCCGGCGGACGGAGCAAGCAGGCTGGCCATCTCGCGTGCGCCGGCCAGCATGTCCTCGTGTTCGTCCGCACCGATCCCGATCAGCAGGCGTTTGCCGGTCATGTCCGCCCCGCAGCCGAGAAAGGCGCGGGCGGTGTCGAAGATTTCGCTGCGGTTCCACCAGACGGATGGACTGCCGGCCACGTAGGTGGAGAAGGCGCCGGGGTCGGTCAGCAGAACATGCAGGCTGAAGAAGCCGCCGAGCGAGTGCCCGAAAAGCGTTTGCCTGCTTCCGTCTATCGGTCGGCGGCGTTCGATTTCGGGGCGCAGGTCGTTCTTGATGAAGGCGAGAAAGGCATCCGCGCCGCCCCGTGCGGGCCAGGGCTCGCCGCCTCTCGGGTGTGGCATTGCGCTGTCGTCCGCCGGCGTCGTGAAATCGTAGTAGCGCCGGTTCACGTCGAACGGCTCGGCGGTGTCGTAGCCGATTGCTACCAGGATCGCAGGTTCGCGGCCTTTCGGCTTGCGCGTCTGCAGGCGAAGCGTTTCGGCGCCGGTCTGGAATGTTGCGTTGCCGTCGAGAAGATAGATCACGGGATAACCGCCGGCCGGCGGATCGTCCGCCGGCACCGTCAGGAATATACGATAGCGCCGCCCGGTGGCCGAAGCGTTCATGTCGAACTGTTCGGCATGGGGCACAGCGACGGGTAGGGCGGCGGGCGCCGGGTTCGCGATTTCGGCGGATACACTGGAAACCAAGGGAACCTCGCGAAATTCGGCTGCTGAGGGGGCGGCGACGGGCGGGCGCCGTGCACCGGAAACCTGCCCGGCCGCACAATGAAATGTCCGTGCAAGCGGGCACCGGCGGCGCTCGCAACGGGGGCACGGGCAGGATGGCTATTTTACATGAGTATTGTCGTCAAGTATTTTTTGGCGACGGCTTCAGGCCCGGACGCGTTTGGGTGTCACCCCGTAGGTCTTGCGGAAGGCCGTGGTGAAGCTCGACAGATTGCTGTAGCCGGCGAGATAGGCCGCCTTGGCGATCGGGATTCCTTCGTGCTCCAGCGCAGCCCGGGCCCGCTCCAGCCGCTCATGCCGGATGAAGTCGAAGACGGTCATCCCGATATGCTCCTTGAAGTGGCGCTGGATCGTCGACACGCTGACGCCGGCGCTGCCCGCGATCTTCTCGATCGTCAGGTCGCTGTCGATGTTGTCGAGAATGTAGCCGCGCACCCATTCGCACTGCCGCTGGCTCATGAGGGACGGCTGGGGGGCGGAGTCGCTTT
>NZ_JAKGBU010000090.1:0-2848 GCF_021555155.1 Rhizobium alarense
GGATTGCGACACTGCCGGTGGCCGACAGACGGGCCACCCGGAGGGCCGGGCACTTTTGGCCTGCGGACGGCGTCGAAAATCCTTGCCGGACCGAAAGGTCCGGCTGCGGTTTTCTCCTGGCCGCAGGCCAAAATCGCTCCGGCGCAATCGCTCAATATCAGTGCAGGCTGGTATGACTCCGCGGTAGCTTCCGTCCGGGGAAGCGGCATGCCCGCCGGACAGGAAGAGGCGTTGCAGATGGACCCGCCAGGCGGTCATCCCTTGCCGACCGTCTTCACGAAGATTTTCCGCACCGCCTTCGACTGGCGGCGCAGCTCCGCCTCCAGAACGCGGATGTCCGGGCTGTCGCCGGCCCGGCAGACGAGGTCGACGAGCCCGGCGGGCGCCTCCTTGGGGTCGAAGGCACCGCCGACGCAGAGCCGGACGATCTGCGAGATGCGCGTGTAGAGATCGAGCGCCGAGAGAACGGTGGCCCGTTCGTCCTCCGCCAGCCCTGCGGCGTGATGGACCAGCGCGTCGTGCGTCGACGCCACGCGGTCCATTGCCGGCAGGCCGCGCGCCGGTGCGACGAGCGCCAGGTATTGCGCGATGAATTCGATGTCGATCAGGCCGCCCGGAATGTGCTTCAGGTCCCAGATGTCGCGCGCCGGCTTTTCCTTGTCGATCAGCGCCCGCATTTCGGCGACGTCGGCGGCGATCTTCGGACTGTCCCGCCGGCGGCCGAGCACCGCGTGCATGATCGCTTCCGCCTCCTGCCGCAGGCTCGCGTCGCCGCAGACCACCCGTGCCCGGGTCAGCGCCATGTGCTCCCATGTCCATGCCTCCTCCGCCTGGTATTTCGAAAAGGCGGTGATGCGGGTCGCAACCGGACCCTTGTTGCCGGACGGACGAAGCCGCATGTCGACCTCGTAGAGCACGCCCTCGGCCGTCGGGGCCGAAAGCGCCGCGATCAGGCGCTGGGTGATGCGGGTGAAATAGCGCGTCGAATCGAGCGGTTTGGCGCCATCCGATTCACCGGCTGCGTCGTCGTAGTCATAGAGCAGGATGAGATCGACGTCGGAGCCCGCGGTCAGCTCGTAACTGCCGAGCTTGCCCATGCCGAGCACGGCGAGGCGACCGCCCGGAAAGACGCCGTGCGCCGTCTCGATCTCGCGCCGGACGGCCGTCAGCGCCGCCTCGACGATCAGGTCGGCGAGATGGGTGAAGGCGCGGGCGGCCCGTTCGGCGGGGATCGCCCCGGTCAGCAACCGGATGCCGATCAGGAAGCGCTGCTCGGCCGCGATGATGCGCAGCCGGTCGAGCACCTCCTCGTAGTGCCGGGCTCCCGCCACGAACCCCTCGATGCGCTCGGCGAGATAGGCGCGCGTCGGCAGTTCGGCGAGCAGCGCGGGGTCGAGCATGCCGTCGAACACATGCGGCTTAGCGGCAATGATATCGGCAAGCCGCGGCGCCGCCGACATGATGGTGACGATCAGCGAAAGCAGCGCCGGATTGTTGCTGAGCAGCGAGAAGAGCTGGATGCCGGCCGGCAGGCCGGAGAGGAACTGGTCGAAACGCAGCAGCGCCTCGTCGGCCCGCTTGTTCTCGCCGAAGACGCGCAGGAGTTCCGGCATCAGCTCCGTCAGCCGCTCCCGCGCCTCGACGGACTGCGTCGCCCGATACCGGCCGTAATGCCAGGTGCGGATGGTGCGCGAGATGTCCGCCGGCCGTTCGAAGCCGAGCCGCTTCAGCGTCTCCAGCGTGTCCGGATCGTCGTTCTGGCCGGTGAAGACGAGGTTGCCGGTCTCGCTCGCGAGATCGGTCTCCTGCTCGAAAAGCGTGGCATAGCGCCGCTCGACCGTCTGCAGGGTCTCGACCATGCTCCGGGAAAAGTCCGCCGTGGTCCCGAAGCCCATCATGAAGGCGATGCGTTTCAGTTCCGCCTCGGTTTCCGGCAAAAGGTGGCTCTGTTCGTCGCGCACCATCTGGATGCGATGCTCCACATCGCGCAGGAACCAGTAGGCTCCTACCAGTTCGGCGGCCGTCTCGGCGTCGATCCAGTTCGCATTGGCGAGCGCATGCAGCATGGCCTCGGTGCCGCGCAGGCGCAGCGCCGGCAGACGTCCGCCGGCGATCAGCTGCTGGGTCTGCACGAAGAACTCGATCTCGCGGATGCCGCCGCGGCCGAGTTTGACATTGTGGCCCCGGACCGCGATCTCGCCGTGGCCCTTGTGCGTGTGGATCTGCCGCTTGATCGAGTGGATGTCGGCGATCGCCGCATAGTCGAGATATTTGCGGAAGACGAAGGGGGTGAGCTCGCGCAGGAACGCCGCACCGGCCTTCAGGTCGCCCGCCACCGGCCGTGCCTTGATGAAGGCCGCCCGCTCCCAGTTCTGCCCGCGCCCCTCGTAATAGACGAGGGCGGACTCGGTGGAGATGGCAAGCGGCGTCGCTCCCGGGTCGGGCCGCAGCCTCAGGTCGGTGCGGAAGACGTAACCGTCGGCGGTGCGCTCCTGCAGCATGCGCACGAGCCGGCGGATCATCCGCGCGAAGGTCTCCGTCGCCTCGCCCGGGTCGGCGACGATCCCGGCTTGCGGCTCGAAGAAGACGACGAGGTCGATGTCGGAGGAATAGTTGAGTTCGTTGGCGCCGAGCTTGCCCATGCCGAGCACGATGAGTCCCGATCCCCCGCTCGGCTTCGACCGGTCGGCGATCCTGATCTTGCCGCTGTCGGCGGCGGCGAGCAGCAGGTGGTCGATGGCGGCGGAGGTGGCGGCTTCGGCAAGGTCGCTCAGGAGATGCGTCGTCTGGCGGCCGTCGGCGAGCCGCGCGAGATCGGCGAGCGCCAGCAGGAAGGCCGTCTCGCGCT
>NZ_JAKGBU010000090.1:2948-17155 GCF_021555155.1 Rhizobium alarense
GCCGCGCCATGACCGCATTCTCGCTGACGTCCGCGTGCGCGGCCGCGTCCCAGGCCGTGCGGGCCGCCGTGATCGCCGCATAGACCTGCGGCAGCAGCGGCTCTGTTACTGCGCGCACCAGGAGCGTCGGCGAGACCGTCGCCGTGTCCCGCAGGAACGGCGACAGAGAAAGTGCGGCGACGAGGAAGTCCCGAAGCGCCGACGTGCCGGCTAGAAGGCCGGCAATCGCCGGATGGTCCTGGCCGATCGCCTTGAGGTCCGCCGTCGCGGACCTGGCCTCCGTCTGGCTGAGGGCCCGGATCGGGCTTTCTGCCAGATCCGACAGGCGGGTCGTCTCGGTGATGCTCATGCGTGTCTCCCGGTCCCGGCCGCCCGCGCGTCTCCTCCCGCCGACGGCCGGTTTCGGTGTATCAGGCGGGCGGCGCCGGGAAAACCATCGCCGCCGTCATTCCCCGGTCGTTCTGCCGCTCCGGATAGGTGCTCGACAGCTCCAGACGGCCGCCATGCATTTCCATCACCGCCTCGACGAGAGAAAGGCCGAGGCCGGTGCCGGGCTTCGACCGGCTCTGGTCGAGCCGCACGAAACGTTTGACGACCTCCTCGCGCTGGTGCTCCGGGATGCCCGGTCCACCATCGCTGACGGCAAGGCGGATCTCACCGCCCGACCGGAGCAGCGAGACGCGCACCGCACCGTCCTGCGCGCCCTCGGCATATTTGATCGCATTGTCGATGAGATTGCCGAGCGCCTGTCCGATCAGCTCGCGGTTGCCGTTGATCGTCACCCCCTTCTCCACCGTGCAGGTGAGGGAGAGGCCGGCCTCCTCGGCGAGCGGCTCGTAGAGCTCGCTGCTGTCGGCGGCGATCAGGCTGAGGTCGACCGGCGACATCTCGGCGGCACTCTGTCCCGCCTCGACGCGCGAAATCATCAGAAGCGCGTTGAAGGTGCGGATAAGCTGGTCGGATTCGCCGATGATCTCCTCCAGCGCCGCACGGTAGTCCTGCGTCCGGGCCTTGCCGCCGAGCGCGGCTTCCGCCCTGTTGCGCAGGCGCGTCAGCGGCGTCTTCAGATCGTGGGCGATGTTGTCGGAAACCTGCTTCAGCCCCTCGTCGAGCTTCTCGATGCGGCCGAGCATGGTGTTCAGCGATTCGGAGAGCCGGTCGAACTCGTCGCCGGAGGCGCCGACCGGCAGGCGCTGCGACAGGTCGCCGGCCATGATGCGCTGGCTTGCATCCGACATGCGGTCCATGCGCTTGAGCGCGTTGCGGCCGATCACGTACCAGATGGCAAGCGCACCGATGCCCATGATGCCGAGCGCCACGACGAGCGCCTGCCGGACGAGGCCGCGAAAGGTCTCGGGCTCGCCGAGATCGCGTCCGACAAGGATGCGCAGCCCGTTCGACAGCACGAAGATCTCCGCGCGCGCCGTATGCCGCTCGCGGGAGCCCTCGTCCTCGAAACGCTGGTAGCGGAAGGAGGATTGGGTCCAGCCCTCGCCGTCGAGTACGCCGGGCTGCAGCGACAGCACGTTGCCGGCGAGCAGCTCGCCGCTTGGACTGGCGATGATGTAAAGATTGGCACCCGGCTGGCGCGCCCGGCGCTCGAGCGACTTCAGCAGTCCGTTCATGCCGTTCTGCTCGAAGACCTGGCGGATTTCCGTGGCTTCGGCGGCGACCGCGTCGCGCGTCTGCTGCTCCAGCAGGGTTTCCGACATCGACGTGACATAGATCACGAGGAAGGCGGCGCAGGCAGCGAAAAGCAGGATGTAGAGTGCCGAAAGACGCACCGCCGTCGTCTGGAAGAGCGCGCCGAGCCGTGTCAGCATTATCCGGCGGCCTCGTCCTTGATCATGTAGCCCGCGCCGCGCACGGTGCGCAGCAGCGGCTGCTCGAAGTCGCGCTCGATCTTGGAGCGCAGCCGCGAGACATGCACGTCGATGACGTTGGTCTGCGGGTCGAAATGGTAGTCCCAGACATTTTCGAGCAGCATGGTGCGCGTCACGACCTGGCCGGCATTCTTCATGAGATATTCGAGCAGGCGGAATTCACGCGGCTGCAGCAGGATTTCCTTGCCCTGGCGCTTGACCGTGTGGGACAGCCGGTCGAGTTCGAGGTCGCCGACGCGGTAGACGACGTCCTGTTCCGGCGCGCCCTTGCGCCGCCCGAGCACCTCGACGCGGGCGAGCAGTTCGCTGAACGCATAGGGCTTCGGCAGGTAGTCGTCGCCGCCGGCGCGCAGCCCCGTGACGCGGTCGTCGACCTGGCCGAGGGCGGAGAGGATCAGCACCGGCGCCTGCACACCGCGGCCGCGCAGCTCCGAGATCACGGAAAGCCCGTCGCGCTTCGGCAGCATGCGGTCGATCACCAGCACGTCGTAGCCGTTCTCGCTCGCCATGAAGAGGCCGCTCTCGCCGTCGCTCGCATGTTCCGAGACGATGCCGGCCTCCTTGAAGGCCTTGGCGAGATAGGCGGCGGCTTCGAGATCGTCTTCGATGATCAGTATTTTCATGATCGGACCTTAAAGCATCTTCGGGTGGTGATGAACAGCAGGGGAGCGGCGTCGGGCCGTCGCTGGAAGACACTCCGACCCCTCCCGTTGCAGGGAGGGGTCAGGCCGCCGCACCGCCCATATCGGATCGCAGATCGCCGCCGCGGCACGTCTTCCCGCCGTGCGGCAGATGGCCGGCGGGCCAGCGGGTTGCCCCGCGCCGGCACCGCGATACCGAAGGGTTCGCGGCACCGCGTGACGGCTGTCGATCGATCAGCTCTGGTCGATCGGCAGCGCGATGAAGCGGCTGCCGTCGTTGGTCTCGACCTGGAAGAGCGCCTTGGAGCGGCCTTCCTTGCGGGCGTCGCCGATCACCCTGGTGATGTCGTCGGCGGACTTCACGTCCGTGTTGTTGACGGAGGTGATGCGATCGCCGGCCCGCAGGCCTCGGTCGCCCGCCTCGGAGTCCGAATCGACCGAGGCGACGGTCACGCCCTTGCCGTCCTCGGCGGGCACGACGGCGATCCCGAGATTGGCGAGCTCCTCCTCTGCACCCGGCGCCTGCGGCTGCTGTTCGCTCTCCTCCGTCGAGGCCTGCGCCTGGTCCGTGCCGAGCTTGCCGATCTCGACGCTGAGCGTTTCGGACTTGCCGCCGCGCCACAGCGTGACGTCGACCTTCTTGCCAGGCTCGATCTCGGCGACGCGGCGGGCGAGGTCGCGCGGATCCTTCACCGTGTCGCCGTCGAGCGCGGTGATGACGTCACCCTGCCGGATGCCGGCCTTTTCGCCCGGCGAGCCGGCCTGCGGCTCGACGACGAGCGCACCGCTCGCATCCGCAAGACCGAGCGATTCGGCGATGTCCTTCGTCACCGGCTGGATCTGCACGCCGAGCCAGCCGCGCTGCACCGTGCCGTCCCGCATCAGGTCGGTCACCACGTCGCGGGCGACCGAGGCGGGGATCGCGAAGGCGATGCCGACATTGCCGCCGGACGGCGAGAAGATCGCCGTGTTGATGCCGACCACCTGGCCGTCGAGGTTGAAGGCCGGGCCGCCGGAATTGCCGCGATTCACGGCCGCATCGATCTGCAGGTAGTCGTCGTAAGGGCCAGAGCCGATGTTGCGGCCGCGCGCCGAGATGATGCCGGCCGTCACGGTGCCGCCGAGGCCGAAGGGATTGCCGACCGCAACGACCCAGTCGCCGACGCGGATCTTGCTGTCGTCGGCAAAGCTCACATAGGTGAATTTCTGGTCCTTGGCGGGATCGACCTTGAGCACCGCGAGGTCGGTGCGGCCGTCCGTGCCGACGAGCTTTGCGTCGAGTTCGGTGCCGTCGTTCATGATCACGGTGAAGGCCGCGCCGTCCTTGACGACGTGGTTGTTGGTGACGATGTAGCCGTCCTCGGAGATGAAGAAGCCGGAGCCCTGCGAGGTCGGACGCAGGTGACCCTTGCGGCCGCCGCGATCCTGCTGGCCGAAGCGGCGCTGTTCCTGGTCGTTGCCGAAGCCGTCCTGGCCGCCGAATTCACGGAAGAAGCGCTTCAGCGGGTGGTCGTCCGGCAGTTCGTCGAAACCGCGGCCGCCGAAGTTGAAGGAGAAGGTGCCGTCCTCGTTGACCGGCTTGACGTCGGACTGGACGCGGACCGAAACGACGGCCGGCGACACGGCGTCGACGACGTCGGCGAAGCTCGCCACCTGCGGCGCGTCGATCTTCACCGCCTCGGCGAAGGATTCCGACACCCGCGCCGGGATGCCGGTCGTCAGCATGACGGCCGCAAGCCCGGCGACCGTGGTGGTCTTCAGAACGGTTTTCAGCGAAGGACGAAAGGCTCTGATCGTGGACATTGTGGGACCTTTTCTCTTGGATGTCTCGAAGAAATTCGATGGCCAAGAGATAGGCGACGCCACATTACGGCGCACTGTCCGCCGCATGAAATTTTCGTAATGTTTCCGATATTTCGCAGCGGCGCCCGATCACGGCTCCTTGCCGAGCAGCCGGTCGAGTTCGGCCTGCTCCTCGGTCGAAAGCGGCGCGCCGACGGCGCCTCCGGCGCGCCGCCGCATGAAGAGCGCCATCGCGGCCGCACCACAGACCAGCAGCAGCGCCGGCGCGCCCCAGAGCAGCAGCGTCTCGCCCCTCAGCCGCGGATTGAGCAGCACGAATTCGCCGTAGCGCGACACGACATAGTCGATCACCGCCGCGTCGCTGTCGCCGTTCTTCAGCCGCTCGCGGACGAGCAGCCGCAGGTCGCGCGCGAGTTCGGCGTTGGAATCGTCGATCGACTGGTTCTGGCAGACCATGCAGCGCAGTTCGGCCGAAAGCGTCCGCGCCCGCGCCTCGAGCGCCGGATCGTCCAGCACCTCGTCGGGATTGACGGCCCCGGCGGGCAGCGCCGAAACGGCGAGCAGCAGCAGCGCCAGCAGCCGTGACCTCATTGCGCCGCCTCCAGCGGCGCCGACCGGGCCGCCTTGCGCGCCCGCTGCGGCGCGCCGATGCGCAGCCGGCGGTCGAAGAGCGACAGGGTACCGCCCGCCATCATGATCAGCGCGCCGATCCAGATGCAGAGGATCATCGGTTTCCACCAGACGCGCACCACAATGCCGCCGTCGGCCATCCTGTCGCCGAGCGAGACATAGAGCTGGCTGAACAGGAAGGTGCGGATGCCGGCCTCCGTGGTCGGCATCCGCCGTGCCGTGTAAAGCCGCTTCGAGGACCAGATGTCGGTGACGGTCGTCCCGCCGCGCGCCACGGTGAAATGGCCCGACTCCTCCGTATAGTTCGGCCCCCGCCCCTCGCGCATGCCGTCGAAGGTGAGCGTGAAGCCGCCCGCCTCGACCTGCATGCCCGGCTTCATCTCGACGACATGCTCGGTTTCGAACGCCGTCACGGCGACGATGCCGATCAGCGTGACGCCGACGCCGAAATGGGCGAGCGTCGTGCCGAAGGCCGAACCCGGCAGGCCGCGCAGCCGCGCCCAGGCAACGCCGGCCGGCACCTTGCTGATCCCTGCCCTCAGCGCCAGGTCCGTCAGCGCGCCGAGCATCATGTAGAAACCGAGCGCCAGCCCGAAATAAGCGAGCACCGGCCCGCCGCCCTGGGCGTATTGCACCGCCGCGGCGATGGCGAGGCCGAGGCCCGCCGCCGCGAAAAGCCGCTGGGCGGCGCCGGCGAGGTCGCCGCGTTTCCAGGCGAGAAGCGGTCCGAACGGCACGGCAAGCAGCAGCGGCAGCATGAGGAGGCCGAAGGTCAGGTTGAAGAAGGGCGCCCCGACCGAGATCTTCTCGCCCGTCAGCGCCTCCAGAACGAGCGGATAGAGCGTGCCCGTCAGCACGGTCGCCGCCGCCGTCGTCAGGATCAGGTTGTTGAAGACGAGCGCGCCCTCGCGCGAGATCGGCGCGAAGAGGCCGCCCGCCTTCAGCGTCGTCGCGCGGAAGGCGAAAAGCGCAAACGCGCCCCCGATGAACAGGACGAGGATCATCAGAATGAAGACGCCGCGTGTCGGGTCGGTCGCGAAGGCATGCACCGACGTCAGCACGCCGGAGCGCACGAGAAAGGTGCCGAGCAGCGACAGCGAGAAGGTGAGGATCGCCAGCAGCACCGTCCAGATCTTCAGCGCCTCGCGCTTCTCCATGACGATCGCCGAGTGGAGCAGCGCCGTGCCGGCGAGCCACGGCATGAAGGAGGCGTTCTCGACCGGGTCCCAGAACCACCAGCCGCCCCAGCCGAGTTCGTAATAGGCCCAGTAGGAGCCCATGGCGATGCCGGCTGTCAGGGATGCCCAGGCCGCAAGCGTCCAGGGCCTGACCCAGCGCGCCCAGGCCGCATCGATCCGCCCGTCGATCAGCGCAGCGATCGCGAAGGAGAAGCAGACGGAGAAGCCGACATAGCCGAGATAGAGCAGCGGCGGATGGACCGCCAGCCCGATGTCCTGCAGCACCGGATTGAGGTCGCGGCCCTCGGCCGGCGCCGGGTCGAGCCGCTGGAACGGATTGGAGGTGAGCAGGATGAAGAGCGCGAAGGCGGCGGTGATCCAGCCCTGCACGGCCAGCACGTTCGCCCTCAGCCGTTCCGGCAGGTTCGCCCCGAAGCTCGCGACCAGCGCGCTGAAGAAGACGAGGATCATCAGCCACAGCAGCATCGACCCCTCGTGGTTCCCCCACACGCCCGAAACCTTGTAGATCATCGGCTTCAGCGAATGGGAGTTTTCCCAGACATTGACCACGGAGAAGTCGGAGACGACATAGGCGACGGTGAGCGCGCAGAAGGAGAACAGCGTCAGCAGGAAGCCGGCGATCGCCGCCGCCGGCGCCACGGCCATCAGGCCCGGGTCGTTGCGCATCGTCCCGGCCAGCGGCAGGACGGACTGCACGATCGCCGTCGCCAGCACGAGAATCAGCGCATAGTGGCCAAGCTCGATGATCATTGGATGTTTTCCTTGCCGCCGAGGGTCACGCCCTGCGCCTTCAGCCGGTCGGCCACATCCTTCGGCATGTAGGTCTCGTCGTGTTTGGCGAGCACGGTATCGGCGACGAAGAGGCTGCGGCTCTGGTCGAAACTGCCTTCCGCCACCACGCCCTGACCCTCGCGGAAGAGGTCGGGCAGGATGCCGGTATAGGTGACCGGCACGGTCGCGATGGTGTCGGTCACCGTGAAGGCGATGGTCGATCCCTCGCCGCGTTTCACGGAACCCGTTTCCACGAGGCCGCCGAGCCGGATGCGGGTGCCGGGCGGCACGTCGGCCCTGGCGAGGTCGCCGGGCACGTAGAAATAGGCGATCGACCGGCTGAAGGCGAACATGACGAGCAACACCGCGGCGAGAAGGAAGACGACGCCCCCGCCGATCACCGCCAGCCGTTTCTGTTTGCGCGTCATTGAGCCTTTCCTCCCGTCGGGATGGCCAGTTCCGCCGCGAGCGCCAGCAGTTGCCTGCCGTTCTCGCTTTCCGGCGGAAAGGTCTTGAGCGCCGTTCCTAGCGCGGCCGCAGCCTTGTCCCTTTGATCCAGCACAACATGGGAACGGATGATACGCATCCATCCTTCGAAATTGTCCGGATTTTCCTTGAGCTTGTCCTCGAGGCTCGCGACCATGCCGGCGATCATCTGGCGGCGCCCCTCCGCGTCGAGCTGTTCGGCAGCAGCGACATCGTCCGCGGTCGGAGTGCCGAGCGTCGTCGACGGGGCTGCCTTGGAGAGGCCGGCGATGTGCCGGTCGACGAGCGGCAGCCACGGTGCTCCCTCCGGCGACTGCCTGGCGAGCGTCTCGAAGGCCGCCTTCGCCTCGTCCCGCTTGCCCTCCTGCTCCAGCGAAAGAGCGAGATAGAAGCGGGCGCGCGGATTGTCGGCGTCGAGCGCCAGCGATCGGCGGAGCTGCTCGCGCGCCTCCTCCGTGACCACGCCGCCGGCCATCGCGATCAGCGTCTCGGCATAGCCGTCATGGCGTTCGGGCGACGGTCCGGAGAGGCGCAGCGCCTCGCGGAACGCATTCGCCGCGTCCTCCATGCGGCCGCTGCGGAAATAGATCGGCGCAAGCAGCTCCCAGCCGGCCGCGTCGTTCGGGTTCTCGGCAAGATGCTGTTCCGCCTTGGCGATCAGGATATTGATGTCGTTGCCGGGATTGGCGAGCCGCGCGGCAAGCGGCTGTGCCGGCAGGTCCGGGCGTCCGCCCGGCATGTAAAGACAGAGGCCGATCGCCGGTATGGCGAGAACCACGGCGGACTGCGCCAGGCGGTTGCGGCGGCGCGCTGCGGGCGCGGCGCGCTCCTCCTTCGCCTTGGCGGCGATCAGCCGCCGCGCGATCTCGGCCCTGGCGAGCTCCGCCTCGTCGGCGCCGATCAACCCGGCCTTCGCGTCGCGCGCCACCTCGTCGAGCTGGTCGCGATAGACCTCGACGTCGTGGCTCTCCGTCGGCACGGCCAAACGCCCGCTGCGCAGCAATGGCAGGAGCAGCACGACCGTCACGACCGCCGTCAGCACGGCGATGAGAATCCAGAAAATCATGCCGTTCAAATACTGGAACGGCAGGGTTTTTCCAATTCCAAAAGGAACGGTGACAAAGATTTGAGGCGTTTCGCCGCAAGCCGGGCCCGACGCGCCGAACGGACGGGAGCGGCCGCGTTCCCCGTCGACCGGCCCGACGTCAGGTCAGCGGCGTCCAAGTTCCGTTCGAATTGCGGCAAGCCGCTCCCCGGCTCACCGTCTCGCGGCCCGCGGCATTGACCGTGTGGCTGTACTGGCGGCAGTTCTGCGAACCGACCTGATAGGGTGCGGCCGCCACGACGGACCCGGTCACGCCGCGCCCTTCCCAGGCCACGGGCTGGCCGCCGGGCGCGGCTTCGAGCGCCCGGTATTCCGCCTCGAGCGCCCGCTGGCGGTCGGCATTGGAAAGCTCCACCGCCTTGTTCCGGCTGACGAGTCCGCCCTCCAGCGCCGAGATGAAGGCGGCCGATCCCTCCGGACGCGTCGCCTGCGCGGAAAGGTCCGCCACGTCGGACCGGCCCGCCGTCGTGCCGCAGGCCGACAAGGCCATTCCGGCCATCAGGATCGGCATCATCGCCATGCACTGTCTCGCTTTCGCTCGGCGCAACGGTCTCTCCCTGCATAGCGTCCTTTCGGACATGGCCCGCCAGCACGGCCTTTCAAGCATCGGCGGCAAATCGCCTCTCCTTTCTTGCATTGTCGTCATCGTCAGGCAACATCCTTTGCGAGTGCCGGCAGCACGAGCGTGGCGAGCAGCCCGCCCCGTGCCCCGCGGGTCAGCGTCACGCGTCCCTGATATTCCAGCGTGATCTCGCGCACGATCGAAAGCCCGAGCCCGGTGCCCGGCTTGCTCTCGTCAAGCCGCGTGCCGCGCTTCATCGCTTGCTCGATCTGCTCGGGATCGAGGCCGGGACCGTCGTCCTCCACCTCGATGATCGCCCAGTAGCGGCGCTCCGCGTCGGCGCCGGTCACGTCGGCGGGCGCAACGAAGGCCCGAACCGCCACGGCACGAACGGCGAAACGCGCGGCGTTCTCCAGAAGGTTGCCGACCGTTTCCTCGATGTCCTGCTGTTCCATGGCGAGCATCAGCGTCGGCGGCTCGACCGACAGCGGAAAGGCCTTGTCGATGTTCAGCCGCCGCATGACGCGGACCAGCCGCTCAAGCACCGGCAGCACCTCGGTGCGCGCCAGCACCGATTCGCGCTGGGCGGCGATGCGGGCACGGTTCAGGTAGGACTGCACCTGGCTCTGCATCACCTCGGCCTGGTTGCGCACGAGGTCGCCATGCGCCGGTTCCAGCACCCGCGCCTCGTTGAGCAGCACGGCGATCGGCGTCTTCAGCGAATGGGCGAGATTGCCCACCTGCATGCGCGCCCGCTCGACGATGCGCCGGTTGCTCTCGATCAGCGCGTTGACCTCGCTCGCCAGCGGCTGGATTTCACGCGGGAACTCGCCGCCGAGCTCATCGGCCTCGCCCGCCCGGATCTGCTCCAGCGCCTTGCGGGCATGGTCGAGCGGCTTGAGGCCGATGAGGATGGCGATGGCGTTCAGCGACACGCTGCCGAGGGCAAAGCCGGTGAGCGCCAGGAAGAGATTGTAGGAGAAGTCGTCGATGTCCGCCTCGAGCACGTTGCGGTTGCCGATGACGCGGAAGCGGGCCGTCCGCCCGTCCTCGTCGAGCACCACCTCCGTCTCGACGACCTCGACCGTGTTCCCGTAGGAATCCTCGGTCGTGTAATAGCGCTCGTAGCGCGTGTTGAAGGGGATGCGGTCGGTGTCGGCGATCGGCACGGAGCCGGAGCCGAGCGAGGTCGAGGCGAGCGGCTGGGCGTTGAAATTGTCGCCGATGGGCTCGACCATCCAGTACCAGCCGCTCGCCGGCTGCGAGAAGCGCAGGTCGCCCAGCTGCGGGCTGCCGGACAGCGCGATGCCGCCGTCCTCCGCCGAGACCGTGTTGATGACGTTGTAGAGCTGGGCGCGCAGCAGGTCCTGGAAGCTGTTTTCGGCACTCTGGCGATAGAGGGTGGAGATGACGAGCGCGATGACGACGACGGCGACGAGCGCCCAGATCGACGACAGCAGGATGACGCGGAAGGTGAGAGAGCGGGCCGGCCGCGCCTTATCTGCCATCGGCCGGCGCTTGCATGCGATAGCCGAGCCCACGCACGGTCTCGATCAGGTCGACGCCGATCTTCTTGCGCAAACGCCCGACGAACACCTCGATCGTGTTGGAATCCCGATCGAAATCCTGGTCGTACATGTGTTCGACCAGCTCGGTGCGCGACACGACCTGACCCATATGGTGCATCAGATAGGAAAGGAGGCGGTATTCGTGCGACGTGAGCTTGAGCTGCTGGCCGTTGACGCTCGCCTTGGAGCCCTTCGTGTCGAGCCTGACCGGCCCGCAGACGATCTCGGAGCTCGCATGCCCCGCCGCACGGCGGATGAGGGCGCGGATGCGCGCCAGCACCTCCTCGACATGGAAGGGCTTTGCGACATAGTCGTCCGCGCCGGCGTCGATGCCGGCCACCTTGTCGCTCCAGCGGTCGCGGGCGGTCAGCAGCAGCACCGGCATGCGCTTGCCGTCGGCGCGCCACTTCTCCAGCACGGTGATGCCGTCCATCTCCGGCAGGCCGATATCGAGGATGATGGCGTCATAGGGTTCGCCGTCGCCCAGATAATGCCCCTCTTCGCCGTCGAAGGCCTGGTCCACGACATAGCCTGCCTCCTTCAGCGCCTCGGCGAGCTGCCGGTTCAGGTTTTCGTCGTCCTCGACCACCAGTATGCGCATTCTCTCTCCGTCCCCTCGTCCTGCACGGCGCCGCAGCGGCGCCTACATCGGCACCCGCACCGTCACCTTGCGGGGACGCTCGCTGCCCTTGCCGGGCACCAGCACGGTCACCACGCAGGTGCCGTTGCGCGGCTGCGCGGAGAGCAACTGACCGCCGGTCTGCGCGACGACCTGTCGCGCCGCGGCGGCGCAGTCGTTGGCGACCTGCACGACATCGAACGCCCCGCCCGCATTCATCAGCGGAAGGGCGGCGATGCCGGCAGCGGCAATGCTCGTTAAAATGGGTGTCGCCATGGCCACACTTTCAGATGCGAACTCAACTTGAGGGGCAGAATTACCCGATAGTCGCTGAATGGCAAATGAATGTACGACCAAATCAAGGCAGCCGTCAGCGCAGCCTGTGGGCTGCGCGGATGCGACCGATGATCGCGATCAGGCCGCCGCAGGCCGTGACGAAAGCGGTCACCGCATCGGCAAAAGCGACCTCATCGACCGCCGTCATGCCGAAGCCCGCGACGTTCGCGAGCGGCGTGGCCACGGCGATCAGCGCACCCCGGACGGTGCGCCAGCGATACCCGGGCTTGCTCGTCTCTTTCATGACCGGCAGGCCTTGACGGCGTTCAAAGGGAAATGAGCGCTTCGGCCGGCGTGCCGACCGGGTAGTGGGACCCCTTCTGGGCGACCCGGAAGGCGATTGCCGCCTGCGACATGCCGAAATCGGCAAGTTCCTGCGCCGCCGTGTAGCTGGCGTGCGGCGCCTCCGTCTCGAAGGTCCGCACCGCCGTCCCGCCGGCGAGAATCTCGACCCGATAGCGCTCGAAGGGTTCGTCGAGCGGAATGTCCTCGGGCGTCCAGTCGTCCGCGTCGATGCGCCCGCGCCGCACCCAGGCAAGCGCGATGTCGCCGGAGGCAAGCCGCTGTGCATTCAGATGTACGGGCGAGAGCGGCAGCCGCGCTCTGACGGCGCCGGCAAAGGCCGTCGGGTCGGAGGCCGACGCCGCGCCCGGTGTTTCGGCGATCCAGTTGAAGGCGCGCCCCGCCTCGTCCGCCGCGAGGCCGACGGCCTGAACCGCGCCGTCGAGCAGCACCGCATCCGTGCCGGCGTCGTGGCCGGCGCGCATCGCGTCCTCGCTGCCGCCGAGGCCGCGCAGCAGGCGCGTCAGCCGCCAGCGCCCGGCGTCGACCTCCTCGGCCATCTCGAAGCCCAGAACCTCCCATTCGCCGTTTGCGGCCCGCACGGCGAGGCGATTCGCACCGCCGAGCATCGCCACGGGATCGACCGAGGCGAGACCGCCGAAGGGAAGGTCGACGATGGCGGCATTCGTGCGGTCGATGCGCCCGACGGGGCCTGCCGCAAGCGGCTCGGCGAGAAGGCCGAGGCCCGCGGGACGGTCGAGCCGCCGGCGCACTGCATAGCCGTCATTTGCCGCCGAGGACGACACGAGGACCGGCCGCCAGGGATCGGCATAGGCACCGACACGGGCAAATGTGTCCGCCGAAGCTGTCTCGTAGGGCGGCAGGTCGAGCAGCACGAGTTCCGGCATGAAGGCGCTTGCCGCCGCGGATCCCGCCGCCCGGGCGGCCTTCGGCGTGTCGGCCGGCTCGGCTTCCGCCGCATCGCCGCCGGCGACCGACCGTGCCTCGATCTCGCGCAGCGTGCCCTCGGTCACGCCGGTGACGACGAACCGGCCCGCCGGACCGTTCGCCAAGGTCACCACGTCGCCCGGCACGACGGCGAGATCGGCCGGCGACAGGCGAAAGGTCAGGCGGCGCTGGCCGGCGCGGTGGTCGAGCAGCATCGCCTCGCTGGCGCTGCTCGCCGCACCCGCATGCAGGATTGCCGGCAGCGAGACGCGCAGCACCCGGTCCGTCGCCGCCGACGCGCGGCGCGAGCGCGTCGTCACCCGCGCAAGGCCCCCGGAATCGCCGAAATGGTCGAGCACCGCCTGTCCGGCCAGCTCGTCGGCATGCCCGCGCGTCTCCTCGAAGGCCGCCTCGTCCGGCACTTCCGCCATCACCTCGATCGCGACGGCGGGCTGCGCGGCCTTGAGCCGCGAGCAGAAGACGAGCGTGCCGCCCTCCTCCACCGCGTCGATCTGGAAAGCCGCAAGCAGCGGCTCCAGCATCTGCCGCGCCGAACCGATCTCGGCCTGAACGAGGCCGGAAAGGTCGCCGCCGACGGCCGAAACGTCGAAATCGTCAAAGCCGTGGTCCCGCAGGATCGCCGCGAGCACGTCGGAGACCGTCGCCGCGCCCAGCCGTCCGTTCAGCCAGTGGCCGCGCCGCCAGTTCTCGCCGTCGGCCCAGAGCGCCGTCGTCTCGGGAAAGGCCGGATAGGGTCGCGCGTCCCAGGTCCAGAGGAAGATGCGGCCAGGGTCGACCATGCCGTTTTCCGGCCCCTCGCCCTGCCACCAGAGATGATGCGCATCGAGGAAGCGGCGCTGCATGGCGTCGGCGCGGGAGCCGGCGGAAAAATAGGGCAGCGCGTCTTCCGAGCTCTTCGGGTCGACGAAGACATTCGGCTGGTTGGCGCCCTTGTCGACGGCCGGGCAGCCGAGTTCGGTGAACCAGATCGGCTTCGACCGCGGTTCCCAGCCGGTGTGTTCGCTCGCCTCGGCGCCGCCGGCGCGGTCGTAGTGGCGGTGCGTCCACCAGCCTTCGAGATCCTTGTAGCGGTAGACCCAGGGCTTGCCCGCCAGCCCGTCGGCGATCGGCGAGCGGGTCCGCGCGCGCCGGTCCGCATCGCTCGCATAGTACCAGTCGAAGCCCTCGCCGGCCGCAATCATCGACCGCATCGCCTGCCGGTCCTCCGACAGCCGGAAGCCGTCCGGACTGCCGTCGGTGCGGTCGCCGTCGCGCCAGTCGGAGAGCGGCATGTAGTTGTCGATGCCGACCGCATCGATCGCCGGATGCGACCAGAGCGGATCGAGGTTGAAATGCACCGCGCCGCTGCCGTCG
>NZ_JAKGBU010000090.1:17255-20986 GCF_021555155.1 Rhizobium alarense
TGTCGATGCCGACCGCATCGATCGCCGGATGCGACCAGAGCGGATCGAGGTTGAAATGCACCGCGCCGCTGCCGTCGGCCGGGTGATAGCCGAAATATTCGCTCCAGTCGGCGCCGTAGGTGAGCTTCGTTCCCGCCCCGACGATGGCGCGCACGTCCGTCGCGAGGTCGCAGAGCGCCTCGACGAAGGGAAAGGCGCCGCTGCCGTCGCGCAGATGGGTCAGGCCGCGCATTTCCGATCCGATGACGAAACCGTCGACCCCGCCCGCCGCCTCTGCCAGCAGCGCATAGTGCAGCACCATGCGGCGGAAGCCTTCATCACCGCCCGGACCGTGCACCGAGGTGCCGATCACCGCAAAATCCCCCGCCTCCGCCCCGCCGGCGAAGCCTTCCACCTGCGTCCGTGCCGCGCCGCTTCCGTCGACGCTGCCGGGCGCGCCGGTCGCGGGCATGCAGGTGATGCGGCCGCGCCAGGGATAGGCCGCCTGCCGCGCGCCGCCATAGGGGTCCGGCAGGTCGTTGTCTTCCGGCACGTCCATCAGGATGAACGGATAGAGATAGACCTCCAGCCCGCGTGCCCTGAGGTCCCGGATCGCCGCCACGACGCTGGCGTCGGAAGGCGTGCCGCCATAGGCCGGACCGCCGTTGTTGCGGCTGACCACATGCGCCGCATCGCGCCCGATGCCAGAGACGGACCAGGCGACGCTCTCTTCGCTGCGATGCCCGACCTCGACGCCCGGCAGGATGCGGCAGTGCCCGGCCCTCAGGTCCGTGCCGAACCAGGCGACGACGAGCCCGACGCGGGCAAGGTTCGGGCAGAGCGCCTGCAATTCGTCGATCGAGGCCGACCAGTCGCTCGCCGCGACGAGCGTGTTGCGGTTGATGTTGCGTCCCTTGCCGCGGCCGAGCTTCTCCGTCACGACCGCCGGGCTGTAGCCGTGCTCGGTGGAGGCCGGGATCACCGTCACGGCGCGGATCTTCTCCTCGAGCGTGCCGACCGGCCGCAACACCTCGAACTGGAGGACCGGGATGCGGTTGCCGTAGACGTCGAGCGGCAGGCGCTCAAACACCGCATAGGCAAGGCCGCGATAGGCCGGCGTGTTTTCCGCCCCCTGCTTCGCCTCGATCAGCGGGTCCGGCGCCTGGCCCTCCCCGCCGCGATGGACGCGCATCTCGATCGTCGTCAGGTCGATCTCCCGTCCGTCCGCCCAGACGCGCCTGACCGCGGCGATCGGTCCCTCGCAGAGGCCGACCGCGAAATTGCCGAAATAGCTGTAGGTCTCGACCCGCGCGCCGCCGCCCTTGCCGCCGGTGCGCTCCGAGCGCACCTCCTCCTCGAAGCGTGTCGCCCAGATCAGCGTGCCGCCGACCCTCGCCGTGCCGTAGACGCGGCTCACTGCGGTCCCCTCGTCCGCACCCGGAATACGCCCGTCGGAAAGCCGCGCACCGGTCACCGTCGTCCGGCTCGTCAGCAGCGTCCGGTCGACGGCCGAACCGGCGAGCCCGCCGACCGCGCGGCCGAGGATCGCGCCGAACGGGCCGAACAGCCCGCCGATCGCCGCACCCGCCGCCTGCAGGAGAATGGTCGCCATGGTCCGAACCCTCGTTCAGCGTCTGTCGGGAAAGCGGAAGACCGCCGCGATGCGCCGCCGCCAGCCCGGCACGAGCGGCGATTCGACGACGGCCGCCTGTTCGTAGGCATGGATGAAGCGGTCGGCACCGCTCAAAATACCGAGATGTTTCGCCGCGCAGCCCGCGCGCCAGCGGAAGACAAGAAGGTCGCCCGGCCGCGCCTGCGGCAGGGGCAGTGCTGCGCCGCAATGGCGCTCCGCCGCGGCGATCAGCGGGTCGCCGCCGCTGCGCTCCGCCCAGTCCGGCTGGTAGGGGCCGGGACGTTCCGGCTCGGCGCCGTAGAGCTCGCGCCAGAGGCCCCGCACCAGGCCCAGGCAGTCGCAGCCCACGCCCCTGCGGCTCGCCTGGTGGCGGTAGGGCGTGCCGATCCAGCCGCGCGCCGCGGCGACGATGGCGTCCCCGGTCTGCCTGGTCGCCCCGGTCTGTTCAGTCATGGAGCGGCCGTCCGTCATGCACGGTCTCCCCGTCCGCATAGCCATAGGTGAAGTCGCTGCCGGGCATGTGGGGAAAGCCCCGGAAATTGAGCGCATTGGCGAATTTCTGCCGGCAGGTGGAAAACCGCTTGTCGCAGCCCGCGACGATGCGGAACGGGTCGCCCTCGGCGATTGCCAGCGGCGGCGGCAGCCAGAGCGTCACGTCGACGCCCGCCTCCGTCCGGCGATGGTCGGCGACGTCCAGCGCCGCCCCGTCATTGGCGCCGCCCGTGAAGGTCAGCACGCCGTAGCGGAAGAAGCGGTCGGAAAAATCGCCGAGGCCCGCGACCTTGAGATGCGTCGCGTCGCGGATCGTCGTGACGCTGCCCTCGCCGCGCCAGGCCGGCGCATCGGCATTCATGCCGCAGCGCGGATCGCCGAAATCGGCGTCGCAGCCATGGCCGTAGATGCGGCCGCTCACCCGGTCGAGCGCGTGTGTCAGGCGCCTGAGCTCGGCGCGGAAGGCGCCGCCCGCCCGCGTCACCTCGCCGATCTCGCCGACGCGCAACAGCAGCCGCTGGTCCACGTCCTGCCAGTTGACGAGGAACAGCTCGACGCGCGCACCGTCGTAGCGTCCGGCCGCGAGATCGTCCTCCCCGATCGCGTCGGCGGAAAACGCGCCCGCCACCTCGCCCGAAACGGACGAAAGGTCGGCGGCAGCCTCGGCGTCGCTCGCCTGGAAGCCGCTCGCGGCGCGAAAGGTCGTGCCGGCGAAGGTGAGGTCGCGGTCGTGCTCGGTGAAGCCGAGCACCGTGCCGTCCCGCCGCGTCACCCGCCAGGCATGGCAGACCGTCGTCACCGGCGTCGCGAGATGGTCCGCGAGCCCGTCCGAAATCGTCCTCATGGCCTGATCTCCACCAGCGGGATTGTCGGGATGCGTCCCGCCTCGAACTGCGACAGGTCGATGTCGATGCGGTCGGTGTCGAAGCGCACCGGCACGTCGAAGGCGTAGCCCGCCTTCACCACCGCACCGTCGGCAGGCGCCGCGCCGGGATTGAAGCGCACGATCCCGGTATCGTATTCGACCTCGAAGAGGTCGCTCGACACCATCTCGCCGGAGACCGCGACGATGACGGTGCCCTCCACGGGCTTTTCGATGATGCGCTCCGTCGACCCGCCGCCGTCGGCGTAGGTCTTGACGAGCTGGAAGCCGCGCTGCACGCCGTCGCCGGTGCCGATCTTCTGGTCGGTCGCCGCCGGCGTGCCGAGCGGGCCGCAAGACTTGAAGTCCACCGGATCGCGGAACCGGAAGCCGTAGAACTGCCCTGCGCGCGCCTCGAAGAAGGCGAGCACCTCGTAGAGGTCGGCGACGGAGCGCACGCCGGATCCGGCGTCGTAGCGCCGCCGCGCGTCCTGCCAGCGCCGGTTGCGGTTCTCCCGCCCGTTGGACAGGCTGACGATGTCGGTGCGCCGGACCGGCCCGCCGCTTGCCCCGAGCGCGACGCGCAAGGGAAAGCGCACCTCGTGAAATCCGTTGGCCATGGGTTCTCCTCGTGAAAGGCACAGCCGGCATCCCCTCGCGGGGCGCCTGCCGTTCCGCGCTAAAGTGTGTCGCGTCTATCTGGAGCCATTCTGTTGGCTCAAACGGAGTCGGATGGTCGACCGGCCGGCGCGTGTCGTAGCCATG
>NZ_JAKGBU010000091.1 GCF_021555155.1 Rhizobium alarense
TGTCGTTGACGCGGGCCGGCACCGGCGTCACCTTCCGGCCGGCGACGATGCGCTGGAAGCCGTCGACGACAAGCCGGTCGCCGTCCGCGATGCCGGCAGTGACGAGCCAGTTGTGCCCGACCGCCCGGTCCGTGGTCAGAACGCGTTCCTCGACAACGTCGTCCTTCGTCAGGAATTTTGCCGTGAGGCGGCCGGACGGGTCGCGGCTGCCGGCGAGCTGGGGAACCAGATAGCCGCGCTCGGAACCCTGCGAGACCCGCGCCCGAACATACATGCCCGGCAGCAGAAGCCGGTCGGGATTGGCGATGCGGGTGCGAATCGAGAAGCTGCCCGTCGTCTCGCTTACCGAGAATTCGGGTATCTCCAGCTTTCCGACCTCGCCATAGTCGCTGCCGTCTTCAAGGGTGATGTGCACCTGTCCCACTTCCGGGGTGCGGGACAGCAGGCCCGATTCGATCGCCTTGCGCAGCCGCAGCAGGTTGGCGCTGGTATCGATGAGGTCGACATAGATCGGATCAAGCTGCTTGATTGTCGTCAGCGCATCGCTCTGGCTGGCCGTCACGACGTTGCCGACGCTGACGTTCGAGACGCCCGTGATGCCGCTGATCGGCGCCCGCACCTCCGTCAGGTCGAGGTCGATGCGTGCGGATTTCAGGCTGGCCTCGGCCGCCGAAACATCCGCCTTTGCCTGCGCCAGCGTCAAGCGGGCATTGTCGAGTTCGATCTGCGTGCCGCCGCTGGTGACGAGCTGTTCGTAGCGGCGCACATTCGCCTCGGCCGTCGGTATGCTCACCTGCGCCTTCTCGAGCGCGGCCTTCGCCGCGTCGACCGTCGCTGCGTAGGTCTCGTCGGCAATCTTGTAGAGTACGTCGCCTTCCGTGACGGTGCGCCCCTCCTGGTAGAGGATTTTCTCGATGATGCCGCCGACACGCGGGCGGATGTCCGCCGAGGCATAGGCCACGACGCGGCCCGGAAGCGTCGCCTCCACCGACACGGTCTCGGCCTTCAGTGTGACGTAACCTGCCTCGACCTGCATCGTCGCGCCCGGCGGGCCGGCGGCCTCGTCCCCGGCATCGCTGCACGCCGTCAGAATGGCGAGGACGAGGAGGGCGGCGGCCGGGCGGCGGATCGGGAATAGTGGCATGGACGGCTTTCCAATCTTTGCATCGCCGGTGCTTGTGCGAGGCGATGCATGTCGCAGGGACGGAACGGGACGGCGGTTCTCATACGATAGAGCAAGAATGTCCGGCGTCGAGTGGCATCTCGGCTGATGCAACTCCCGTTCCTTAGAAGGACGGCATTTCGGAATTTTGGCGGTGGCAACACAAAACGTTTCCGGCGGCGGGAAATTTGTTGCCCTAGGTTTCTGGTGACGAACGGGTAAACGAAAGTTACACGATCGCGTTCATGCGGCCGTCCGTCCCGAAAGCAGCGCCGCCACCGCCGGCGCGCCCGACAAGAAGGCGGCGTCGCGTCGGCTCTACGGAACCGGCAACAATATCGGGTTCTTTCACGTCGACTTGCAGCGCATTGCCTGCTGTCTCGAACGGCAAGGGAGCGGCCGTCGAGCCGCTCCCGGTTTCAGTCCTCGTCTTCATTCGGGGACGGCGCGGCCGTCCGTCGATCCTACCACTTCTTGCTGATCTTGAAGGTGAAGGTGCGCGATTCGCCGTAGCCGCAGACGTTCTCGCCCTGGCATCCCTTGACATATTCCTTGTCGAAGAGGTTGGCGACGTTGAGCGAGGCGGCCCAGTCGGCCTTCTCGTAGCGGACGGCCGCGTCGAAGAGTGTCGCCGAGGGCACCTTCAGCGTGTTCGACGTATTGGCATAGGACGATCCCTGGTGGCGCACGCCGGCGCCGAGGCTCAGGCCCTCCATCGGGCCGTCGACGACGCTGTAGTCGATCCAGGCCGAAGCGGTGAAGCCCGGGACGAGGACCGGCGAATTTCCGATGATCGAGGCGTCGGTGTCCTCGGTCACTTCAAGGTCGATATAGGACAGCGCGCCGAGGATCTTCCAGTTCTGGTTCAGGTTGACCTTGGCCTCGAGCTCCGCGCCCGTCGAGCGTACCTCGCCGAGCTGGACCTGGGTCAGCGGATCGTCGGGATTGGTGACCGTGACGTTCTGCTTGGTGATCTGGAACAGCGAGGCCGTGATGAGGCCGTCGAAGGCGGTCGGCTCGTATTTCACGCCCGCTTCGAACTGGTAGCCTTCCTCCGGTTCGAAGGCGCCGGTGGCGCTGACGCCGACGATCGGATTGAAGAAGGTGGCGGCGCTCACATAGGGAGTGATGCCGTTCGCGAATTCATAGGCGAGACCGGCACGGCCGCTGACGGCGCTGTCGTTCGAGGTGTAGCTCGTGCCGACGGTGGCATCCGATTCCGTGTCGACGTAGTCGTAGCGGCCGTTCAGCGTCACGAGCCACCCGCCGCCGAAGCGGATCTGGTCCTGCGCGTAGAGGCCGACCTGCTGCTGCGTCAGGACCTGGTCGAGATAGACGAAGTTGTCGCCCTGCGGCACATCGTAGATCGGATCGGTGGCGCTGATCGAGGTCGCGCCGCAGCACGCCTGCACATGGTCGAGGCGGTAATACTTGTAATCGAGGCCGATAAGGGCGGCGTGGTCCAGACCGCCCGTTGCGAAGCCGAATTCGGCGCGGTTATCGATCGCGAAGCTGTCGACCTTGGAGGTCGCGTCGAAGCCGATGCGGTTCAGCTGGTAGTCCGGTCCGGTCGGCACGCCGCCGACCCAGCCATAGACATAGGGATAGTTTTCGGTCTTGTAGAGGTGGCCGTAGCGGGCGTTCTGCGTCAGCGTGATGCCGTTTTCGAGTTCGTGGCTGAACTCGTAGCCGACCATCTGCTGGTCGTAATGGCCGTTGTCGATGTCCGGCTCGCCATAAAAGGCGTCGCGGTCGATCTTGCCGAAGGGCGCGTCGACGACGGTGCCGACATAGGGCAGGAAGCCGTTTCCGACATGGACCTGATCGAGGCCGCCGGCATAGCCGAAGACGGTGAGGCTCGTCGTGTCGGTCGGCGCGTAGGTGATCTGCGGCATGATGAAGCCGCGCAGATCCTCCGAATAGTCGGTGTAGTTGTCGCCGCCGGCCGCCTTTCCGGTCAGGCGATAGGAGAGCGTGCCGTCCGCGTTCAGTTTGTCGCTGAAATCGAAGCCGAAGAAGGCGTTGCCGTCGCTGTTGATGCCGGTCTCGGTATAATAGGACGGCTCGTCGGTCGGGCGCTTGCGCACCAGGTTGACGATGCCGCCCGGATTCGAGCCGCCGTAGAGCACGGACGCCGGGCCTTTCAGCACCTCGACGCGTTCGAGCATGAAAGGGTCGAGCTGGAAGCCACCGAAGCCGTAACTGAAGAGCGTCAGGCCGTCCATGAAGACGCCGGTCTGCGTCGCGTCGAAGCCGCGGATATAGAACCAGTCCGTGTCCGGGTCGGTGCCGAAGGGTTCGGCGGTCACGCCGGGCGTGTAGCGCAGGACCTCGTCGATCTTGTTGACGACGCCACGGTCGCTCATTTCTTCCCGCCCGACGACCGAGACCGACTGCGGGATCTCGTTCAGGGGTGTATTGCTTTTCGAGCCCGTGGCCGTCGCCGTCGCGACATAGCCGTCCACCGGTCCGGTGGCCGGGCCGGTGCCGGCCTCGCCCTCGACGACGACGCGTTCCAGCGTGGTCGTGCTCTGCTCCTGGGCGGCGGCGCCATAGGCGGCGGCCGCGACGAGCGCCACGGCCGCCACTCCGGCCCTCAGTGCACCGATCCTGATCGCTTGCGACGATTGCATAGTCTGTCCCCGTTGCCCTTCCGGTCCGCGCGGTTCGGCGAACCTCAAGTCTTCCAATAAGGTGAGTGGTTATATCAACTTAGTGGGCCGGACTTGTCTTGTGCTGCGGAAATTGAACGATTCTGGGCAATTCTTGTGTTGCGTTCGCCGGGGCGGCCCTGCTGTTGCCGTCAGGCCGCATCAGCTGCGCCGCACCTTCTTCCACTGCGACGGGGTCACGCCGACATGTCGGCGGAAGGTGCGTGTGAAATGCGCCTGGTCGGCGAAGCCGGCTTCGGCGGCAACCGCGGTCAGCGGGCTGTCGTCCTCGACGAGCCGCTTCTTGATGCGCTCGATGCGCGCCTGCATCTGCCATTGATAGGGGGCAAGCCCGGTCGAGGCCTTGAAGGCATGGCTGAAATGCGACTGGGAGAGGCCGGTCAGCATGGCCAGCTCCCCGAGTCGGATGCCGCGCATGCAGTGCGCCTCGATGAAGTCGGTGGCGCGGCGGAGCTGCCAGGCGGCGAGCTGGCTGCGCTTGCGGCCCCGCGGCGGGCCAAGCCGCATCAGGTCGATGAAAAGCGCGACTGTCAGGCCGTCGCCGTAGAGGTCGTGCAACGGGTCGGGATTGTCGCATTCGGCGGCGATCAGCTCGGCGAGCGCGACGAAGCGCGAATCCTCGAACATCAGCCTCGGCGTCTCCGCCTTCGCCGGATCGATCTCGTCCATCAGCCGGTTGCGCAGTGCGTCAAGGTTGAAATGCAGGTCGAGATGCCGCACGACGCGCACGTCGTTGATCTCCGCCCAGATTTCCATGCCGGCGGGAATATAGGACAGCGTGTGGCGGCGCTGTTCGAAGGCAGGGCCGCTCCAGCCCGGTGTGAACTTGATCTGGCGTCTCGCGCCGCCTTGCAGGTCGAGCACGACGATCAGTCTTGGATCCTCGCTGACATAGTAGCCGCCGGCACCCTGCGCGCATTCCACGTCCCAAAGATCCGCAACGACGCCGTTCCAGCTGCGTCGGCGCAGTCCGCCGATCACGCTGAAACCTTCGATCCTGTTGTGCATGCGCGGCTGGAAGCTCAACCGGTGCCTCTTCTGCGGCGGTGTGCCGCGCCTGGAGATTTAAACTTGTATCTTTTTATCAAGTTTAATAGCTTGTTTTCCGTTGCGTTGCAACAGACGGGGCGAGCGTCCGCCCGCGTCGCGAGCAGTCGCCCGAATGGCGATCCGTGTATTTGCATTCGCGCCTGGGTTGTTTCGGAATGTGCATTCCGGAAATTGCGGCAACGTTATGGATTTTCTAAAAACATGCTGCATGTGCGAAGAAAATTTTGCAAATCAAATAATCATACGAATGCAACGCGAAAATTTTCTGAAATTTGATGATCGACATTGACAGGGAATGCGGCGCGTCTTATCTGTTCGAACATCGCATGAAAGGTTCCATGCGACCGTTATTCTGATCTGCTATCGGCGCTTGTGATGGCGCCCGCTTACTCAAGGGAGAGTGTCATGTACGGTTCTGACTGCATCGCCTCCACTTGTGGTGTGTTCTCCTGTCGCGGAACGATTATGGGGAAATGGCGTTCGGCGCTCTGCCGAATGTGATCCGTTCCCCCTCTTTCGATTGCAACGCATCTTTTTCAAGAATGCCCGCGTCTCACGGCGTGGTGGGAGACTGTTTATGGAGAAGCAAGTTATTGAAATCGGCGGCGAGGCGGTCGGAGTGGTCGTTCCAGACCGGGATGCCTTGAAGTTTGTCGCGGTCAAATATCATGTCTGGGATCTCGACTCGCAGCGGTTCAACTCGGCCGACGAGGTGCGCGAGGCGATCCGCAAGCTCATGAAGGCGCCGTCGGCGGCAAAATTCTCGGGCGTCGCGGTCGCCTGATGCGGTCCGCGACTTTCGATCTGGACGACCGTCGCTCTCGGACATAGGTTTTCTGTCAGAGCGGCGCACCGGACGGGTGCCGGCCGTTTGCTCCGCAACAGAACCGGCGAGTCGTCATGACCCATCCTGCTTTTACGGACGGCAAGGTTGCCGTCATTACCGGTGCGGCGTCTGGCATAGGCCGCGCCGCGGCTCTCAGATTGGCGGCGGCCGGCCTGAAGGTGGCGCTTGCCGATCTCGACGGCCCGCGGCTTCGCGAGGCCGGTGCCGACGTGGCGGCAGTTTCGCCGGGCGGAGAGGGCGACGTTCTCGTCATCCCGACCGACGTTTCCGACCGGACGGCGCTCGAGGCCCTGCAGCAGGCGGTCGTCACGCGCTTCGGCGACATCCATGTGCTCATGAACAATGCCGGCGTCCAGCCGGGCAGCGCGCTGTTCGGCGCCGAGGAAAACTGGCAGAAGGTGCTGGCCGTCAATCTCTGGGGGGTGATCCACGGCAGCCGCGTCTTCGCGCCGGGCATGATCGCCCATGGCGAGCCGGCGCTCATCATCAACACGGGCTCGAAGCAGGGCATTACCACGCCGCCGGGAGACCCGGCCTACAATGTTTCCAAGGCCGCAGTGAAGGTCTTCACCGAAGCGCTGCAGCACGACTTGCGCAACACCGAGGGCTGCAAGGTGAGTGCTCATCTGCTCATTCCCGGCTTCGTCTTCACCGGCCTGACGGCGCGCGGCCGGGCGGACAAGCCCGACGGTGCCTGGACGGCGGAGCAGACGGTCGACTTCATGATGGAGAGCATCGCGCGCGGCGACTTCTACGTCCTCTGCCCCGACAACGAGGTCGATCGGGCGACCGACGAGAAACGCATTCTCTGGGCTGCCGGCGACATTGTCGAAAACCGTCCGCCGCTGTCGCGCTGGCATCCCGACTACGGCGACGCCTTCCGCGCCTTTCTCACCAGGACCTGACGGGCGTTTCGGTCTGAGCGAAACGCCCGACAAGATCCCGGATCTGTGGACATTGCGTTCACCGCCGCCGCACTGGCGCCGCCCGCGCTTTTTTGATTGGCTGCGCGCCACCGGAGGGAATCATGACGAGCGGCATCCACCACATCACGGCCATCACCCGCAAGGTGCAGCCGAATGTCGACTTCTATGCCGGCTTCCTCGGTCTTCGGCTCGTCAAGCGCACGGCCGGTTTCGAGGATGCCGACCAGCTTCATCTCCTCTATGGCGACGAGCGCGGGTCTCCGGGAACGCTGCTGACCTTTCTCGTCTGGCAGGACGGTTCGCCCGGCCGCGTCGGCGTCGGCCAGCCCTCCGAGATCGCCCTTTCGATCCGCCCCGAGGCGATCGGCTTCTGGCTGACGCGCGCGCTGCGCTTCAACGTGCCACTGACGGGACCCGCGGCGGAATTCGGCGAACCTGTGCTGCGCCTCAAGGACCCGGACGGCATCATCGTCAAGCTGGTGGGCGAGGCGGATGTCGAGGGACCCGCGCCCTGGCCGGCGAAGGACATCGGCACCGCCGACGCGGTCCAGCGGATTCGTGGCGCCACGGTCCTCAGCGACCGGCCGGAAGACACGGCGGCGTTCCTTGCCGTGCATTTCGGGTTCCGGCCGGTGGCCGAAGCAAACGGCATCCGCCGGCTTGCCGGGGGCGCGGGCGACGTGCTGGACATCCGCGATGCGAGCGGCTTCTGGACGTCGGCGCCCGGCACCGGCACGATCGACCACGTGGCGCTCCGGGCACCGGATCGGCAGGGTGTTGCCCGAGTGGAGACGGTTTTGGCGGCGGCAGGCGCCGGGGCCACCAATGCCCACGACCGCACCTATTTCTATTCGCTCTATGTGCGCGAACCGGGCGGCGCCCTGATCGAATATGCGACGGACGAACCGGGTATGGCGGTCGACGAACCGCCCGACGCGCTCGGCACCCATCTCTTCGTGCCGCACCATTTCGCAGCCGATCCGGATGCCGTGCGGGCGCGCCTGCCGCAGTTCGCGCTGCCGGGCGAGGCACGCATCGTCGAGCGCGAACTGCCCTTCGTTCATCGCATACGCCAGCCGGATGTGCCGGACGGCAGCGTCCTCGTGCTGCTGCACGGTTCGGGCGGCAACGAGGCGAGCCTCCTGCCGTTCGCCTTGCAGGTCGCGCCCGACGCGACCATCGTCAGCCTGCGCGGTCGCAGCACCGAGGAGGGTTCGCCGCGCTTCTTCCGCCGATTTGCCGCGACCCGGTTCGACCAGGCCGATATCGTCGCGGAGGCCGCAGCCTTTGCCGCCTTCATGGAGGAAGCGAACGTCGCCTACGGGCTCGATCCGCAGCGGACCGTCTTTCTCGGCTATTCGAACGGGGCGAACATGCTCGGCGCCGTCCTTCAATTGCATCCCGCCGTCGCGCGCAATGCCGTCCTGCTTCGGGCGATGAACGTGCTTGAAAGCGCGCCGGCGGCCGATCTCACCGGCGCGCGTGTTCTGATGGTGACGGGCGAAGCCGACCTTTACGGCACGCACGCGGCCGGGTTGGAAAGCGTGCTGGCCGGGGCGGGGGCGGCCGTCGAGAACCGCCGAATTGCTGCAGGCCACGACATCGCCGCCGCCGATATCGAGCTTGCTGCAACTTTCTTCTCGCAGAGTGTCGCCTGACGGAGGGTGCGCCGAGCGCAGGATCCGCGCATGTCCCGTTGGCGTCTTTCGACGGCGCGTCGTCAGGCGAGCGGCTTCAGCCTCGCTTCGATCTGGGCGCGGCGCGGCTCCAGGAAGGGCGGCAGCGACAGGCTCTCGCCGAGCGTTTCCAGGGGTTCGTCGACCGCGAAGCCCGGACCGTCCGTCGCGATCTCGAAGAGGATGCCGTTCGGCTCGCGGAAATAGAGCGAGCGGAAATAGTAACGCTCGACCTCGCCGCTGGAGGGAATGCGGAAGCCATGCAACCGCTCGGTCCAGGCCCGTAGCATTTCGGCATCCGGCGCGCGGAAGGCGACATGGTGCACCGCGCCGGCGCCCTGGTGCGCCGGCGGCAGGTCGGGTTGCACGGCCACATGCAGTTCGGCCGCAGGCCCGCCGTCGCCCATCGAAAAGACCTGCACGTCGCCCGGGCCGTCGGGCGCGGCATAGGGCGATGTCCTGCGCATGTTCATCACTTCGGTCAGCACAATCTCGGTGTTGCGGATGTCGGGCACGCTGAGCTCGATCGGGCCGAGCCCCTTGATCTGATGTTCGGCCGGCACCGGGCTCTTCTCCCAGGGATGCGATGGCTCGCCCGTGTCGTCGGCGGTCAAGCGGAAGCGCTGGCCTTCGCCGTCCTCGAAATCGAGGGTCGCGCGTCCGCCGATCTCCCGGATGTCGCCCGCCTTCACCTTCGTCTCGGCGAACCTCGCCTTCCACCAGGCGAGCGTTTCCGTGTTTGCGACCCGCAGCCCCGTGCGCGAAATGCTGTGCGTACCGCGCCGCTCGCGGGCGACCGGCCAGTCGAAGAAGGTGAGATCGGTGCCGGGCGAGGCGAGGCCATCGGCATAGAAGAGGTGGTAGGCGGTCGTGTCGTCCTGGTTCACCGTCTTCTTGACGAGCCGCAGGCCGAGAACCCGGGTGTAGAAGGCGAGGTTCTGCGGCGCATTGGCGGTGATCGCCGTCAGGTGATGAATGCCGGTGAGTTGAAGGGTCATGGCGGGCTCCTGTCTCTCGTCGCGCGGCGGCGCGAATCCTTGGGTGAATATCGCCCCGGAGGGCGGGCAGCGAAAGGCGACGGACAGAGAACGATCAGTTCGCGGATAGCGAACGGAGGCGGAAGACGTGCCGCTTCTGGCGCAGCCGGCCGGAAGCTCATTCTTTCGCATTGCGAAATCTCGGCGTCTGCGCGATGTATGCCGCCATGGCGCCGGCTGATTTGACCATTCTTGTCATCGACGAAAACGCGATCCGTGCCTCGATCATCGAGGCGGGGCTGCGCGATGCCGGCCATCAGCGGGTGACGGTGGTGCTCGACGTGCACGGTGTCGGGCGCGTCATCGAGCGGCTGCAGCCGGACGTTATCGTCATCGATCTGGAAAACCCGAACCGCGACCTGCTCGAAAGCATGTTTCAGCTTTCCCGGTCCGTGAAGCGGCCGATCGCCATGTTTGTCGACCGTTCCGACAAGGGCATGATCGAGGCGGCGATCGATGCGGGCGTCTCGGCCTATGTGGTCGACGGGCTCCGCCAGGAACGGGTGAAGCCGATCCTCGACATGGCGATCAGCCGCTTCAACGCCTTCTCGCGCATGGCGCGGGAACTGGAAGAGGCACGCAGCGAACTCGAGGGCCGCAAGGTCGTCGACCGCGCCAAGGGTATTTTGATGAAATCGCGCGGCATCAGCGAGGACGAGGCCTACAAGCTGCTTCGCAAGACCGCGATGAGCCAGAACCGCAAGATCGCCGAGATCGCCCAAAGTCTCGTGCTCGCGGCAGGCTTGCTGGAGGATCCCTGATGGTAGCAACGGCAGACATCACGCTCGGCTTCATGCCGCTCTTCGACAGCGCCGTGCTCGTCGCCTCCGTCGAAAAAGGGTTCGCGCGCGACGAGGGCCTGAATGTCCGCCTCGTGCGGGAAACCTCCTGGGCCAATATCCGCGACCGCATCGCAGTCGGCCATTTCCAGGCGGCGCACATGCTGGCGCCCATGCCCATCGCCTCGAATCTGGGCCTGACGCCGCTGTCGCTGAACCTGGTCGTTCCCTTCGCCCTCGGCCTCGGCGGCAATGCGGTGACGGTCTCGCTCGGGCTCTGGCAGGCGATGAGCGAGGCCGGGGCCGGCCCCTCGGTTGATCCTGCCGTCAACGGCGCCGCCCTGCGGGAGGTTGCCGCCGCCCGGCGTGCGGCCGGCCTGCCGGCGCCGCGGTTCGCCGTCGTGCATCCCTTCTCCGGCCACAATTACGAGTTGCGCTACTGGCTTGCCGCCTGCGGTATCGACCCGGACGGCGACGTCGAGATCGTCGTCGTGCCGCCACCGTTGATGCCGGATGCGTTGCAGACCGGCAGCATCGACGGCTTCTGCGTCGGGGAGCCCTGGAGCAGCGTTGCCGTCGCAAGGGGGGCAGGGCGCATCGCCACGGTGAAGGCGGCCATCTGGCGGCTCAGCCCGGAAAAGGTGCTGGGCGTGCCGGAGCACTTCGCCAAGCAGAACAGCGACGCGCTCGATGCACTCGTGCGGGCCCTCTACCGTGCGTCCGCGTGGTGCGGCGAGAGTGCCAACCATGAGGAACTGGCGTCTCTGATGGCGGGTCCGGATTTTCTGGGGCTGCCGCGGGAGAACCTGATGCCGATCCTCACGGGCCGGCTGGCGCTCGGCGCGGGCGGACGGGAGGACATCCCCGAATTTTTCGTACCGCACGCCAAGGGTGCGTGCTTCCCCTGGCAGAGCCACGCGCTCTGGTTCTACAGCCAGATGGTGCGCTGGGGACATGTCATGCATTCTCCCTCGAATGTGGCGGTCGCGCGCGACACCTATCGCCCGGACATCTACAGGCGGGCGCTCGGGCCCGTCGGCGCGCCGATGCCCGGCGCCAATATGAAGGTGGAGGGCGCGCTCTCCGTTCCGGCTGCCGTCGGCGCCTCGCGGTCCGGGCTCGTGCTGGGGCCGGACGGTTTCTTTGACGGCCGCATCTTCGATCCGGATCTCGTCGACGACTATCTTGCGGCACAGCGCTGACCGTTTCCTGGGCATTGTGCCTTGCAGTGCAAAATTTGTGCATTGCGCAAGTTTTCGGCAGCGGATTGGCGCGCAATGCGGCGCGCGGCAAATTTGGGTCATCACCCCAAATATCTGAAAATACAGAAATTATGATGATTTTTTCAAACTGGCACGCTTCATGCTTGCCTGTTGGGGCAGGTCCAGAGGGGACTTAAAACATAGCGTCCAACGAAGGGCGCAGAAGGCAAGGCCGCCAAACCGAATTCGCGAACTCCTGAGGGAGTGGCGCTGAGTTCGGATTGGCGGCCTTTTCTTTTGCGCCCTTCTTCACGTCACAGCGGCCGGCCTCCCACGACCGCCAAACCGGAGAAACAGCATGGCCATGAACCTCAAGAGCACATTCGCCGCCTGTTCGATCAGGGCAGCGGTCGCCGCCGTCCTCCTTGCCTCCACCGCGTCGGCGGTTTCGGCCGAGATGCTCGACCTGGAGAAGGACGAGCTGAAGCTCGGCTTCATCAAGCTCACCGACATGGCGCCGCTCGCCATTGCCTATGAAAAGGGCTTCTTCGAGGATGAAGGCCTCTTCGTGACACTGGAGCCGCAGGCGAACTGGAAGGTGCTGCTCGACCGCGTCATCACCGGCGAGCTCGACGGTGCGCACATGCTCGCCGGCCAGCCGCTTGCCGCGACGATCGGTTACGGCACCAAGGCACATATCGTGACACCCTTTTCCATGGACCTGAACGGCAACGGCATCACGGTTTCCAACGATGTCTGGGCCATGATGAAGGAGCACATCCCGGTCGGCGAGGATGGCAAGCCGGTACATCCGATCAAGGCGGATGCGCTGAAGCCGGTGGTCGAAAAGTTCAAGGCGGAAGGCAAGTCCTTCAATCTTGGCATGGTCTTCCCGGTCTCTACCCACAATTACGAGTTGCGCTACTGGCTGGCCTCGGGCGGCATCAATCCGGGCTACTATGCCTCGGGCGACATTTCCGGCCAGATCAAGGCGGATGCGCTTCTCTCGGTGACGCCGCCGCCGCAGATGCCGGCGACGCTGGAAGCCGGCACGATCGTCGGCTATTGCGTCGGCGAACCCTGGAACCAGGCGGCCGTCTTCAAGGGCATCGGCGTTCCGGTCATCACCGACTACGAAATCTGGAAGAACAACCCGGAAAAGGTCTTCGGCCTCACCAAGGACTTCACGGAAAAATATCCGAACACGACGCTGGCGCTGACCAAGGCGCTGATCCGCGCGGCCGAATGGCTCGACGCGGACAACAATGCCAACCGTGCCGAGGCGGTCGAGATCCTGTCGCGCAGCGAATATGTCGGCGCCGACGCCGAGGTCATCGCCAACTCGATGACCGGAACGTTCGAATACGAGAAGGGCGACAAGCGGGAGGTGCCGGACTTCAACGTCTTCTTCCGCCACTATGCGACCTATCCCTACTATTCGGACGCGACCTGGTACCTGACGCAGATGCGGCGCTGGGGCCAGATTCCGGACCACAAGGATGACGCCTGGTATGCCGAGACGGCGAAGTCGGTCTATCTGCCCGACGTGTACATGAAGGCGGCCGAACTCCTCATCGAGGAAGGCAACGCGAAGAAGGAGGACTTCCCCTTCGGCACGGACGGCTACAAGCCCGCGACCTCCGACTTCATCGACGGCGTGACCTACGACGGCAAGACGCCCAACGCCTATATCGACTCGCTCTCGATCGGCCTGAAGAGCGGCCAGAAGGTCGAGGGGTCCGAGATCGTCGGCGGCTGATCCGCAACCGCCTTGGCGGCGCGGCCGGCCGGGCCGCGCCCGATTTCCCGATACGAACACAGGGCAGACAGATGACCAATGCCATCGACACCATGGATCCAAGCGGCGGGGCGGCGCGGGCCGCCCGGCGCGAGCGCCTGTTCCAGCGCATCAACAAGGCCGACGGTTGGCTGAGCGTTCTCGGTCTCGGCTGGGTCACGCCGATCCTGCGCATCCTTGCCGGCGACAGCGTTTCCGCGCAGATGACGGAACTGCGCAAGGTGCTGCTGGTGCCGCTCGCCGGCATTCTCTGCTTCCTTGCCGCCTGGGCCTTTCTGGCGCCGAAGGTGCAGACGTCGCTCGGCGCCATCCCCGGGCCGGTGGCGGTCTGGCATCAGGCGAGCGGGCTCGTCGGGGATCATTTCGATGAGCGCGCAAAGGCGGATGCTTTCTACCAGCGGCAGGACGAGCGCAATGCCAAGCTTGTCGCCGACGGCAAGGCCGACCAGGTCAAGCACCGCATCTACACCGGCAAGCCCACCTATCTCGACCAGATCCTGACATCGCTTCTGACGGTCGGCCTCGGCTTTGTCATCGCCACTGCGATCGCGGTTCCCGTCGGCATCGCCTCCGGTCTCTCGAAAACGATCAACGGTGCGATCAATCCGCTGATCCAGATATTCAAGCCGGTGTCGCCGCTTGCCTGGCTGCCGATCGTGACGATGATCGTCTCGGCGCTCTATGCCGATCCCTCCGACCTCCTGCCGAAGTCGCTGGTCATTTCGGCCGTGACCGTCACGCTCTGTTCGCTGTGGCCGACGCTGATCAACACGGCGCTCGGCGTCGCCTCGATCGACAAGGATCTGGTCAATGTCGGCAAGGTGCTGCAGCTTTCGACCGCGACGACGATCCGCAAGCTGGTGCTGCCTTCGGCCCTGCCGCTGATCTTCACGGGACTGCGCCTCTCGCTGGGCGTTGGCTGGATGGTGCTGATCGCCGCCGAAATGCTCGCGCAGAATCCCGGCCTCGGCAAGTTCGTCTGGGACGAGTTCCAGAACGGCTCGTCGGACTCGCTCGCCCGCATCATGGTGGCGGTGGTGACGATCGGCCTCATCGGCTTCGTGCTCGACCGCGTCATGTACGCGCTCCAGTCGGCCTTCACCTTCTCGACGAACCGGTGAGGAACGGCGGATGAACATTCTCGAACTCAGCGATATCTCGAAATCCTTCGGCGAGGGCAAGGCCCGCAACGAGGTGCTTTCCGGTGTCAATCTGAAGGTGGAAGAGGGCGAGTTCATTGCCATCGTCGGCTTCTCGGGCTCCGGCAAGTCGACGCTGATCTCCCTGCTCGCCGGCCTTTCGGTGCCCGACAGCGGCGCGGTTCTCTTCCGCAACAGGGAAGTGACCGGGCCGGGGCCTGAGCGCGGCGTCGTCTTCCAGTCCTATTCGCTGATGCCCTGGCTGTCGGTGCGCTCCAACGTGGCGCTCGCCGTCGACAGCGTTCACGCCTCCAAGCCGAAGATCGAGCGCCGGCAGATCGTCGCCGAGTATATCGACATGGTCGGCCTGTCGCACGCCGTCGACCGCCGGCCGGCGGAACTCTCCGGCGGCATGCGCCAGCGCGTCGCGGTCGCCCGCGCGCTTGCCATGCGGCCGGAGGTGCTGCTGCTCGACGAACCGCTTTCGGCGCTCGACGCCCTGACGCGTGCCAAGCTGCAGGACGAGTTCGCGGCGATATCGGCAAAGGAGAAGAAGACGATCGTCCTCATCACCAATGACGTGGACGAGGCGATTCTGCTCGCCGATCGCATTATCCCGCTGACGCCTGGGCCGAAGGCAACGCTGGGGCCGAGCTTCAACGTCGCCCTGCCGCGCCCGAGGGACCGGGCCGAGATGAATTCGGATGCCGAGTTCATCCGCCTTCGCGCCGATATCACAGCCTATCTGATGGACATCGGCGCTGAACGCGGCAGCGAGGAGGAGCGCACGATCGAACTGCCGAACGTCATCCCGATCACGCAGAAGCCGAAGGTCGAGAAGCTTCCCGAGGCCTATGCCCGCAAGGCGCAGTCGGCGATCGAGAAGGGCTATGTCGAGTTCTTCGAGGTCCGCAAGGTCTATCCGACGCCGAAGGGGCCGCTGACCGTCGTCGACGGCTTCGACCTCAAGATGAAGAAGGGCGAGTTCATCTCGGTCATCGGCCATTCGGGCTGCGGCAAGTCGACCGTGCTTTCCATGGTAGCAGGCCTCAACCCGATCTCTTCGGGCGGCATCATCCTTGATGGCCGGGAAATCTCCGGCGCCGGGCCGGACCGCGCCGTCGTGTTCCAGGCGCCGTCGCTGCTGCCCTGGCTGACGGCCCGCGAAAACGTCGCGCTGGGCGTCGACAAGGTCTATCCCGATGCCATGCCGGCCGAGCGGCGCGATATCGTCGAATACTATCTGCAGCGCGTCGGCCTCGGCGACTCCCTGCACCGGCTCGCGGCCGATCTTTCGAACGGCATGAAGCAGCGGGTCGGCATCGCCCGTGCCTTCGCGCTTTCACCCAAGCTGCTGCTGCTCGACGAGCCTTTCGGCATGCTCGACAGCCTGACACGCTGGGAATTGCAGGAGGTGCTGATGGACGTGTGGAAGCGCACGCAGGTCACCGCCATCTGCGTCACCCACGATGTCGACGAGGCGATCCTGCTCGCCGACCGCGTGGTGATGATGTCGAACGGTCCGAACGCGAAGATCGGCAACATCATGGAGGTGAACCTGCCGCGCCCGCGCTCGCGCAAGGCGCTGCTCGCGCACCCCGACTACTACGCCTATCGCGAGGAACTGCTCGACTTCCTCGAAGCCTACGAGGGCGGCGCCGATCCGTCGCCCGCACAACTGACATCGATCCAGGAAAAACG
This sequence comes from Rhizobium alarense, assembly GCF_021555155.1. GTDB lineage: Bacteria > Pseudomonadota > Alphaproteobacteria > Rhizobiales > Rhizobiaceae > Rhizobium_D > Rhizobium_D alarense. Next base: position 15,990 of record NZ_JAKGBU010000091.1, read on the forward strand.
TGCGGCCCGCATCGCCCGCCAGGACATGGCGCGGCGTGTGGCGGCTGCGGAATAGGAGCGCGTCATGACCGACACGACACCCGAAAAACTCGTCATCATCGGCAACGGCATGGCGCCAGGCCGCATGCTGGAACATCTCTTCGAGAAGGCGCCTGGACAATACCAGGTCACGATCTTCAATGCCGAGCCGCGCGTGAACTATGACCGGATCATGCTGTCACCGGTGCTTTCCGGCGAGAAGACCTACGAGCAGATCGTCATCCACGGCGACGGCTGGTACATCGAGCACGGCATCACGCTCTACAAGGGGCACAAGGTCGTTTCGATCGATCGCGACGCGAAGACGGTGACCTCCAACCACGGCATCACCGAAAGCTACGACAAGCTGGTGATCGCCACCGGTTCGGTGCCCTTCATCATCCCCGTGCCGGGCAAGGACCTTCCCGGCGTCATCACCTATCGCGATCTTGACGATGTCGACGCCATGCTGCTCGCGGCCCAATCGCGCGAAAAGGCGGTCGTCATCGGCGGCGGCCTGCTCGGCCTCGAGGCGGCGGCGGGCCTCGCACAGCGCGGCATGGACGTGACCGTGCTGCATGTCATGCCGACGCTGATGGAGCGGCAGCTCGACCCGGCCGCCGGCTACCTTCTGCAGAAGGCGGTGGAGGAACGGGGCATCAAGGTCATCTGCAAGGCCAACACCAAGCAGATCGTCGGAGACGGCAAGGTCGAGGGCATCGAACTCGACGACGGCCGCATCATCCCGGCAACGCTCGTCGTCATGGCGGTCGGCATCCGGCCGAATGTCGGACTTGCGAAGGAGGCGGGGCTTGCCGTCAACCGCGGCATCGTCGTCGACGCCGGCATGCAGACCTCGGACGGCGACATCCTGTCCGTCGGCGAATGCGTGGAAGTGGGCGGTATGGTCTACGGCCTTGTCGCGCCGCTCTACGAGATGGCCCGTATCGCCGCCTCGCACCTTGCCGGCGACAAGAGCCCGGCCTTCGTCCATTCGGACACGCCGACAAAACTCAAGGTCACCGGTATCGATCTCTATTCGCTCGGCGACTTTGCCGACGGCGACGACCGGCAGGAAATCGTGCTGCGCGATGCGACGGCCGGCGTTTACAAGCGTCTCGTGCTGAAGGACAACCGCATCATCGGCACCGTGCTTTACGGGGAGACGGCGGACGGCGCCTGGTTCAACGACCTGAAGAAGAAACAGACCGACATTTCGGCGATGCGCGACACGCTGATTTTCGGCCAGGCCTACCAGGGAGGGTCCCCGCTGGACCCTACGGCGGCCGTTGCAGCCTTGCCGGATGATGCGGAAATCTGCGGCTGCAACGGCGTTTGCAAGGGGAAGATCGTCGACACGATCAGGGGCAAGGGCCTGACGTCGCTCGACGACGTGCGCGCCCACACCAAGGCGTCGGCTTCGTGCGGCTCCTGCACCGGCCTCGTCGAACAACTGATGAGCGCCACGCTTGGCGACGCCTATAATCCGGCCGCTGTCCAGCCGATGTGCACCTGCACGGAGCTTGGCCATGACGATGTGCGCCGGCTCATCAAGGCGAAGAAGCTGAAGACCATTCCGGCCGTCATGCAGGAACTGGAATGGAAGACCTCCTGCGGCTGCGCCAAATGCCGGCCGGCACTCAACTACTACCTCGTCTGCGACTGGCCGGACGAATATGCCGACGACTACCAGTCGCGCTTCATCAACGAACGTGTACACGCCAATATCCAGAAGGACGGCACCTATTCGGTGGTGCCGCGCATGTGGGGCGGCGTGACCAATTCGCAGGAACTGCGGGCGATCGCCGATGTTGTCGACAAGTTCGAGGTGCCGCTGGTCAAGGTCACCGGCGGCCAGCGCATCGACCTGCTCGGCATCCAGAAGGAGGACCTGCCGGCGGTCTGGGCCGATCTCGGCAAGGCGGGCTTCGTCTCCGGCCAGGCCTATGCCAAGGGGCTCAGAACCGTGAAGACCTGTGTCGGTTCCGACTGGTGCCGCTTTGGCACGCAGGATTCCACCGGGCTCGGCATCCGCATCGAGAAATTCATGTGGGGCTCCTGGACGCCGGCCAAGGTGAAGATGGCCGTCTCCGGCTGTCCGCGCAACTGCGCCGAGGCGACCTGCAAGGATGTCGGCGTCATCTGCGTCGACTCGGGCTTCGAGATCCATTTTGCCGGCGCCGCCGGTCTCGACATCAAGGGCACCGAGGTGCTCGGCCTCGTCAGGACCGAGGACGAGGCGCTGGAGCATATCGTGGCGCTGACGCAGATGTATCGCGAGCAGGGCCGTTATCTCGAGCGCATCTACAAATGGGCCAAGCGCATCGGCCTCGACGAGATCCGCCGGCAGATCATGCAGGATCACGACAAGCGCAAGGCCTATTACGAGCGCTTCGTCTTTTCCCAGACGTTCGCCCAGGTCGATCCCTGGTCGGAGCGCGTCTCCGGCAAGGATAAACACGAGTTCCGCCCGATGGCCTCGGTCGGTTTCTCGCAGGCGGCAGAATGAGGAGCGGCGGCATGAACTGGGTCGAAATCGGCAAACTCTCCGACATTCCGCTGCGCGGCGCGCGCTGCGTGAAGACGCCGCAGGGCAAGGTCGCCGTGTTCCGCACGGCGGAGAACGACGTCTTCGCGATCGAAGACCACTGCCCTCACAAGGGCGGGCCGCTCAGCCAGGGCATCGTGCACGGCAAGGCCGTCACCTGCCCGCTGCACAACTGGGTGATTTCGCTGGAGACCGGCCGTGCGCTCGGTGCCGACGAAGGCGCGGTGCGGACCATTCCGGTGCGGGTGGAGGAGGAGAGCCTCTTCATTGCGCTTGAAAGCCTGATGATGGCGGCGGAGTAGGCGATGAAGGACGCTGCCGTGGCCGTTGAAACGAAGACGACCTGTCCCTATTGCGGGGTTGGCTGCGGGGTCATCGCCACGCGGGACGAAGAGGGTACGGTCTCGATAAAGGGCGATCCGGAGCACCCGGCCAATTTCGGCCGGCTCTGCTCCAAGGGCTCGGCGCTGGCCGAGACGATCGGGCCGGAAGGGCGCATTCTGTCGCCGGAGATCGACGGCAGGCCGGCAAGCTGGGACGACGCGCTTGATCTGGTTGCCGGCCGTTTCAAGGCGGTGATTGCCGAGCATGGTCCGGATTCCGTTGCCTTCTATGTCTCCGGCCAGTTGCTCACCGAGGATTATTACGTCGCCAACAAACTGATGAAGGGATTTATCGGCTCGGCGAACATCGACACCAATTCGCGCCTGTGCATGGCCTCCTCGGTCGCCGGCCACCGCCGCGCCTTCGGATCGGATACGGTGCCCGGCACCTACGAGGATCTGGAACTTGCCGATCTCGTGATCCTGACAGGCTCGAATTTTGCCTGGTGTCATCCGGTGCTCTACCAGCGCCTCGCTGCCGCCAGGCAAAAGCGGCCGGGCCTGAAGGTCGTGCTGATCGATCCGCGCCGCACGATGACGGCCGACATCGCCGACCTGCACCTTGCCATTCGCCCCGATGGTGACGTGGCGCTCTTCAACGGGCTGCTTGCGCATTTGGCGAAGAGCCCGGCGATCGACGAGAACTATGTGGCGGCGCATACCGACGGGTTCGGCGCTGCCTTCGCTGCGGCAAGTGCCTTGAGCTTCGTCGAACTGATGCAGGAGACCGGCCTCGGCGCTTCGGACCTGCGCCAGTTTTTCGCTCTCTTCGAGCGCACCGAAAGGGTCGTCACCTGCTACAGCCAGGGCATCAACCAGTCGTCCTCCGGCACGGACAAGGTCAACGCCATCATCAACTGCCACCTTGCAACCGGCCGCATCGGCCGGCCCGGCATGGGGCCGTTCTCTCTGACAGGTCAGCCGAACGCCATGGGCGGCCGCGAGGTGGGCGGGCTTGCCAACATGCTCGCCGCCCATATGGCGATCGAAAACCCGGAACACAGGGACCGCGTGCAGCGCTTCTGGGCTTCGCCGGTGATCGCCGCGAAGCCGGGGCTCAAGGCGGTCGACATGTTCCGGGCGGTCGCCGACGGGCGCATCAAGGCGCTCTGGATCATGGCGACCAATCCGGTCGTGTCGATGCCGGACGCCGGTGCCGTCGAAGCGGCGATCAGGGCGTGCCTGTTCGTCGTCGTCTCGGATATCCTGAAGGACACGGACACGACCCGGCATGCGCATGTCCTGCTGCCGTCACTTGGCTGGGGGGAGAAGGATGGCACCGTCACCAATTCCGAACGCCGCATTTCCCGCCAGCGCCGCTTCCTGCCGGCGCCCGGCGCGGCGCGGGCCGACTGGTGGCAACTGGCCGAGGTCGGCCGGCGCATGGGGTTTGCCGACGCTTTTTCGTATCGCGACGCCGCCGGAATCTTCGCCGAGCATGCCGCCCTTTCAGCCTTCGAGAACGAGGGCGCGCGGGACTTCGATATCGGTGCCCATGCGGCGATCGACGAGAACGGTTTCGAAACGCTTGCGCCGTTCCAGTGGCCGCAGCGCAAGGGTGAAGCGGGCGGCAAAGCGCGGTTTTTCGCGGAGGGCGGCTTCTTTACGCCGGATCGCAAGGCCCGTTTCGTCGCGGTTTCCGGCGGCCGTGAGCAGCGCACCGATGCGGCCTATCCGCTGATCCTGAACACCGGCCGGGTGCGGGATCACTGGCACACGATGACGCGGACCGGCCGGAGCGCACGTCTGTCTGCCCATCTCGCCGAGCCCTTCGCGGAAATCCATCCGAAGGACGCGGCGGATCTCGGTGTCTCGGACGCCGCGCTGGTGGATATCGAGAGCCGGCACGGACGCATTGTCGTGCGTGCGCTCATCACCGATCGGCAGGTGAGGGGCTCCGTTTTCGTGCCCATGCACTGGAACGACCAGTTTGCCTCACGGGCGCGGGTCGACGGGCTCGTCGCCTCCGTCACGGACCCGCATTCCGGGCAGCCCGCCTTGAAGCACGTTGCCGTGACCCTTCGGCGGCATGCCGCGGTCGC
>NZ_JAKGBU010000092.1 GCF_021555155.1 Rhizobium alarense
GCCTCCTCGGCCGCCTCGGCGTTGCGCGCGGCTTCGGCGGGCCGGCGGCTCCTGGCGCTGCGGTGGTGACCGACAAGCGCCTCGACGAGCCGCGGCGAAAGGTCGTCGCGCAGCGCGACGGCGCGCGCATGGTCCGGCGAGGCGTCGGCGAGGATCGCAAGCAGCGTCTCGTCGGAAAGGACGCGCGAACCGGTGATGAGGATGGCGGCAACGCCGATCGGCTGACGCGCGAGGAAACGCGCGGTGGGCTCCGGAATGGCGCGGCATCGCGAAAGCGCCGCGACGGCCTGCCGGCGGGCCTCTTCGCTGGAGGCGAGGTAGAGCGGTTCGAAGAGTTCGGCGAACTGCCGGAGGTCGGAGTGACCGGGGCGGGCAAGGCTTTCGAAGCTCGACACCGTCGCCATCAGGACGATGTCCTTCTGCCGCCCGGACTGCGGTCTTTCCAGTTCGCGAAACCTGTCGGCCACGACGCACCCACTCGTACTCGTTACGGCGCAAGGCCTGCGCCGCCCGCTGTCCCCGTGCGCCGCAGGTCCGGGTCGGTGAGACTCCGGCCGTTCAACCCCATGATTGTAAACAATTAGAGGAAAAGCGTTAGCAAGATGTTAACCGTAACGTCACTAGGGTTCGCGAGGTGGGGGAGGCTCGGAAATTCCGAAAGCCGTGTTATGCTTCCACCATGCGAAAGGTGCCGGCCGGAGGGCGGGCGCCTTTGCACCAGGGAAAGGTGCAATGGTCCGGATGCCGGACGGCGACGGCGAGATATTTTTCCGCACGCGGGAAACCTTCGCCGGCAGGGTGCCGTTTCAGGCCCGGGTGCGGTGACGAGAAATCAGTCGATCTCACGCCGCGACCGGGTGACGGAGCCGGTAGCACCGGCCCGCTTTGCGGGCAGGGTGAAATTATTTGAAGACTTCATCCGTCTCGATTCTCATTGATGGAGGCGAGAATGGCAGACGTGGTACGCATACAGGAACGATTGGCGCGATTGCCCCGGCGACCGCGCAGCCCGCAGGAACGCCCGGCAGACGTGCTTCTGTTCACCGGCGTTCGCTACGAGCGGCTGACGCCGGCGATGGTCGCGGGCAAGGGTCGCGGTCCCAAGGCGGCTCCGGCCGGCGACGGCGCTCGCCGGAACTGAGGGACGGCGAAAGCCGTTGCCCCGCATGCCGGCCCGCCGGCGTGTGGAGGATAGCCCCGACGACGGAATCGGTGCGCAGAACGCGCGTGCCGCCGCGTTGTCAGTCCGTCGATGTCTCCCGCGGCTCGCAGGCGGCCGAGGACAGGAAGGCCCTTGCAGCGTCCTCCGTGCTTGCCGCAGGCACCAGGGTGCGCAGCACCACATAACCGTCGCTGCTTCCCGCCATCTCCACCAGGATCGATTGCGACAGGTCGTCCGGCTGCGCCTTGCGGATGGCGTTGAGCTGCACCGGCGTCGCGACGACCACGTCCAGCACGCCGCCGACGGACGTGCGGTCGTTCATGCTGAAGACCTCGTTGGACCCGGCGTCGAAGACCGCCAGCGACCAGAAGGTCACCTCGCCTTCGGCGATGAGCCGCAGCGCATTTTCCTCCAGCGAAAAGGCGCAGACGGCGGTGCGCAGCGCCGGATTGTCGTTCGTCGGCAGATCGGTCGCGGGGTCGGTCGAGGTGACGGGGAAGAAGCGGTGCAGCTCGCCGAAGGCCTGCACGCGCGTATAGGCGTCGCGGCCGGTGAACTGCGGCAGGACGAGGATCGTCAGCACATGCAGGATCGCCGCGCCGGCAAGCCCGACCGCCAGCGCGTAGAGAAGGCTACGCATCCGCACACTCCCGGCGCTCGAGCGCCGGCATGTCGAGCTCGAGCACGCCGGAACTGCCGGCGGTCGGCGTGTCGAGCAGCGTGAGGACGAGGCGGAAACGGCCGCCCGCCTCGGGCAGCGCCAGCCAGTTCCCCGGCATGGCGGCCCGGCCGACATGGATCACGAAGCGGTTGTCGGCCTCGCGGAGCACCGACCAGGAGGTGAGCACCGCGGGACGGTTCGCCTCCGGTTTCAGCGGCATGCCGTCGCGACCTTCGGCATGCAGCGTCCAGAAGCGCGCGGGCGGCGTGTTGCCGACGAGATCGTAGGCGCAGGCGGCCGTGAGCGTGCGCAGCGCGGCATCCGTCTCGGTGCGGAAGACGAGGCCTTCGGCGCTGCCGAAAAGCAGCGCGCCGTCGCGGGCGCGGTGGGCCTTCGCATAGGGATCGGCATCCGCCGTCTGGGCGTTCGGGAAGGCGACCCAGCTGCCGAGCGCGATCGCGCCGAAGCCGACGGTCGCGCGCAACGCAAAGAGCGTCGACGCCGTGCCGAAGCCGAAGGCGACGGCAAGCGAAAGAGCGACGAGGAGCGGAATGCGGAACAACGGAACCTGCCGGCTGGAATCAGAACGCGCTTCACTGTTCCCGTTTTGCGGGCGGACCGTCAAGCGCGGCCACCCGCCCGTCGGCATCGATAGGCTTGGCCTCGTTGAACCGCCTGCCGATCGCCTTCAGCAGCCTGGTGACGTCGGAGGACAGCGAACGCGGCCGTACGAGGGCCGGAAGGGCGTTCTCGTCGGCGGGCGCCGCGGCGGCGGTCTGCGTCTCGGAGCCGGCCGCCGGCAGCGGGTTCTCGATCGCCGGAATGGCCCTGAGCTCGATGCCCTGGTGCGCATAGTCCATCAGACGCTTGAAGGTCATGCCGGGCAGCGAGCCGCCGGTCATGTTGTTCGTCGAGGTGTAGTCGTCGTTGCCGAACCAGACGGCGGTCGTATAGTTGCCGGTGAAGCCGATATACCAGGCGTCGCGGTAGGCCTGCGTCGTGCCGGTCTTGCCGCCCGACACGATGCCGCCCTCGAGTGCTGCGCGCCGTGCCGTGCCGCTGACCGGGATCGTCACGAGGATGCGGTTCATCGACGCCATGGCCTGTTCGCTCAGCACCTGCTTCGCCGGCGGTTCGTCGCGGCCGAAGTCGTAGAGGATGTCGCCGTCGTAGTTCATGATCTGGCTGATGCCGTGGCGGCGCGAGGAGAAGCCGCCGGCCGGGAAGACGCCATAGGCGGTCGCCTGGTCGAGCACGGTCACCTCCGAGGTGCCGAGCGGCATGGTCTTGTCGGTGCGGATCGGCGTCTCGACGCCCATCAGCTTCGCCATCTCGGCGATGCGCTCGGTGCCGAGCGTTTCCTTGGCGAGGCGGACCGGCACGGTGTTGATCGACTTGGCGAGCGCCGTCATCAGCGTGACGCGGCCGGCATAGCTGCGGCCGTAGTTCTGCGGCGACCAGCCGCGCCAGGTGATCGGCGCGTCGGAGATGACGGTCTCCGGCGTCATGCCGGACTCCATCGCGGCGGAATAGGTATAGACCTTGAAGGACGAGCCCGGCTGGCGCAGCGCCCTGGTCGCACGGTTGAACTGGCTCTCGCCGTAGTCGCGTCCGCCGACCATGGCGCGCACGGCGCCGCCGTTTTCCATCATGACCAGCGCGCCCTGCCGGACGCGGAAACTCTCGCCATACTGGCGCAGGCCCGTCTCGACCGCCTCCTCGGCGGCCGCCTGCAGGCCGAGATCGATCGTCGTGCGCACGATCAGCGAGTGCTGCGCGAAGGGCCGCGCGATGCGCTGCACCTCCTCGAAGGCCCAGTCGAGGAAGAAATCCGGCGCCGTCTGCTCGTTGCGGTCGATGACGGTGGCGGGATTGCGCCGCGCCGCGATCACCTGGCCCTCGGTCATCAGCCCGCCCTGGACGAGGTTGCTCAGCACCTCGTTGGCGCGCGCGCGCGCCGCCGGCAGGTTGACATGCGGCGCATAGCGGGCCGGGGCCTTGAAGAGGCCGGCGAGCATGGCGGATTCGGCGAGATTGACGTCGGTGATGTCCTTGCCGAAATAGAACTGCGCGGCCGCCGCCGCGCCGAAGGTGCCGCCGCCCATATAGGCGCGGTCGAGATAGAGGCGGAGGATCTCCTTCTTCGTCAGGTTCGCCTCGAGCCAGAGCGCGAGGAAAGCCTCCTTGATCTTGCGCTCGATGGTGCGCTCGTTGGTGAGGAACAGGTTCTTGGCGAGCTGCTGGGTCAGCGTCGAGCCGCCCTGCACGACACCGCCGGCGCGGGCATTCTCGTTCATGGCGCGGGCAAGGCCGAGGAAATCGATGCCGAAATGCTCGAAGAAGCGCCGGTCCTCCGTGGCGAGCACCGCCTTGATGAGGTGGTCCGGCAATTCGTCGATCGGCACGGTGTCCTCGTGGATGATGCCGCGGTGGCCGATCTCGTTGCCGTAGCGGTCGAGGAAGGTGACGGCGAAGTCGCTCTGGGCCCGCCAGTTGCCCTTCGTCTCCTCGAAGGCCGGCAGCGCCAGCGCGAGCAGCAGCACGAAGCCGGCCGTGCCGAGATTCATGCCCTCGCCGGCGATCTCGAAGAGTGCCTTCTTCCAGCCCCGCGCGCGGAAGCGGCGGGAGAAGATGGTGATCTCCTCCCAGATCTCGGCGGCGCGGAAGCCGGCATTCCACACCGTCGAATCGATCCAGGAATCGATGCGCAGCAGGATATGGCGCTTGCGGCGCGGCCTGGTGTCCGGGTTGAATGGGTCCTGCACGTTTCCTGCCCGTCCGGTCTTATGGTTTGTTTCTGAACTTTGCCCGACCGTATCCTAGACAATACCAGCGAAATGCTTCGGACAAAACAAGGTTGATGACGGGGCGACGCGGCACCCGGCGGATTTATTCGCGCAGGCCCGGATTTCCACGCCGCGCTTGACCTTTCGCCGCGTCGGGATAGAGGTCGGTCATGGCGATAGAACGAACAGGCGGCACCGCCGCCCCGATGCGGCCCTCGAAGACCGCGGACGAGACCGGGGCCGCCGAGCCGCTGCCCTTCTGGAAGACCAAGACGCTCCGCGAGATGACGGACGGCGAGTGGGAGAGCCTGTGCGACGGCTGCGGGCTCTGTTGCCTCAACAAGCTGGAGGACTGGGAGACCGGCGAGATCGCCTGGACCTCGATCCGCTGCCAGCTTCTCGACGGCGAGAGCTGTCGCTGCTCCGACTACGAGAACCGCCAGGCGACGGTGCCGGACTGCATCCGGCTGACGGTGGAAACGGTCGACGAGATCACCTGGCTGCCGCCGACCTGCGGCTACCGGCTCGTGCGCGACGGCCAAGACCTCTACTGGTGGCACCCGCTCGTCTCGGGCGATCCGGCGACGGTGCACCAGGCCGGCATTTCCGCGCGCGGCCGCACGGTGAGCGAGACGGGGATCGACGTGGAGGACTACGAGGACTACCTCGTGACCTGGCCGCTGGAAGTAGATCCGGCGGGCGGCCGCTGAAAAAGGCCAATCACCAAATCGCCCGATTGGAGAAACATTTTGTTATTGCCCCGACACAACCGGGACACTTAGCCCGCTTATCTTGATCTTCGAGAGGGATATCTCACGGAGACAGAAAATGACATCGAGGAACACACCCTTCAACCGCATTCTGCGCCCGACGCTCGTTCCGGCGCTCGCCCTTGCACTTGCCCTGCCGCTCGCGGCCGGCGTCTCGGCCCCGGCCGGCGCGCGTGACGGCGGCGAGGACGGGCCGCGCATCGAGCGGCGCCACGACGGCGACCGCGGCGACCGCCACGGCCCGCGCGACCGCATGGACGGCGACCGCATGGGCCCGCACCGCATGGGCCGCTTCCACCGTCCGCCGCTTGCCGAAATGGTGGCGATGAAGCTCGCCGCGGCCGAACAGGCGGCCGGCATCAAGACGGCGCAGCTCGACGCCTGGCGCACCTTCTCGGCGGCGCTCGTCGATTTCGTGACCATGGGCCGGCCCGGCATGGGCGATCCGGGCATGGGCGATCCGGACATGGGCGATCTGAAGATGGGCGATCCGAAGATGGGGCCGCCCGGCGCCGGCCAGGATGACGAGGCCGCCGCCCCCGACGCGGCCGAGGCTGTTCCCGACGGCGCCGCCGAGGCGACGCCGCCCGCCGGCGACGAGGCCCGCATGCCGGGCGACGGCCGGCGCCGCGACCGCTCGGCCTTCGACATGCTCGACCGCATGATCGCCCGCAGCGAGGCGCGCGCCGAAAAGGCGGCGGCGCTGAAGACCGCGCTCGCCGATCTCGAGGCGGTGCTGGAACCTGCGCAGCGCGAGAAACTCGACACGCTGATGCTGCCCGGCCGCCCGTTCCGCGACGGTCCCGGCCCGCGCCGCTGACCCTGAACCACGTCGCGCCTCGTGGGCCGGGGCGCGCGCAAAACCCTGTCCGGCCACCCCCCCCGCAGGTCGCCGGCCGCAACCCGGCCGGCGCTACGGCCGGACTACGGCCGGACAAGGCCCCGCAAGGGGATCGCTGTGCCGGGCCGGCGCCCCCGACCCTCAGTCGGCCCGGCACAGGCGAGGCGGGCGCTTCTCGGCCTCTCCTTCCGAGGCGAAAGCGGGCATTGTCGGCTGCCGTCGCCCCGTGCCGCCGAAGGGCCGTCAACGGAAAGACCAGTATTCCTCGTGAAGTTTCGCCGCCTCGTCCGCAAGCAGGGGGCCGACGACTTCCGTCGGGCGCTGACCGGCGGCGAACACGATGCGGCAGGGGAGATCAAGCGTCGGATTTTCCTGGTTGTCGCCGATCTGTTGTTTCATCTCTGTCTCGGACAGGCCGAACACGACGCGCCCTATGCCGGCCCAGTAGATCGCGCCCGAGCACATGGCGCATGGCTCCGCGGATGTGTACATCGTGCATCCCGCGAGAAAATCCAGATCATAGGCTTTGCCGGCGCGCGTGGCGAGAAGCCGTTCCGCGTGGGCCGTGCGGTCGCCGCCTTCCGAACTGTAGCCATTGCGCTGTTCCAGCAGAACATTGCCGTCACGGTCGGCGAGAATTGAACCGAATGGGTGATCCCCGCCTTCGCGCGAACGCCGCGCCACGTCGAAGGCCTCGCGCAAAAGCGATTCATCATAGGGCCGTCTGGTGCCTGCCATTGTGTGGACTCCTGGACACGTCGAGTTCATTCCCCATCAATGCTGCCCGGCTACGGAGCGGTAACTCGGTTTCCCGCCGGATAGAAAGGTGCCGGCGTCCCGGCGCCGGTCGTCCGGCATTCCCGCGATGGCGGCGAAATGAGGCCGATCCTGATCCTTTTTGACTTTGCCGGCAAGACCGGTCGACGGTGCGGGCTTGCCGGCGAACGACGGGGGTCGGCGGCAGTCGGGCCGCGACCGGATCGCGGTGATGTGCATGCTTTCGCGCGCCAGGTTTCAGTGCCGCGCGGAACCGCCGTCCCTGAGCGTCCTCGGCGCCACGTTGCGCCAGGCGATCTCGACGATATGGCCGACCGTGGCGCGCTCGGCGCCGTCGAAATAGAGCGACGTCCAGCCCTTGGCGCCCCAGCCGCCGGGAACGGCGGCGGCGAGGCCGGGCTCGGTTTCGAGCAGCATCGCCTGCTGGTCCGGCGTCAGCTTGCAGACGGCGCGGCCCGGCTCCGGCAGCGTCAGGAAAATCCGGCTTCCCACCCGGAAATCCCGCTTTCCGAAGTGCGAATCCTGCCGCGCCCCCGGCATGCCGAGCGCCATGTCTGCGAGATCCTCCGAGGTCATGACGAAAGGATACCATGGGGCGGGGGGCGAGGGAAGGAAGGGGGAAGATGGGAAAAAAATCTCGATACTATACTTTGCGTACCCACTGAAAGGTTGCTACACTATGGCCATTCGTTTGGTGTCCCTTCTAGGGGCGTGTTGGTGGGCCAAAGGCTCGTGAGATTTCTTTATCTAGACGACGCGGGAACCTCCCGCCATGAGACGCATGCTGTTGTTGCCGGCGTCTTAGTCCATGCTGATGGGCAACTAATCCCTCTTGAGATGAAATTGCAGGAGTTGGTGAACAAGCACATACCCGTCGAAATGCAAGATGGGTTCGCCTTCCACATGACCAATATTTGGAGTGGAACGGGGGCGTTCAAAGACCGTCAGACTTGGCCGATTGAACGGCGTGTGGCCATTATGAAGGACTTGTGCTTAGTCCCAAGCGATCTAACACTCACCATCGTTCAGGGGTGCGTCAAGAAGGAAGCCCAGCGTTTGGCATATCCTGGTATGTCGGCATCTGATCTTGATCAGCTTCACCATGCGACTGCTTTTGCTAGATGCGAACTGGCGGCAGAGTCACTTATGCGGCAGAGATTTCCCACAGAAGTGCTCCAAATCGTCGCTGAGGATAGCCCTATTGTCAAAAAGCGCATCAGCGATAATCATGCCTTGTTTTCGGATAGCGCGGCGCTGCAAAAGATCGGAATCGACAGGCCCGACACAGCGTATCGTCACGTCAAGAACGACGTCCTTTTTAGCGGAAAGCGAAGCAGGGCGCTTCAGGTCGCGGATGTTTGCGCCTTCTTTTTGCGCGCCCAGTTGGCAGGTATGAAGAAAGTGGATGAGTACTATTCAAAACTCTCGCCGATGATGGCTTTTGACCTGTATGGCTGAACTGAGCGCCTTGTTAAATGTATCTCTCTCCTCAGCTATGCCTAGATCGCGAGAGGCTTAATTGAATCACTATGACTGTTCTTTCTGACTAAGTTTCTTCGCCTTTTGCCTATTGTATTGTATTTTCTTTTTTTGACGATGCCATAGTTTTTTTACAGCGCACTAGTCGTTTCATAGATCAGGCGCTTGCCGACTACCCCGTCAAGGATCATGCCGGCGCGGGCTTCGTCGTTTACGGGTGCTTTCGTCCTTCATGGCGCTGATGCGTTCGAACCCGCTGCAATGCGGGCAAACCGGGCCATTCGGCCAACACGCGCTTCAACAAAGCGATATGCAGCGGCGTCATCGTGAAAATGGCAGTCTGACAGAATGGACATTGCAGTAACTCCTTATGCCGATTGTATAACACGGCAATTGGCGCGCGCAAAGCACAATTCTAGGAAAAAAATCCTTGACGGCGTGACGGTTGTCTGCTAGGGTTGTGGCATGGTCGGAAAGGTGCGGGCGGGGAGCTCGCGGGCTCTTTGGAGCAGGATGGCGGTCCCCGCCCGGTTCCGGCAGGCAGTTTGGTTTTTCGAGGCGCTCGTTCCGTTCGGACCGGGCGCTTTTTCGTTTCCGGAATCGTGGGACAGGAGCGGCGCGCATGGATGCGGAAGAGCAGATCGACCCGCGGCTTTTCGGCTTCGCGCCCGGGGTGCCGGACTATGACGGTTTTCGCCGGGAGCGGCGCTGGAGCGCGGATCTTGTGCCGGCGGCGCCGGCGACGGTGCTTCTCGACGTGAAGCAGCAGGCGGCCGACGATCCGGTGGCCGAGATGCGGGCCATGCTGGCGGAGATGACGAAGGAGCTGCGCGAGCGGTTCCAGCGCCTGCAGGGCCAGCGGCAGGAGGCGGAGGCGCTTGCCGGCGACCTGCCGGACGAGACGCTGCGCAAGGCCGCGCAGGCCGAGGCCAAGCTGGCGATCGAGGCGATCTCGCTCATCGTGCGCACGCTGGAGAAGATCGACAGCCTGCAGCGCACGCTGATCGCCGCCGAGCGCGAGGCAGGCGAGCGGCAGGCGGAGCCGGTCGACATCGATGCGCTTGCGGCGGAATTCGAGACGATGATCGAGGAGAAGGCGATTGCACGGTTCGAGCGATGGAAGCGGGACTGCGGACTGGCTGACGAGGGCCGCGCGGGGTCCGCGGCTGGAACCGGAGAGGGTGAGAACGGCCCGTGAGAGCCGGCGTGCGGCAGACGCCGTCGCGAGATGGCTGCGGAAAGCGACCCGCAAGGGGGCGGCCCGCACCACGCTTGCCACGGCGGATGCCGGCGCGTCGGTGCGGGCGACCCTCGACGGGGCCGGGAGAGTGCTCGACGACGGCCTCGGCAGGTTGAGGCGGGTCGCCGAAGGGATGCCCGGCTTGCGTCCGGCCGTCGCGGACGACGGTGGACCATCGGTGTCCGTCGCCGGCCTGCCTGCCGGCGGCGATGCCGCGACGCGGCGCGACGAACACGCCGGCGCCCCGGAACCGGCGGGCCGGCGCGATGGCGCGGCGACCGGCGACGGACGGGCAAGAGGCGGGCCGATGGCCGATGCGCAGGCGACGGACGAGATGGCTCGGCGCACGCCTCCGGTGATGCCGGCGGCGGACAAGACGGAAGGCTGCGACGGACCGGGCCGCGGTGGCGGCACGGCGAAGACCGATGGCAACCCGGCGATGGCCGGGATGGGCGTGGTCGGCGGGGCGGATGGCCTGGATGCGGCCGACGACGGAAACGGACCGGGCGGCTCTGTCGCGCCGGCGACCGGAGGCGGCGTTCCGGCGGCGCCCGATGCGGCGGCCAGCGGCGCGCAATGGCAGGCGCCGGTCAGTGTCGTGGACGACCGGGCCGGCGGACCGGCGGCACAGGCGGAATGCGCAGGAGAACCGGAGACAGGTGGCGGTGATGCCGGCGCAACAGCGGACGGCGGCCGGGATGGGTCCGGGGCGGGCGCTGACGGCGGCTGCCGCCCGGTCTTCGGGCGCCTGTTGTCCGGGCCTGCCATCGCGCGGCTGCGCACCGACTGGCGGATGGCCGCGCGTGATGCGCAGAGGGCGCCGGACGGCGACTGGCGCACCTGGCTGCTGATGGGCGGGCGCGGCTCGGGCAAGACGCGGGCCGGGGCGGAATGGGTGCAGGCGACGGCCTGCGCGACGCCGGATCTCCGGATCGCGCTGGTGGCCGAGACGCTGGGTGACGCGCGCGAGGTGATGATCGACGGCGTGTCGGGCATCTGCCGCATCGCGCGGGAAAACCGGCCCGATTTCGAGGCCTCGCGCCGGCGGCTCGTCTGGCCGAACGGCACGATCGCGCAGATCTTCTCCTCGGAGGACCCGGAGAGCCTGCGCGGGCCGCAGTTCCATCTTTCCTGGTGCGACGAGCTCGGCAAATGGAAACATGCCCAGGAGACCTGGGACATGCTGCAGTTCGGGCTCCGGCTGGGCGAAAGACCGCGCGTGCTGGTGACGACGACGCCGCGGCCGGTGCCGCTGGTGAAGGCCCTGGCGGCCGATCCGGCCACCGCGCTCAGGCGCATCCGCACGGCGGAGAACCAAAAGCATCTCTCCGCGGGCTTCATCGCGGCGATGCGCGAGCGCTACGGCGGCACGCGGCTCGGGCGGCAGGAACTCGACGGCGAGCTGATCGCCGACCGCGAGGACGGCCTGTGGAGCCGGGCACGGCTGGAGGCGCTGCGCATCCGGCTTGCCGGGCCGATGAACCGCATCGTCGTGGCGGTCGACCCGCCGGCGACGGCATCCGCCGCCTCGGTCTGCGGCATCGTCGTCGCGGGACTGGACGCGGCCGGCCGGGCGGTGGTGCTCGCCGACTGCTCGGTGTCGGGCGCCTCGCCCGCCGGCTGGGCGGGCGCCGTCGCCAGGGCCTTCCGCCGCTTCGACGCCGACCGGGTGGTCGCCGAGGTGAACCAGGGCGGCGACATGGTGGCGGCGACGCTGAGGAGCATCGACGCCAACCTGCCGGTGACGACGGTGCGGGCGACCCGCGGAAAATACCTGCGGGCCGAGCCGGTGGCGGCGCTCTACGAACAGGGGCGCGTGGCGCATGCCGGGGCGTTTCCCGAGCTCGAGGACCAGATGTGCGACTTCGGCCCGGACGGGCTTTCCGCCGGCCGCTCGCCGGACCGGCTCGACGCGCTCGTCTGGGCGCTGACGGCGCTGGCGCTGGAGCGCCGCGGCGAACCGCGGGTGCGGGGGATTTGAGGTTTGTTCTCCCCGGTGGGGGACGAGGATAGCGAATAGCAAATAGTGGGATGTCGGCGGCGTTGCTGTTCACCTGCTGCTGATGCTGCCGGTTTGCCGGAGGCAGGCGCCGCATCTTTTTCCTCATGGCCAATCGACCACGGCGGCGGCAGGCTCCATTCGCTATTCGCTATCCGCTGCTGCGGCGACGTTTTGCCCGTTCGGGAGGCTCGTCCCTGGTCTGGCCGGGGGCGGGGCGACTGCTGTAGAGTTTCGTGCGCCGGTTTCTTTCGGAGGCTTCGATGGCAGGCTACTTCGGCACGGAAACGCAGCAGCGCCTGCAGGCGTGCGCCGAGGCGAGCGCGGATTTCATCGCGACGACGCCGGGCGCCTGTCAGGTCGGACGCATGATGGGCAGCGACGACGTGGACAGGCTCGGATGGGAACGGATCGACGCCTTTCTCGAGCGGGACGGCGTCTTCGGCTTTCGGCTCATCGCGACAGAAAAGATCGACGACCTGCGGCGGGCGCTTGCAAGGCGCGGCTACCGCTTCGATTGCTGGAATGTCTTCGTCGCCGATCGGGCATCGGCCGAGACCGCGTCGCGACGGCTGATGCAAAAGCTTCCGGACGGACTGACCGAGCTCGACATGCCGAAAGACGCCGAGGGCGGGGACGTCCGCCGCATCCAGGCGCTGATGAACAGCACCGGCATCGTACCGTTTTCCGGGTCCATGCTGAGCGGCGGCGCGGGCCAGACAACGACCGTCGCGCTCGGCGACGAGCAGGGCAATGTCGTTGCCGCGGCGCACGGCTACCTTCCGCACAATGCCCACAGCCGCTACCACCGCTATGCCTGAGGCGGCCTGGTCGCGGTGGCAAAGGAGCGGCGCGGCATCGGTCTTGGCACGGCCATCAACGCGCGGATGATCGGCCGCGTGTTCCGCGACCTCGACGCGACGCATGTCTACGAGCTGATTTCGGAAACCAACCTGCCGTCGCGGCGGATGGCCGAGGCGTGCGGGCTTCGCCTCGAGCCGGCGCTCACCTGCGGCGCCGCGATGCCGGATGGCGGCGAGCGCTTCACCCGGTAGCGGCAGATCGAACCGTCCGGCGCACGGTGTCTGTGCGTGACAGGCAGGGCTGTCGCCGGCTGCGAACACGAGGACCATCCCATGAAATTTCCGTATTTTCTGCCCTGGCGGCGCGCCGGGGGGCTCCCGGCTGCCGAGACGAAGGCGACGGGCTTCATCACGCTGACGGCGGAGGGGCGGGCGCACTGGTCGAGCCGCACCTATGCCGCGCTTTCGCGCGAGGGCTACATGAAGAACCCGGTGGCGCACCGGGCGGTGCGCATGATCGCGGAGGCCGCCGCCTCGGTCCCCTGGCTGCTCTATGACGGCGACGAGGAGCGGGCGGACGACCCGCTGCTCCTGCTGCTCGCCCGGCCGAACGGGCGCATGGCGGGCGTGGAGTTCCTCGAGGCGCTCTACGGGCACCTGCTGCTTTCGGGCAATGCCTTCGTCGAGGGCGTGCGGATCGGCGGGAGCGTGCGCGAACTGCACCTGCTGAGGCCCGACCGGATGCGGGTGATCGAGGGACGGGACGGGTGGCCGGAGGCCCATGAATACCGGGTCGGGGCGCATCTGCGGCGCTACCCGGCGGGCGACGGCGGGCTTTTGCATCTCAGAACCTTCCACCCGCTCGACGACCATATGGGTTTTGCGGCGCTGGAGGCGGCGAGCGTGGCGCTCGACCTCTCCAACGCGGCGGCGCACTGGAACAAGGCGCTGCTCGACAATTCGGCGCGGCCTTCCGGCGCACTCGTCTACCAGCCGAAGGAGGGCGGCAATCTTTCGCCCGACCAGTACGACCGGCTGAAGGCGGAACTGGAGGAGGGCTATTCCGGGCCGGCACGCGCCGGGCGGCCGATGCTGCTCGAAGGCGGGCTCGACTGGAAGGCGATGGGGCTTTCGCCGCGCGAGATGGATTTCATGGAGGCGAAGAACGGCGCGGCGCGCGACATCGCGCTCGCCTTCGGCGTGCCGCCCATGCTGATCGGCATTCCGGGCGACGCGACCTATGCCAACTACCAGGAAGCGAACCGCGCCTTCTGGCGGCTGACGGTGCTGCCGCTGATCTCCCGCACCGCCTCGGCGCTGTCCGGCTGGTTCTCGGAGGGGCGCGAGAGCGCGGTGCGGCTGGCACCCGACC
This sequence comes from Rhizobium alarense, assembly GCF_021555155.1. Taxonomy (GTDB): domain Bacteria; phylum Pseudomonadota; class Alphaproteobacteria; order Rhizobiales; family Rhizobiaceae; genus Rhizobium_D; species Rhizobium_D alarense. The sequence goes on from NZ_JAKGBU010000092.1 coordinate 13,891, forward strand.
TCGACCAGGTGGCGGGGCTTTCCGTGGAACGCGGCGAACTTTGGGCGCGGGTGGGGGCGGCCGGGTTCCTCAGCGAGGAGGAGAAGCGGCGGGCTGTGGGATATTAAGCGGGTGTCGCCTGGCAAGAAGGAAGACCCTCCCCACAAGGGGGAGGGAGCCGGTTGGCGCATGACGGCCGCTAGTAAAATTGAAATTAATCAATCGCTTGCGCGGAAATTCGGAATCAGAATTGCGCCCGGTTGATTCAGCAGGTCAGCGCATTGAATCGATATGAGAAGCCGTCGGCGCAACCGATTCAAAAGACTCGGCAAATCTTTCGGCTGACTCTGCGTGAGCCGTTCGTCGGGCATCGGCGCGGGCGGCGCGATCGAATTTCAGAATAACCTGAAAGGCTTAAGAAATGGCTGACTTCGGAAACGAGGGCGGGCTGTGGGTGGCGCGCGTGCTGGGCGCATCGGCGGGCTCGATGGTATCGCTCGTCTACATGCTGCCGAAGAGCCGCCACGAGGCGGCCTCGCGCTTCCTGACGGGGCTCGTCTGCGGGCTGATCTTCGGCGGGCCGGCGGGCATGTGGATCGTCACGCGCGCCGGCATTCCCGATACGCTCTCCGGCACGGAAATCCTGCTCGCCGGCTCCGCCGCCGCCAGCGTCTCGGCCTGGTGGGCGCAGGGGGTGCTGGCGCGGGTGGCAGAGAGGATGGGCAAGAGGCAGTAGGCAGTTGGGGACGCTTCCGATGCTGGCGCCGGCCCTGCAGGTTTCGCCGTCCGTGCATCGTTTGGCTCGACCGCCGCCGGTGCATTGCGCGTTGTTTCGCCTCTCTGACTTATCGCTACTGCCTACTGCCTGCTGCCTACTGCCTACTGCCTATTGCCTTCCCCTTTTCCCAACATCGGAGTGACCCCATGACAACCGACGACCTTCCGGTCTGGCGGACGAAGAAATATGCCGACCTGACGCTTGCGGGCGTGACGGCACAGGGGCGGTTCTCGGGTTATGCGAGCCTGTTCGGCGAGGTGGACCTCGGCAAGGACGCGATCGCGCCCGGCGCCTTCGCCAAGTCGCTCGCCAAGCGCGGGCCGGCCGGCGTGCGCATGCTCTTCCAGCACGACCCGGCCGAGCCGCTCGGCCGCTGGCGCACCATCCGCGAGGATGAGCGCGGGCTCTTCGTCGAGGGCCTGCTGTCGCCCGGCGTCGCCCGCGCCCGCGAGGTGCTGAACCTGATGAAGGCGGGTGCGCTCGACGGGCTGTCGATCGGCTTCCAGACCGTGACGTCCCGCACCGACCGGGTGACCGGCGTGCGGCGCATCCTGGAGGCCGACCTCTGGGAAATCTCGATCGTGACCTTCCCGATGCTGCCGTCGGCGAGGGTGTCGAACGTCAAGAATGCGCGGTGGTTCCGCGACAAGGAGACCGAGCTCGTCCGCACCATGCGGCGGGCGGCGCGGATGATGCAGCTCTAGCCAAGGACAACGAGATGAACGTGGACAAAACCCCTGCGGCGCCCGAGATCAAGGCGGTGCCGGAGACGATGACGGCCGCCTTCGACGATTTCATGGAGGCCTTCGAGGCCTTCAAGGAGACAAACGACCGGCGGCTCGGCGAGATCGAGCAGAAGCTTTCGGCCGACGTCGTCACCCGCGACAAGGTCGACCGGATCAACCGGGCGATGGACGAACAGAAGCGGGTGATCGACCAGATCGCGCTGAAGAAGGCGCGGCCGGCGCTCGGCGGCGGCGGCACGATCGAGGCGGCCGAGCACAAGGCGGCCTTCGAGACCTATATCCGCCGCGGCGACGATACGGGCCTGCGCGACCTGGAGGCGAAGGCGATGTCCGTCGGCTCGGCCGCGGACGGCGGCTATCTGGTGCCTGACCAGACGGACACGGAAATCGGTCGCAGGCTCTCGGTGGTCTCTCCGATCCGCGCGCTGTCGACCGTTCGCCAGGTGTCCGGCGCGGTGCTGAAGAAGCCCTTCGCCACGGCCGGCATGGCCGCCGGCTGGGTGGCCGAGACGGCGGCACGGCCGCAGACGACCACGCCGCAGCTTGCCGAACTCTCCTTCCCGACCATGGAGCTCTACGCCATGCCGGCGGCGACGGCGGCGCTCCTCGACGACGCGGCGGTCGATATCGAGGGCTGGATCGCCTCCGAGATCGACATCGTGTTCGCCGAGCAGGAGGGGACGGCCTTCGTCTCCGGCGACGGCACGAACAAGCCGAAGGGTTTTCTTGCCTATCCGACGGCCGCCGAGGCGGGCTGGAGCTGGGGCAATCTCGGCTATGTCGCGACCGGCGTCGACGGCGGCTTCGCGGCGTCCGGCCCGTCCGACACGCTGATCGAGACGATCTATGCGCTGAAGGCCGGCCACCGGCAGAACGCCAGCTTCGTCATGAACCGCAAGACGCAGGGCGCGATCCGCAAGTTCAAGGACGCCGACGGCAACTATCTCTGGCTGCCGCCGGCCGGTCCCGGCCAGGCGGCCTCGCTGATGGGCTTCCCCATCGCCGAGGCGGAGGACATGCCGGACGTGGCGGCCGACAGCCTGTCGATCGCCTTCGGTGACTTCCGCTCGGGCTATCTCGTCGTCGACCGCACGGGCGTCCGGGTGCTGCGCGATCCCTATTCGGCCAAGCCCTATGTGCTCTTCTACACGACGAAGCGCGTCGGCGGCGGCGTGCAGAACTTCGAGGCGATCAAGCTCGTCAAGTTCGCCGGCGCCTGACCGGAAGTCCGGCCCGTCGGAAATCGGCACCGCCGGCGGGAACAGAAGGTGCCGTCGCTTCGTTTCCTTCGCTGTTTGTTCCGAGGGGACTTGCGGTACGGATTCGGACGATCAAGCGTCGCGCCGGCGGATCAACCCCGCCGCCGGCGCGATGGCGGACGCGGTTTTCCTCCCGCCGCGTCCGCCCCTCCTTTTACCTTCTACCTTCCACGATCAGGACCGTTGGCGGGCGCGCCGCCCGAAGGATGACCCATGACCATTGCCGAACTGATGCCGCCCGCGGCCGAGCCGATCGCGCTTGCCGCGGCGAAGGCGCATCTGCGCCTCGACACGAGCGACGAGGACGAACTCGTGAGCGATCTCCTGCGCAGCGCGCGGACGCACCTGGAGCGGGAAACCGGACTGGCGCTGATTTCCCGCTCCTTCCGGCTCTATCTCGACCGATGGCCCGACGGCCGGGTGATTCAGATTGCCAGAGGGCCGGTGCAAACAATTGAAAACGTGACGGTTTACGACGGCAACGGGATGCCGCTCGATGTTGCCCTCACGGGCTTCGTGCTGGACGGAACGGCGCGGCCGGCCCGGCTCGTGCTCGCGGACCGGCCGGCGCCGGGACAGGCGGCAAACGGCATCGAGATCGACTTTACCGCCGGCTTCGGCGACAGCGGGGTCGACGTGCCGGACACGCTGAAGCGGGCGATGTTGATCCATGTCGCGCTGATGTTCGAACTGCGCGGCGCGGTCGACCGCGGCGAGCAGCCGGCGGGGGTGCCCGCCGGCTACGACCGGCTGGTGGCGCCCTGGCGTCTGCGGAGGCTCTGATGGCCACACGTCACATCGATCCCGGCGCCTTCACGGCGCGGCTCGTGCTGGAACGGCGCGACGAGGCCGGCGACGGGCAGGGCGGTGCGGACATCGCCTTCACGGCCGTCGCGAGCCTCTGGGCGCGCATCGACCCCCTTGGCGCGGCGCAGGCCGAAGCGGCGGGAGCGGAACGGCAGGCAGTGACGCACCGCGTCTGGCTGCGCCACCGCGCCGGGGTCGAGCCCGGCATGCGGCTGCGCAAGGGCGGGCGTATCCTGACGATCCAAACGGTTCACGATCCCGACGAGACGGGACGCTACCTCGTCTGCGACTGCACGGAGGACGGCCAATGAGTGCGGCCTCCGCCCTGCAGGCGGCGATTTTCACACGGCTTTCCGGCGATGCGACGCTGGCGTCGCTTGTCGGCGCCGACGGTATCACCGACCGGCTGCTGGCGAAGCCGAAGCTGCCGCTCGTCGTGCTGCGCGCGATCGACAGCACGGATTTTTCGACCGCCAGCGAGCCGGGCGAGGAGCACCGGGTGACGATCGAGGTGTGGTCGCAGGCGGCGGGCAACCGCGAGGCGCAGGCGATCGCTGCCCGCCTCGGCGCGCTGCTTCACGACGCGGCACTGACGCTCGACGGCGTCCATCTGGTCAGCCTTCTCCACCGCTCGACAGCCCAGCGCCGCGACGGGAAGACACGCTACCACCGCGCCGAACTGCTGTTCCGGGCGGTGACGGAGTGAATTAAACAGCCACGCTAATGCCAGCAGCTTGACATCAAAATTTAACGGCTCTGTATTTACAATGTCCCTACGAATGATTAGGTAGCGTGATGCGTCATGGTAGGGAACGTTAGCGAAACGCGGGCGTTTCCTATGCCATAGGAGTTAATGTTATGTCCGCCGTCAAGAAAAATGAAACCATCAATCTTCGCATGGATGCGAAGACGCGCGATGTCATAAGCCGTGCGGCCGAAATTTGTGGTAAATCATTGACGTCGTTCATGACGGAGGCTGCGTATTTTTCGGCGCAAAAAGAGTTGCTCGATCAACGTTTTGTCGGCGTCGATGCCAAGGTGTTCGATGCAGTCGAAGACATGTTGGCCGAGCCCGCCCGTGTAAACGACCGGCTGGTCGATCTCTTCAAGAGCAATCGAGAATGGATCGACTAAGTGTCGATATTCCGCAAGCCAACACCACTTGCGGTGAGCCATCGCGTTGATGAGTTTGACAGCGGGAAACCCGCGCTGGATGCCTTTCTCAAAGATCTTGCGCTGTACAATCAGGAGCAAGGCTACACGCGAACGTTCGTGATTGCCGATGCACAATATCGTGTTGCTGGCTATCATTCCCTGTGCGCAGGTATGATCAATCGCGAGAATGCACCTCGTCACGTCAAAGGGCAGCGGGCGCCGGGAGAGATTCCGGTCGCCTTGCTCGCCCGGCTTGCCGTGGACAAACAATACCAAGGCCAGGGCCTGGGTGCAGCTTTGTTCAAGAATGCCATGCTTTCCGTAATCTCAACGGCCCAGATCGTCGCCTTTCGCGCCGTCATGGTCCATGCGCTCGATGACGAGGCCGAACGGTTCTATCTGAAATACGGCTTTCGGTCGGCGAAGGGGCTCGAACGGACCCTGCTGCTGCCGGCGAAGGACATAGCGGCGGCGCTTGCTGCCGCGACCTGACGCGGCGCCCGCATCAAGCGATCAAACAATCTGTCTCACGCGGCGCCTTCGGGCGCCGTTTCTGTTTTCACGAAGGAGAAGGCGATGGTGGCGCAGAAGGGCAAGGACCTGCTCTTGAAGGTGGAAAGCGGTGGATCTTATGGGACCGTCGCGGGGCTCCGCACGAAGCGGCTGTCGTTCAACGCGCAACTCGTCGACGTGACGGATGCGGAATCGGCGGGACGCTGGCGGGAGCTGATCGGCGGGGCGGGCGTGCAGCGCGCGTCGCTTTCGGGAAGCGGCATCTTCAAGGATGCGGCCTCGGACGCGACCGTGCGGTCGGCCTTCTTCGGCGGCACGATCCTCGAGTGCCAGATCATCATCCCGGATTTCGGCACGGTGAGCGGGCCGTTCCAGATCGCGGCGCTCGAATACCAGGGCGCGCATGACGGCGAGGTGCGGTTCGAGCTGTCGCTGGAATCGGCCGGCGCGCTTGCCTTCGGGGTGCTCTGATGGGCGGGGGGACCGGAAAGGGCGGCCGGGCCAATCGCCGGCGCGGCGAGATCGAGGCGCCGCTCGACGGCGAGCGGCGCATCCTCTGCCTGACGCTCGGCGCGCTCGCCGAGCTGGAGACGGCCTTTGCGGTCGACGACCTCGCCTCGCTCGGCGCGCGGTTTTCCGCCGGGCGGCTCGGCGCGGCGGACCTCATCCGCATCCTCGGCGCGGGCCTGCGCGGCGGCGGCAACCTCGTTTCCGACGAAGAGGTCGCGGAGATGACGGCGGAGGACGGGATTGCCGGCTTCGCCCGCATCGTCGCGGACCTCCTCTCGGCGACCTTCGCGCCGGAGGGCGCGCAAAACCCTTAGATGCCGCATCGGGCGCGGCGACCGGGACGGCGGCGTTCCCCTGGAACGCGGCGCTTGATGCCGGGCTCTGCCGGATGCGGCTTTCTCCGCACGATTTCTGGGCGATGACGCCGCGCGAGCTGTTCGCGGTGCTTGGCGGTCTTGCGGTGCCCCGCACGGGGCCGGACCGTGCCTCGCTCTCGGCGCTGATCGCGGCCTATCCCGACGCCGGGACCTGCGCGCCGGAAGCATGAAACACGAGCCGGAACAGGGGCTTGGCCGATCCATGTGAATCAGGCCCGCAGCTGCCTGCGGTGACTTGAAAGGACGAGGCGATGGCGACGGACGAGACGGATCTTGCGGCGACGGCGGACACGGCGGCGCAGCTGCGCGACGTGTTCGACGACCTGGAGGCGCGCTCGCGCTCCTTCGGCGCGGCACTCGGTTCGGCGCTGAAATCGGCGACGGTGGACGGGCGGGGGCTGGAGGACGTGCTGCGGGGGCTTGCGACCCGCATCAGCGACATCGCGCTGTCGGCCGGATTGAAGCCCCTCGAAAGCCTGCTCGCCTCCGGCGTTTCGGGCCTCGTCGGCGGCGTGACGCCCTTTGCGAAGGGCGGCGTCGTCGCCGCGCCCACCTATTTCGCCAACGGGCCGGGGCTCGGGCTGATGGGCGAGGCCGGTGCGGAAGCGATCCTGCCGCTGAAGCGCGGCCCGGACGGTTCGCTCGGCGTCGCGGCCGGCGACGGCGGCGGCACGCGCATCGTCTTCAACGTCACGGCGAGCGACACCCGGAGCTTCCAGCGCTCGGAAGGGCAGATCGCGGCGATGCTGACGCGTGCCGTCGGGCGCGGGCAGCGGGGCATCTAAAGCGTATCGCGTCTATCCGGAGCCATTCTGCCGGAGCAGGTTTTCGTCTTGGCAGAGGCGATTGGCGAAGGGCATAC
>NZ_JAKGBU010000093.1 GCF_021555155.1 Rhizobium alarense
TCCCCAATGAACTTGGCGATGAGTGTCAATAACAGGCGCTACGAACGACAACTATTTATCTTTGGATATAAGCAGCCCGAACGACTTCCGAGTCGCCCGGCTCACTCCCCGCATTGGCGAGCGCGTTGCCGACCCGATCAAGGCGTTGCTGCTGGCTCGTGAACTGGCGATCGAGGGAACCGAAGCCGGTTATCTGGCGCTTGTGACTTTTCAGGCCGGATGGCGGCCGGCGCCGTGTCTGGATCGCGACGGAATTTGCGCCGCGGTCCGGCGTCGGTTTAGTTGACACATGTATGATAAGTGATATATTTATAGCCCATCGAATGGAAATCTTGCTTCGGCGCGCCGGGCGTGGAAACCTGATGTGCCAGAGGTTCGGCCGGCGGCGACCGGGTGGGACTCGACGCCGAAAGGCGCGTGAATGTGGGGAACGACATGGTGAGCAATGCGCCGCGGAACTGCCGGGTGGGCGTCGATATCGGCGGGACCTTTACGGATATCGCCCTCGATCTGGATGGTGTGCTCCATTCGACAAAGGTGCTGACCGATTATGCCGCCCCGGAGCGGGCCATCCTGCAGGGGCTCGCCTCCGTGGCCGAAATGGCGGGCATTGCGCTTTCCGAGATCAGCCTTCTGATCCACGGCACGACGCTCGCCACGAACGCGCTGATCGAGCGGCGGGGCGCCAAGACCGCCTTCGTCACTACGGAAGGTTTTCGCGACACATTGGAAATGCGCACGGAAAACCGCTTCGAGCAGTATGATCTCAACATCGTCCTGCCACCGGCGCTGATCGCCCGCGCCGACCGCTTCACGGTGCGCGAGCGTATGAATGCCGCCGGCAAGGTGCTGCTGGCACTCGACGACGCCTCCGTCGATGCGGCCGTCTCGGCCGTTGCGGCGGGCGGTTATGAGAGCGTCGCCATCGGCTTCATCCACGCCTACGCGAACGGTGCGCACGAAGCTGCCGTGCGCGACGCCATCCTGAAGCGCCTGCCGCATGTCTCCGTGTCGATTTCATCCGAAGTCTCGCCGCAGATGCGCGAATTCGAGCGTTTCAACACGGTCTGCGCCAACGCCTATGTAAAGCCGGCGATCAAGTCCTATCTCGGCCGCCTCGTCGTGTCGCTGAAGGAGATCGGCGTTCGTTGTCCGGTCTTCATGATCCATTCCGGCGGCGGCATCGTCTCGGTCGAAAGCGCCTCGGAATTCCCGGTCCGCCTCGTCGAATCCGGCCCGGCCGGCGGCGCGATCTTTGCGGCCGATATTGCGCGGCGCCACGGGCTCGACACGGTGCTCTCCTTCGATATGGGCGGCACGACGGCAAAGATTTGCCTGATCGAAGGGCAGGTGCCGAAGACCGCCAAGACCTTCGAGGTCGCGCGCACCTACCGCTTCCGCAAGGGCTCCGGCATGCCGATCTCCATTCCGGTGGTCGAGATGGTGGAAATCGGCGCAGGAGGAGGTTCGATCGCCTCGGTCGACGGCCTGCGCCAGATTCGCGTCGGCCCGCATTCGGCCGCCTCCGAGCCGGGCCCCGCCTGCTACCAGCGCGGCGGCAGGCAGCCGACGGTGACCGACGCCGACCTCATCCTCGGCAAGCTCGATCCCGACAACTTCGCCGGCGGCGCCATCCGGCTTTCGGTCGAGGCCAGCCGCCAGGCGATGGCCGGTGATATCGGCACGGTGATCGGCCTCGATCCGGATGGCGCCGCCTATGGCACCTGCGAGATGGTGGACGAGAACATGGCCAATGCCGGCCGCGTTCACACCGTGGAGAACGGCAAGAACATTGCCGATTTCACCATGATCACCTTCGGCGGCGCCGGTCCGCTGCATGCCGCGCGGCTCTGCGAGAAGATGGGCATTTCCACCTTCCTCGTGCCGCCGGGGGCCGGCGTCGGCTCGGCCATCGGCTTCCTGCGTGCACCCTTCGGGTATGAATCCGTGCGCAGCGCCGTCTTCAACCTCTCCGATTTCGACTTTGCCCAGGCCAACAGGCTGGTTGACGCCATGCAGGCGGAGGCCCTCGGCTTCGTCGAAGGCGGGCTCGATAGCGGTTCGCCGGTCATCGAGCGCACGCTGTTCATGCGGTACGCGGGGCAGGGCTGGGACATTCCCGTGCCGCTCGACGCGGAAAAGTTCGATGCCGGCAGCGCCCGGAAGCTCGCTGCGCGGTTCGACACGGAATATGAGCGCTTCTTCGGCCGCGCCATCGAAGGCCTCGACATCGAGATCGTCAGCTGGTCGGTCAAGGCGAGCTCGCCGCTGCCGCCGGTCGACCGCGTCGCGGCGGTCGGAGAGGGGAGCGCCGTTGCGCCTGCCAAGACCCGCCGCCTGTTCGAGGCCTCACAGGGCGCTTTCCTGGAGGCCGGCATCCATGAGCGCTGCGGCCTGGAGCCCGGCGACGTGGTGAAAGGCCCTGCGGTCATCGTCGAGCGTGAAACCTCCACCATGCTCACCGCCGCCTTCAAGGCCATCGTGCAGAATGACGGCTGCCTGCTCGTCACCCGGCTGTAAGGACAGAACCCATGAACCAGTCGATGATCGATATCCATATGCAGGTGATGTGGAACCGCCTGATCTCCGTGGTGGAAGAACAGGCGCAGACGCTGATCCGCACCGCCTTCTCCACCTCGGTGCGCGAAGCCGGCGACCTCTCCGCCGGCGTCTTCGATCTTGAAGGCCGCATGCTGGCCCAGGCCGTCACCGGTACGCCGGGCCATGTCAACGCCATGGCCGAGTCCGTCGCCCACTTCATCCGCGATATCGGCCCGGAGAACATCTTCGAGGGCGACGTCTACATCACCAACGATCCGTGGAAGGGGACCGGCCACCTGCACGACATCACCGTGGTCACGCCCTCCTTCCACCATGGCAAGCTGGTCGGCTATTTCGCCTCCACCGCCCATGTGGTGGATGTCGGCGGCCGAGGCTTCGGACCCGATGCGCGCGAAGTCTATGAAGAAGGCATCTTCATCCCGATCATGAAGTTCTTCGAGCGCGGCGAACTGAACCGCACGCTCATCCATATCGTGCACAACAATGTGCGCGAGAGCGACAAGGTGGTCGGCGACTTCCATGCGCTCGCCGCCTGCAACGAGACCGGCCACCGCCGCCTCATCGACATGCTGACAGAATTCAACCTCGAAGACCTCTCGATGATCGGCGGCTTCATCCTCAAGCACAGCCGCGAGGCGACGCTGGAGCGATTGAAGCACCTGCCGCATGGCAGCTGGTCCTACAGCCTCGACCTCGATGGCTATGACGAGCCGGTGCATCTTGCAGCGACGCTCACCATCGGCCCCGATGGCGTGCTGGTCGATTTCGACGGCACCTCGGGCATGAGCAAGTTCGGTATCAACGTGCCGCTCGTCTATGCCAAGGCCTATGCCTGCTATGGCGTCAAATGCGTCGTCGCGCCTGATATTCCGAACAATGCCGCCTCGCTCGCGCCGTTCGACGTTGCGGCGCCGGAAGGCTGCATCCTGAACGCGAAGCGCCCGGCGCCGGTCGCCGTCCGCCACGTGCTCGGCCATTTCGTGCCCGACCTTGTGCTTGGCGCATTGCACCAGGCACTGCCCGGCCAGGTGCCGGCGGAAGGGGCGAGCGCGCTCTGGAACCTGCATATGAGCGTGCGCCCGATCTCCAACCAGATCGGCGGCAAGGGCGCGGAAATCCTGATGTTCAATTCCGGCGGCTCCGGCGCGCGCGCTTTGCTCGACGGCCTCAATGCGACGGCCTTCCCGAGCGGCGTGCACACCATGCCCATCGAGGCGACGGAGAATGTCGGCCCGGTCATCGTCTGGCGCAAGGAACTGCGTGAAGGTTCGGGCGGTGCCGGTGCGCAGCGCGGCGGTCTCGGCCAGATGATCGAGATCGAGGCGGCCGAGGGCTATTCCTTCCGCTTCTCCGCCATGTTCGACCGCCTCAACCATCCCGCCCGCGGCCGCGACGGCGGCCTTGACGGCGCGCCGGGCAGCGTGGCGCTCGATGACGGCACGGCGCTCAAGGGCAAGGGCCTGCAATTCGTGCCCGAGGGCCGGCGCCTCGTGCTCTCGCTGCCCGGTGGCGGCGGTTACGGCAATCCGGCCGAACGCCCGGCCGATGCCGTCGCCCATGACGTCAAGCACGGCTACATCACCGGCGAACAGGCCGCGCTTTACGGCAAGGCGGGAGAAAAGGCATGAACATGATCGCATTCGAGAGCCGCAGGGCTGCCACCATCAGGTCCTCTCCCTCCATGGCCGTTTCCATGGCCGCCAGGGCCATGCGGGCGAAGGGCGAGCATGTCGTCGACCTCTCGCTCGGCGAGCCGGATTTCGATACTCCCGCCCATATCGTCGCGGCGGCCGTCGGCGCGATGACACGCGGCATAACGCGCTACACTGCGCCCGATGGCCTTCCGGAGCTGCGCGAGGCGATCGTCCAGAAATTCAAGCGCGAGAACGGCCTCGACTATGCCATGGACGAGATCTCCATCGGCAGCGGCGCCAAGCAGATACTGTTCAACGCTTTTCTCGGCACGCTGGAACCCGGTGACGAGGTCGTGGTGCCGGCGCCCTACTGGGTTTCCTACACGGACATCGTGACCCTGCATGGTGGCGTGCCCGTCATCGTGCCCTGCGGCGTCGAGGATGCGTTCAAGATCACGCCGGAGCGGCTGCAAGCGGCGATCACGCCGAAGACCCGCTGGTTCCTCTTCAACTCGCCCTCCAATCCGACAGGCGCGATCTATGGCGCCGACGAGCTGAAGGCGCTCGGAGAGGTGCTGGCGCACCATCCGCGCGTCGCCATCATGTCGGATGAGATCTACGAGCATATCGTCTGCGCCGACGTGCCCTTCACCTCCTTCGCCAATGCCTGTCCGCATCTGCGCGACCGGACCCTCCTCGTCAACGGCGTCTCCAAGGCCTATGCCATGACCGGCTGGCGGCTCGGCTATGCGGCGGGGCCGAAGGATCTGACCAGGGTGCTGAACAAGATGCAGTCGCAGAGCACCACCTGCCCGTCGTCGATCACCCAGGTTGCCGCCGCGGCGGCGCTGAGCGGCCCGCAGGATTTCGTCGCGACGGCGGTTGCCGAATACAGGGCGCGGGGCGCGCTGGTCGCCACGGGCTTCGGCGCCATTCCCGGCATCGAGGTGCGCGCGCCGGAAGGCGCCTTCTATCTCTTCCCGAAATGCGCTCCCTATATCGGCAAGGCGGCGCCTGACGGTACCGTCATCGCCAACGACACGGCGCTCGCCTCCTATCTCCTGACGGAAGGCAAGGTCGCGACGGTGCCCGGGGCCGCCTTCGGCGTCGAACCCTATATCCGCCTCTCCTTCGCGACTTCCCGCGACAATCTCATGCTGGCCATCGACCGCATCGCCGATGCGCTGGCCCGGCTTCGCTGACGAGGAAACTCATGTCCCATTTCCAAAAGGTTCTTCTGACGGGTGCCGCCGGCGGTGTCGGAACTGCGCTGCGCCAGTCCGGCACGCGGCTCGGCAGGATCGTGCGCCTCTCCGACCGCAAGCCTTGCGAGAATCTCGCCGCACACGAGGAGGATTTCCCGCTCGAGCTTGCCGATTTCGATGCGGTTTCGGACGCCGTGAAGGGGTGCGACGCCATCGTGCATCTTGGTGGCCAGCCGCTTGAGGCCGCGTGGAAGACGATTCTCGATAGCAATATTTCGGGCGGCTACAACATCTACGAGGCTGCGCGCCGGCACGGCGTCAGGCGCATCGTCTATGCCAGCTCCGTGCACGCCATCGGCTATTACGAGCGCACCGAGACGATCGACGGCACCGTGCCGACCAGGCCGGACAGTCTCTACGGCGTCTCGAAGACCTTCGTCGAAAATCTCGGCCGCTACTATTTCGACAAGTTCGGCATCGAGACCGTCTCCATCCGCATCGGCTCGTGTTTCCCGGAGCCGACCGACCGCCGCCATCTCATCACGTGGCTCTCGTATCGCGATTGCCGCCAGCTCGTCGAAAAGTGCCTTTCGGCGGAGCGCGTCGGCTTCATGGTCGCCTACGGCATGTCGAACAACAGCCGCGCCTTCTGGGATAACCGCACGGCCGCCTCGCTGGGTTACAAGCCGGAAGACAGCGCCGACGACTATGCGGGCACGGTTTTTGCGAAGACGAAGCAGGGCGATCCGAATGACCCGGCCGTGCGCTTCCAGGGCGGCAGTTTCACGGCCGCCGGTCATTTCGAGGACAAGTAATGCCGGCTTCGAAAACATCCTATGACGTCGTCATCGTCGGCGGTGCTGTGGTCGGCAGCGCTGCGGCCTATTTCCTGGCGACCAATCCCGACTTCACCGGTTCGGTGCTGGTGATCGAGAAGGACTGGACCTACCAGCGCTCGGCGACGGCGCTCTCCTCCAGCTCCATCCGCCACCAGTTCTCCAATGCGATCAACGTGCAGGTCTCGCAGTTCGGTACCGAATTCATTCGCAACTTCAAGGAAAACGTCGCCGTCGACGACGACACGCCGGAAATCGGCTTTCACGAGAACGGCTATCTCTTTCTCGCCGGTGACGAGCGCGGGGCGGATGTGCTTCGCCGCAATCACGAGACGCAGGTTGCCTGTGGCGCGGACGTTTCGCTGCTCGATCCGGAAGGGTTGGGCAGGCGCTTCCCGTGGCTGAACACGGAAGGGCTGACGCTCGGCAGCAAGGGCGAACGCGGTGAGGGCTGGTTCGACAGCGTTGGCCTCCTGCAGGGGTTTCGCAAGAAGGCGCGTTCGCTCGGCGTGGAATACATCGAAGACGAGGTCGTCGCGATAAACTGCGAGGGTGACCGCGTCGTCTCGGTGGCGGTCAAGGGCGGGCAGACGATTGCCTGCGGCTCGCTGGTCAATACGTCCGGTACCAACGGCAAGAATATGGCGCGCCTGGCGGGCCTCGACATTCCCGTCGAACCGCGCCGCCGTTCACTCTTCGTGGTCGATTGCCGCGAGCCGCTCGGCCCCGGCGTTGGCCTCACCATCGATCCGACTGGCGTCTTCTTCCGCCCGGAAGGCAAGTTCTACCTGATGGGCACCTATCCGAAGCACGATCCGGAGGTTGATCCGAACGATTTTGCCGTCATGCACGACGAGTTCGAGGAAGAAATCTGGCCAACGATGGCAGAGCGTGTGCCGGCCTTCGAGGCGATCAAGGTCGTCAACAGCTGGGCCGGACACTATGACTATTGCACGCTCGACCACAATGTCATCCTCGGACCGCATATGCAGGTGAGAAACTTCCTCTTTGCGAACGGTTTCTCTGGCCACGGCCTGCAGCAGTCGCCGGCCATGGGGCGCGGCCTTTCTGAACTGATCACCTATGGCGGCTTCCGCACGCTCGACCTTTCGCCCTTCGGTTATGAGCGCGTCGCCGCAAACCGGCCCTTCCTTGAGGACGCGGTGATCTAAAGCAATTCCAGCAAAAGCGGGCAGCGGTCTTGCGTCCGGAATGCGCAAGCATCAAGGCCCTCGGGAGACGAACATGGCAACCGAATACAAGACCCGCCGCGGCGGCCAGGTTCTGGTCGACGCCCTGAGAATTCATGGCGTCGAACGGGTGTTCGGCGTGCCGGGAGAGAGTTATCTCGCCGCGCTCGATGCCTTCCACGACGTGGAGGATGAGATCGAATTCGTCATCTGCCGGCAGGAGGGCGGAGCGGCCTATATGGCGGAAGCCTATGGCAAGCTCACCGGCAAGCCGGGTATCTGCTTCGTCACCCGCGGGCCGGGCGCCACCAATGCGTCGGTCGGCGTGCACACGGCCTTCCAGGATTCGACGCCGATGATTTTGTTCATCGGCCAGGTGGCCCGCGACCAGATGGAGCGCGAGGCCTTCCAGGAAATCGACTATCGCCGCATGTTTGGCCAGATGGCGAAATGGGTGGTGGAGATCGAGGATGCGGCGCGCATTCCCGAACTCGTCAGTCAGGCCTTCCACCGCGCCGTCAATGGTCGGCCGGGGCCGGTGGTGGTGGCGCTGCCGGAGGACATGCTGGCCGACATGGTCGCGGTCGCCGATACACCGGCCTACAAACGCGTCGAAACCTATGCCGGTCAGCCGCAGCTCGATGAACTGCAGGCGCTTCTGGCAAAGGCCAAGCGCCCGATCGTCGTAGCCGGCGGTGGCGGTTGGACGCAGCAGGCGGTGGCGGATCTGCGCGCCTTCTCGGACACCTTCTCGTTGCCCGTCGCCGCATCCTTCCGCTGCCAGGATCTCTTCGACAACCACCACGAGAACTATGCCGGCGACCTGGGCCTTGCGGCCGGTCCGAAGCTGATCCAGCACATGAAGGATTGCGACCTTTTGATCTCGCTGGGCGCCCGTCTCGGCGAAATGACGACCGGTGCCTATACGCTGATCGACATTCCCGTGCCGAAACAAACGCTGGTTCACATCCATCCGGGGGCGGAAGAACTCGGCCGCGTCTACCACGCGACGTTGCCGATCAATGCCAGCGTCGCCGGTTTCCTGTCGCAGGCGGCAACGTTGAAGCCGGCCGTGGCGCCCGCCTGGACGGAGTGGACGAAGACGGCGCATGCCGACTACCTGGAGAATATCAAACATCCGCAGGTTCCGGGCCCGGTGCAGATGGGCGACGTGATGGCGTGGCTGCGCGGTCACCTGCCGGCTGATGCGATCCTCACGACGGGGGCTGGCAACTACTCCGCCTGGGCGCACCGCTTCTATCAGTATCGCACCTTCCGGACCCAGCTCGGGCCGACCAACGGCTCCATGGGATACGGCGTGCCGGCGGCAATCGCCGCAAAGATCACGGCGCCGGAGCGCGCGGTGGTGGCATTTGCCGGCGACGGCTGCTTCCTGATGAACGGGCAGGAACTGGCGACGGCGATGCAATATGACGCCCGCGTCGTCTTCCTCGTCATCAACAACGGCATGTACGGCACGATCCGCATGCACCAGGAGCGCAGTTATCCCGGCCGCGTTTCCGGCACGAGGCTCACCAATCCGGATTTTGCCGCGCTTGCCCGGTCCTATGGCCTGCATGGCGAGACAGTGGAGAAGACCGGCGAGTTCGCCGATGCCTTCCGCCGCTCGGAAGCCTCCGGCAGGCCGGCACTGATCGAGATCCGAATCGATCCGGAAGCGCTGACGCCGAAGATGAGCCTGACGCAGATCCGCGAGCAGGCGATTGCGGCCGGGAAATAGACCGTAGGGGACGGTGGTGCGTTACTCCTCCGCCTCGCTGCCCGCAGGCTCGTCCAGCATCGCGCGATAACGGTTGAGGCTTTCCTCCAGATGCGCGACCAGCGCCTGCTTGGCGGCCTTCGGATCACCCTGCGTGATCGCCGCCAGGATGGCGGCGTGCTCCTTGTTGATCTTCTTCAGATAGGCATTGTAGGAGCGGCCTGACTGGCGGTGCTTCAGCACGAGATCGAAATTGATCTCGCCCATTACGGCCTCCAGAAAGCTCGGAAAATGCGGGTTTCGCGTTGCCTTGGCGATGGCCAGATGGAACTCGAAATCGGCACGGGCCTCGATCTCGGCGTCGTTCGTGTCGAGGTTTTCTATATAATCGAAGGCGCGGGCGATTTCGGCGAGCGCTTCGGGCGTGCGGCGCTGGGCGGCGAGCGCGACGGACTGTATTTCCACGCCGAGACGCAGTTCCAGTATCTGCATGGCCGAGCGGATGTCGTCTATGCGGCTGATCTCGAAATTCAGCGTTTTGGCATCCTTTTCCGTGACATAGACACCGGAGCCCTGCCGGGCGATGACGCGGCCGGCCACCTTCAGCGACGTGAGGGCCTCGCGGATGACCGTACGGGAGACGCCGAATTCCTCGCAGAGCTGCGCGCTTGACGGGATCTTCTCGCCGGGCGCATAAAGTCCGGAGTCCATGCGTTCGACGAGTTTGGCGACGACGATTTCCGCGAGATTGCCGCGCTGCGTTATGATCGACATGCCCGTCAGCTCCCCGCCCCACAAGTTTGCATTTATCACATATCATACATGGTTGGTTTCTCCAATGGCGGGACCGCGCCCTCGGAAAGAAGCTCCCGAACAATCTGAAGCGGATGCGGAATGCTTCGCCCCGACATCAGTTTCACTTGCGAGCGGCAAGAATAGCCCGTCGCCATCGTGACGTCGCCCGCCGGCGCTTCGGCAAGTGCCCGCTGCCAGCTCATCGCGTAGAGCTTTTCCGAAAGCGCGCGATTGCGCACCTCATGGCCGAACGTGCCCGCCATTCCGCAGCAGCCGGTTTCGACGGATTTCAGCTCGACGCCCAGTTTCGCAAAGACGGCAACCCATTGGCTGACGGCGGCGGGGGCGTTGGTGCGTTCGGTGCAGTGGGCCATCAGCAGATGGCGCTGCCCCTTGCCGGTGGCGGGCGAGGGGAGGCGATCCAGCAGGGAGGCCAGCCATTCCTGGGGCAGGAGAATACGGGCGCGCATCCGCGTGCCGGCATATTCGCCCCGATAGGTGAGTGTCATCGACGGGTCGATGCCGACCAGGGGGATGCCCGCCTCGGCCAGCCGGTCGAGACGACCGGCGGTGCGCTGTGCTGTCCTTTCGAAGGTGCGGAGATAGCCGTGCACATGCAGCGCCTTGCCGTTGGCCAGCGGCGGTGCGATGAAGGTGCGAAGCCCCAGCCGGACCGCGACGTCGACAGCGTCAAGCAGCACCTGCGGGTCGAAATGTTCGGTGAAGGCGTCGGGCACGAATATCACCGCATCGGCCCTTTCCCCGCCGCTCAAGTCCGCCAGTGCCTGTGGCGTGGCGACGGCAATACCGCGACGGATGAGGTCGCGTCGAAGTGACAATCGGGGCAGGGCAGGGAGCGCCGTCAGGCCCGCGCGCCGCATCACCGCCCGGCCGATCGCGGAGCCGACAAAGAGATTGTAGAGCGGCCGCATCCGGAGCATCAGCGGCAGCATCGTCTCGATGGTGGCGACGACCGGATCCTTCAGCGGCCGCAGGTAGCGCCCGTAATAGAGTTCAAGGAACTTTGCGCGGAAGGCCGGTACACTGACCTTGACCGGACACTGGCCGGCGCAGGCCTTGCAGGCGAGGCAGGTATCCATCGCCGCGCGCACCTCGTGGGAGAAGTCGTCACGGTTGGCGCGGTTCAGTGAGTTCCACACGCGGCGTGGGAGCCGGAGGACCGCCGGGGCGCGGCGCTGGCGCGCGGCCTCCCGGCGCGGGTCGACGCCCTTTTCGGCGAGCCGGCGCAGCCATTCGCGCATCAGCGAAGCGCGACCCTTCGGCGAAAAGCGCCGGTCGAGCGTCGCCTTGTAGGAAGGACACATCAGCCCGTCCGTGTCGAAATCGAAACAGGCGCCATTGCCGTTGCAATAGGCGGCATTGTCGAAGGCGGCGCGGATCTCGTTGCCAATCACGCGATCGAGCACGCCGCGCAGGGGGATGTCGTCGATCTTCGGGAGGACACGAGCGGCAGGCGCGACGATCTTGCCGGGATTGAGCTGGCCGAGCGGGTCGAAGACCTGCTTGATTTCCTGAAGCCGCGGATAGAGCGGGCCGAAGAACTCGGGCACATATTCCGAGCGCATGCCTTTGCCGTGCTCGCCCCAGAGCACGCCGCCATATTTGCGTGTCAGCGCCACGACGGCATCGCTGATCCGACGGACGAGCGCGGCGTGCTCGGGACGGGTCATATCCAGTGCAGGGCGCACATGCAGCACGCCGGCGTCGACATGGCCGAACATGCCGTAGGAAAGCCCCTCCCTGTCGAGCAGGTCGCGGAATTCGCGGATATAGGCGGCGAGATTTTCCGGCGGCACGGCGGTATCCTCGACGAAGGCGACGGGTCGCGTCGGGCCGTCCACATTGCCGAGCAGGCCGACGGCGCGCTTGCGCATCGTCCAGACGGCCTCGATCTCGGCCTTGCCGTGGACGGTCGTAAAGCCCTTGCGCCCGGCAAAGGGATTTCGCTCAAGCGCGGCCGTCACCGCCGAGAGCTTCACCGCCAGCTCTTCCGGCGTTTCGGCCAGTACTTCGGCAATGTTGATGCCGTTGGCCGGTCCGTCCGCGTCGTCGGGGAAGAAGGGCGCGATGCGCGACCAGATGATGTCGCCCTTGGCAAGCCGCAGCACCGCCTCGTCGATCGTTTCAACCGACGCGACGTTCAGCGCCACGAGGTTGCGTGCGTCTTCGAGAGCGGCGTTGAAATTGTCGTAGCGGATATTGACGAGCGCCGCGTGCGCGGGAAGGGGCAGGAGGTTGAGCTCCGCCTCCGCGATCATCGCCAGCGTGCCCTCCGAGCCGCAAAGCACGGCGTTGAGATCAAAACGCCGATCCGCGCGCTGCAGATGGGCGAGATCGTAGCCGGTCATGAAGCGGTTGAGTTTCGGAAAAACCCGTTCGATCTCCGCTCGGTCGTCGGTGGCAATGCGGGCGAGGGTGCGGTAGATCTCGCCGATCCGGTCTCGCCGCGCCTGGAGAGCCCGCAGGTCCTCTTCGCGCACCGGGCGGGAGAGGAAGTCGGTACCATCCGTCAGCACGATACGCAGGCCGAGCACATGGTCGCTCGTCTTGCCGTAGAGGCAGGAGCCCTGGCCGCAGGCATCGGTGGAGATCATGCCGCCGATCGTCGCCCGGTTCGAGGTGGAGAGTTCCGGGGCGAAGAACAGGCCGTGCGGCGCCAGCGCCTTGTTCAGCTGGTCCTTGACGACGCCCGCTTCCACCCGCGCGATGCGGCGCACGGGGTCGATCTCGATGATCCGGTTCATATGGCGCGAGCAATCGACGACGATGCCGGTCGTCAGCGATTGGCCGTTGGTGCCTGTGCCGCCGCCGCGCGGAGCAATGGCGACGCCTGCAAATTCAGGGCGGGCGAGGGCCTTGGCGACGCGCTTGAGGTCGTGGATGTTCTTCGGGAAGACGATGCTGGCCGGCTCGACCTGGTAGATGGAATTGTCGGTGGCAAAAACGGTGCGATCCGCCGCCGACGTGGCGATATCGCCTTCGAAACCCGCGCCGGTCAGATGGTGCAGGAAATCCGCGCTGGGCGAGGGCGTGCGCGGCTCGGCGCTGAGGCGGGGGATCATGGGCGTGGTCCAAAAAACGGCTTGCGCTTCATTGAAGTTGGCATATAAGTGATAACATACCAATACAGCCACGCAACCCGAAATCGCGAGGTAGGAACGTGAAGAACCAGTCTGTTGTCATTGTCGGCGGCGCTTCGGGCCTTGGTCTCGTAACCGCCAAGCTGATGATCGCCCAGGGCGCGACGAAAATCGGTCTCATCGACCGCAATGAGGCATTGCTCGCGTCGTCTGCGGCGGACCTCGAAGCGCTCGGAGCGGAGGTCGCGACGGCGGGTGCCGATATTTCCCGCGCCGAGACGGCCCATGCCGGGTTCGAGGCGGTCGCCGCCAGGCTCGGCCGCATTCACACTTTGGTCAACAGCGCGGCGATCTATCCGCGAAAGCCGATCCTCGAAATCACCGACGAGGACTGGGACCTCGAGAACGCCATCAACGTCAAGGGCACCTATCACATGATGGTGGCGGCCGTGCGCCACATGCGCCAGTTTGTGAACGCACCGGAAGTAACGGGACGCATCGTCAACGTCACCTCCGTCGATGCCTTCAAGGCGCATCCACAGAATGCTCATTATGCCGCAACGAAGGCCGCAGTGGTGAGCCTGACCAAATCCTTCGCCCAGGAATGTGCTGCGGACCAGATCCTCGTGAACTCTGTGGCCCCGGCCGGCTTTGCCACCGATCGCGCCAAGGAACTCGGCTTCCTGCCGGAACTTGCCAGGGCGAGCGCGCTCGGCCGCGCCGCGGAGCCTGCCGAAATGGCCGAATGGATCGTCATGATGGCGTCGAGTCGCAACACCTATGCGACCGGCGAGAATGTCGTCATCAGCGGGGGCTACATCTATGTCTGATGCCTATCGCGTCGCCGTGATCACCGGCGCCACCAGCGGCATCGGCAAGGCCATCGTGCCGACGCTGCGTGCCCGGGGGCTCGCTGTCTATGCCGTCGGCCGCAACGCCGCGCAGCTTGCCGCACTCGCCGAGGCGACCGGGGCGATCCCTGTAGAGGCGGATGTGCGCGATACGGCGCGCATCGCCGAGGCGCTCGAGGGCGTCGAGGTCGACGTTCTCGTCAACAATGCCGGCATCCTCTCGAGCCGCGCCGCCTTCCAGGACATCGATCCGGCCGAGATCGACGCGATGATCGACGTCAATCTCAAGGCGCCGCTGCATCTGACGCGCGCCGTCCTGCCGGGCATGGTGGCGCGCAAGCGTGGCCACTTGATCTATATCGGCTCCAGCGGCGGCCAGGCGCCCTATCCGAACATGGGTGCCTACGGCGCCTCCAAGGCCGGTCTCAGCCTTTTTTGCGACAACCTGCGTTGCGATTTGCTCGGCACGTCCGTCCGTGTCAGCGAGATTGTGCCCGGCCGTGTCCAGACCGACCTCTACCGCACGTCCATTGCCAACGACCAGGCGCAGGCGGTGCTCTATGACGGCTACCGTCCGATCCAGCCCGAACACATCGCCCGCATTGTCAACGACGTGATTGCGCTCCCTGTTTATGTGGACGTCGCCCGCGTCGAGGTTTTCCCGACCGATCAGGCAACGGGCGGCGGTACGATGGTGAAGTTCGAGGCGCCGTGATTTCCGGTTGGAGGCAGAGCGATGAGCGACAAGGTTGATAACGAAGCGGGCCGGCCGGATCTCATCCGCAACTATCGTCCCGTTGCGATCCGCTCCGTCGTTGCGGCCCACGCAATGATCCCGAAGCATCGTCCGGATACGCATTCCGAACCGTCGGTATCCGACATGGGCTTCGCCCTTCCCGCAGGTTTCCACCTTCCTCCGGAGGATTGAATTTTGATATCGGCGGCAAAGGCGCAACGCGGCTTCATCGGCACGGGCCTTCTGGCCGGCGAGGGATCCGCGCCGGATATCGTCGTTTCGCCCCGCGCTATGGCAACAGCGGCGCGGCTTGCAGCATTTCGGTCCTTTCGTGAGGACAATGCCGGTTGTTATAAATAGCCGGGCACGGTGATTATGCTGCGGGCCCGCCAAATTTCCTGCATCCATCGCGATTGGAAGCGACGCCCGCGTGTCCCGACGCCGATCACGCTCCCCGAAGTCTGTTCGCCAGCGCATGGATATGGGCGGCGCCGATGCCACAGCAGCCGCCGATGAGCGTGGCGCCTGCGTCGGCCCAGTCGCAGGCGAAGGCGGCGTAGCGCTCGGCGTCGAGGTCGGCCCGGGTGTCATGCAGGGTCTCGTTGGCGGCGCCGTCGTCCTCGGGTTCGAAGGCATTGGCGTAGACGCCGATCGCGACCGGGGCGCCGCGCGTCCGGAAGACCGCGGCGGTCACGTCGACCGCGGGCCGCATCACCTCCGGGCGGCTGCAGTTGAAGAGCAGGGCGGCCGCGCCCGAGGTCGACGCCCATTCGGCTGCCGCCGTCACCGTTTCGCCGGAGCGGAGCCGGGGGATGCCGTCCTCGGCGCCGTCGCCGTCGGCGAGCGTGAAGGAGATCCAGAAGGGTTTGCCGGTCTTCTCCGTCGCCACCCTCACGGCCTCGCCCTCGGCGATCAGGCTCAGTGTCTCGCCGAGCCACAGGTCGACGAAGGGCGCGAGTTCCCTAACAAGGACCGACAGATAGTCCTGCACGCGATCCGGCTCGAAGCGCTCAGGTTCGTAGGAGCCGAAGATCGGCGGAAGCGAGCCTGCGACCGAAACCGGGCGGCCGGCGGCGTCGGCGGCGCTGCGGGCAAGCGCGCCGGAGAGGCGGACGAGCGACGGGCCGTCGTCCCGGAAGCGCTGCTCGCCGATGTGGAACGGCACGAGCGCATAGCTGTTCGTCGTGATGACGTCGGCACCTGCCGCGATGAAATCCGCGTGGACGCGACCGACGATCTCCGGCGTTTCGATGAGCGCCAGCGCCGACCATTCCGGCTGCCGCAATTTCGCGCCGAGGCGCATCAGTTCGCGGCTCATGCCGCCGTCGAGAATGATCGTCCTGTCCATGCCACTGTCACCCTATGAAGAAGATCGTCGCGGCATCACGCGCCTGTCGGCGGAGAACCGTCAACAGGGTGCCGGCGGAAATGGAGCGATTGGCGTCCATTGCCTGTGGAAAGACCGGGTTCGGCTGCCGCCGCAATCGCTCGATATCGGCGCAGGTCGGTATCAGCCGGTCCGGTTGCCCGAGCGTTTCTTCCGCGCGGGGGCAGCGACGGTCCCCGTCGGGGTCTGCCCGACGACGATCGGCGGCAGGCCTTCGAGGGTGGCCAGCCGGTTCGCAGCTTCGATGACGAGGTCGGCCCAGCGGTCCTGCAGCCGTTCGGCGTGCTCGACGAGGGGTTTCTTCGCTGTTGCGGTCCGCATCGTGTCGACGAAGGTGTCGAAAGCCTGGGCCCCGTGCTCCATGATGCGGCAGAGATGTTCGGCCTCGCCCGCCGACAGTTCGGCGCGCGCGAGGATGCGGGCGAGCTGTTCGCCCGCGAGGTCCGCAATGCGTTCGTGCCTGTCGAGTTGGGTGCGCCAGCGCGCGGGAGTGATCATACTGTTACGACGTGCCGGCCTAGCCGATCCTGCTCTTGCAATTCCTGTCGCAGGTTTAGTCCTGCTGTCTGCCGATCTCAACGAAAAAGATCGGCGATTTCATGTGCCTACCCCTGTTTGCAGCGCAACCGCCCGTAGCGGCATGCGTGTCGGGGCGCGGGACGTCCCGCGAACCCCCGCCGACGGAAGGCTCACGCCGAGGCGCGGCTGCGCGCCGAAAGCCAGCTGCGCGCCGTCGCGAAGGCGAGGAACGCGTCGGCCGGCATCGGCCGGGCAAAGGCGTAGCCCTGCAGGATGTGGCACCCGATGTCGCGCAGCATGTCGGCGTGCTCCGGCGTCTCGACGCCTTCCGCGACGATCTCGATGCCGCGGGCGCGGCCGATGTCGACGATGGAGCGGACAAGGCGCTGCTGGCTTAGCGAATCGAGGATCGGCATGACGAGCCGCCGGTCGATCTTGAGCCGGCGGGGCGACAGTTCCAGCAGGCTGACGATCGAGGCGTGGCCGGTACCGAAGTCGTCGATCTCGACGTCGATGCCGAGGCGCTTGATTTCCTCGATCGACTGGCGCAGCCGGTCGTCGGCGCTGTCGAAGGAGATGGATTCCAGGAGTTCGAAGGAGACGGTTCCCGGGCGGATGGCGAGGCCGCGCAGCGTGTCGATCAGCCGCTCGTCCCTGAGGCGCTGGCCGGAGACATTGACCGACACTCGCGGAATGGCAAGGCCGTGTGCCTGCCAGCGCGTGAACTGCAGAAGTGCCTGCCGCAGCACCGCGTCGTCGATCGCGGGCACGACGTTGAGGCTTTCGGCGACAGCGAGGAAGGCGTCGGGGGCAAGCAGGCCGCGCTCGGGATGGTGCCAGCGCGCAAGCGCCTCGACGCCGACGATCTCGCGCGTCGCCGCATCGAACTGCGGATGGAAGAAGGCATCGAATTCGCCGCGCTCCAGGCCGCGCAGCATCTCGTCGCTGAGCTTCTTCGTCTGGATGGAGGTGTGGCGGAGCGTCTCGTTGAAGAACTCGACCCGGTTGCGCCCGTGGCGCTTCGCCTCGTAAAGGGCGAGATCGGCATCGATGAGCAACTGCTCGGCCGCCTCCCGGCCGTCCGCGCGGGCGGCGACCCCGACACTCGCCCCGACGCGACACTCGTGTCCCTCGATCAGCATCGGTCGGCTGACCTCGGCAACGATCCGCCCGGCAAGCTCGACGAAATGCGCGACCGGCCGGTCGGCGACCGACAGGACGACGAACTCGTCGCCGCCGATGCGGGCCACGAAGTCGTCGCCGACCACGGCCCGCAGCGCGACCGCGGTGCGCCTCAGGATGGTGTCGCCGGCCGCGTGGCCGAGCGTGTCGTTGATTTCCTTGAAGCGGTCGAGGTCGAGATGAAGCAGCGTCAGCGGCGCCTCGCCGCCGTTCAGCACGGCGAGGCGTTCATCGAGGTAACGGCGGTTCGGAAGGCCGGTCAACGCGTCGTGCAGGGCGTTGTGCTCCATCGTGCGGCGGGCGTCCTCCAGCGCGATGTTCTGCCTCTCCGCCCGGCTCTTGGCCTCGCGCAGTTCGTCCTGAAGGCGCACGTCGTCGGTCACGTTCCAGTTGGCGCCGATGACGCGCTTGGCGCCCGAGGCGCAGCGATAGGTCATGCCGTGCGCGCGGATATGGCGGATGCCGCCATCGGCGTCGATGACACGGAATTCGGTGATGTAAGGCTGCTCTGCCTCGACTGATTCCGCGAAGATCCGCTCGGCTTCCGCCAGGTCGTCGGGGTGGAGCGCGCCGCGCCAGTCCGCATAGGTGCAGACGGTCCTGCTCGCCGGGATGCCGTAGAGCCGGCGCATGCGGTCGTCCCAGATGAGCGCGCCGCTGTCGGTGTGGTATTCCCAGACGCCGATCTTGGAGATGTCGAGGGCGAGTTCGAGGCGCTGGGAGAGCGTCTGCAACTGGTCCTCGCGCTGCTGGAGCGCCGCGATGTGACGCTGGCGCTCGCGCATCAGGCGACCGACCCAGAATATGGGGGTGACGATCGCCAGGCCGAGCAGCAGGAGCAACGCGCGGAAGCGCCAGCGGATGCCGGCGTCCTGCTGCCAGCCGTCCTTCGGCATGCCGGCGATGATCCAGCGCTCGTCGCCAAGGTCCACGACCATGCGCACAGGCTCTTCCAGAAAAATCCGCGTGTCCCCGAAGAACGTATCGATCGAGCGGCCGTTCTCGTCGGCGCTTGCGAGCGCGACGCTGATCGAGAGCGCCGGGTCGGCAAGGCCGCTGTTCTCGATCAGTTTTTCGAGGTCGATGACGGCCGAGGCGATGCCCCAGAACCGCTTGCCGCCATCCGCGGCGTCGTTGAAGACCGGATAGCGGGCGATCAGGCCGCGCCCGCCCTGCACCAAGTTGACCGGGCCGGTCAGGACGAGCTTGCCGGTGTCACGGACGCGCAGCGCCGCTGCCCGCTGGGCCACGTTCTTGCGGTAGTCGAGGCCGATCGTCTTTTCGTTGCCGGCAAGCGGATAGACCATGCTGACGACCAGGCCGGGCGCGAGCGCGAGGTTGCGCAGTTGCGTGTCGTCGTCGAAGGTGCGGCTGGCAAGCTGCTCGAAGCGCTTCTGGGACATGCCTGGCTCGGTCGACAGCGTGGCGATCAGCCCCTGCACCCGCTTGACGTCACCGCGAATGTTGCCCTCGAGGCGCGAGCGCAGAAGGCCGAGCTGGCGCGTCGTATGCGAGCGCAGGTATTCCTCGTCCAGATTGCCGCGCTGGATGTCGGCCAAAACGCCCGCAAGGCTGACCGCGATGGTCGCGGCGACCGCAGGCAGATAATGATGCCTGGCGCGGAGCCTCGCGACGAGGTCCCGCATCCGTGTCCTGATCTCGTCCAATAATGTCGTCCACCCGCTCGGCGCGCCCGCCCGTTCCACATCCTCTTTGGGCGCGTGAGATAGGATCGTGCCTGACGGACCTTAACATTTCGCTGTCTGGCCGGAGGCGGCTGGCCGACCCGGCCTCAGCCCTCGTGCCAGGCGGAGGCGAGCACGCGCAGCCAGTTCTCCCGGCAGATCTTGGCGAGGTCGCCGTCACCGTAGCCGGCCTTGCGCAAGGCGCCGACGAGCGCCTGGTTGCCGGCCGCGTCCCGGATGGCGGAGGGGATGGCGGCGCCGTCGAAGTCCGAGCCGAGCGCCACGCAGTCGATGCCCATGCGGGCGACGAGGTGATCGATGTGGCGCACCATGTCGGAGAGCGGCGTGGCCGCACTTTCCTGGCCGTCCGGGCGCAGCATCGGGGTCGCATAGTTGAGGCCCACGAGCCCCTTGCTCTCGCGGATCGCGTCGAGCTGCCGATCGGTAAGATTGCGGGCGACGGGCGTCAGCGCATGGGCGTTCGAGTGGCTGGCGACCAGCGGCTGGTCGGTCGTTCGGGCGACGTCCCAGAAGCCCCGTTCGGTGATGTGGGCGAGGTCGACGAGGATGCCGAGGCGGTTGCAGGCGCGGATGAGGGCGAAGCCCGCCTCGGTAAGGCCGGGGCCGCTGTCCGGCGTGCTCGGATAGGCGAAGGGTACACCGTGGCCGAAGGCGTTGTTGCGGCTCCACACGGGACCGAGCGAGCGCAGGCCTGCCGCATGGAAGGTCTCGAGTGCGTCGAGATCGGGATCGATCGCCTCGCATCCTTCCATGTGCAGCACGGCGGCGAAGGCACCGGCGGCCATGGTCTCCCGGACCTCCGTCGTCGAGCGGCAGAGCCGCCAGGCACCGGCGCGGTGGAGACGCAGCGCGATCGCCGCCACTTTCAGCGCCACGTCGAGCGCGGGCAGGCGCTCCAGCGGCTCGGCGAGCGGCGTCGCATAGTGGCCGTTCTCGTCAGGGGTGCGAAAACCGAAATCGGAGGAAGGCACATAGATGGCGCAAAGGCCGCCGGCCAGGCCGCCGCGCCTGGCCCGCGCCAGGTCGATATGGCCCTCGTCGGTGCCGTTCACGAACTCGGCGACGGGGTCGACGCCCCGTTCCGAGCTGTGCAGGAGCCGCAGCAGCACGTCGTTGTGGCCGTCGAATACCTGTTCCATGCGGTCCGCAGTTCCTCAATCGTGTCGGCGATCCGGTGCGGCGGACGCCGGCGGAATCGATCGGGACGGATCGTAAGCGGTCTGATTCACGATCGGCAAGAGCGAGAAGTCGCGGTCACAGGGCTATCGCATTTGGGCGATGACGGTTTTTGCGAATTCGTCGGACCACCCTGACCGCTTTCTTTTTCGTCGGAT
>NZ_JAKGBU010000094.1 GCF_021555155.1 Rhizobium alarense
GCCGGCCTCGGGACGCTGGCTGATCGTCACGGGCCCGAACCTGCCGGAGGAGACGTTCCGCAACCTGTCGGCATGCAAGCCGCCGCATGTGGAAATCGAGCGGTTCCGGCGCGACTTCCCCTCGCTGCTGCGCGGTGCCCGGCTCTCGGTCTCGCAGGCGGGCTACAACACGGTCTGCGACGTGCTGCGCGCCGGCTGCCGGGCGGTGCTCGTTCCCTTCACGACGGGCGGCGAGACGGAGCAGGCGACGCGTGCCGAGCGGCTGGAGCGGCTCGGGCTCGCGGCGGTGCTGCCGGAGGAGACGATGACCGGGGCGGGCATGGCGGAGGCCGTCGCGGCAATGCTGTCGGCGGGGCCGGTTCCGTCGTCCGGCCTCGATCTCGACGGGGCGGCGAAGACTGCCGAAATCCTTGCCGCTATGTGGCGCCGATCAGCATGAAGCGGGTGTAGTTCTTCGTCCTGAAGCCGCCGGCGAACTGCAGGCTGGCAAGCTTCGCCTGGCCGGCGAAAGCCTCGACCGAGGGCACGCAGTTGATATGCGTCGGCTCGGCGAAATAGTCGTTCGACTGCAGCAGCACGCGGCTGCCGCGCGGCAGGCGTGCGAGCCAGCCGGCGACGTCGGCGATGTGCTCGCAACTCGTATTGACGACGAGGTCGGCGCCGAGCGCGCCGTAGTCGACGGCATACATGTCGGCGGTCATGGTGTCGAAACGCGCGCCGGCCGCCTGGTTCAGCGTCCGGGCGACCGTCTCCACGGCGGCGTCGATGTCGATGCTCGTGATGCGAAGCGGCGAAAAACGCGGATCGTCGAAGAGCATCGCGGCGAGGATGCCGTACCAGCCGCCGACAATGACGATCCGCTCGTAATGCCCGCCCAGCGTCTCGAACAGCTTGTCGCAGGCCCAGCGCTTGGAAGCGACCTGCTTGTGGTTGAAGGCATTGGCGATGTCGGCATCCGGGTGCCTGCCGATGACCCGCGCGAGACCGGCAACGAGGCTGCTTGCCGTGTAGGCCGCGATGCCGCGCGCCAGATCGAAACAGGCATCATGCATGGCGTCTGCGTCGGTCGACGGTCTGTTTTCCGAGATGGTGTTCATGGCGCGCGTGTTGTACCTTGCCCCCCTGCGAAGCGCAATCGAACCGGGTCCGTGCGATGAGTACTCCGCCACACCGTCATCCCGTCTCACGGATTCCGGCATTCCGCCGCGGGCGCAAGGTGCCGTGCGCGAATATGTCGGACGGCTCGACCGTGTTCGATATGGGCCGGCGAGCCGGATTGTGTTCGCCGGACCGCTTGCAATGCGTCCGCCGAATCTCCACCTAAGCCGCCCCGCCGCCGCGGGACCTTCCTGTCCTGTCGCCGGCTCCATGTTCTCGAACCGCGCATTCTCTTGACCTAAGGTGTTCATGGAAAAGAGCCTTTCACGCTACATCTGGATCAACACGAAGCGGCAGCAGCTGTGGATCCTGTTCATCGTCGCGATCTCCATGATCCCCTATTTCCTGTCCTTCGATCTGCCGAAGCAGATCGTCAACGGGCCGATCCAGGGGCAGGGCTTCGAGGGGCCGGGTGCGACGCAGCTCTTCATGCGCCTGGATTTCGACCTGCCGTTTTTCGGCAATGTGGTCCTGTTCGAAGGCGTGGAACTCGACCGCAGCGCGATGCTCTTCGCGCTCTCGATGGTCTTCCTGCTGCTGGTGATCGTCAACGGCCTCTTCAAGTTCTACATCAACACCTACAAGGGCCGCCTCGGCGAGCGCATGCTGCGCCGCATCCGTTTCGACCTCGTCGACCGGGTGCTGCGCTTCCCGCCGACGCAGTTCAAGCGCCTGAAGGGCGCGGAGGTGGCGAGCATGGTGAAGGACGAGGTGGAGCCGCTCGGCGGCTTCACCGGCGATGCCTTCGTGCAGCCGGCGCTGCTCGGCGGCCAGGCGCTGACGGCGCTGTTCTTCATCTTCGTGCAGAATGTCTGGCTCGGCATGATCGCCGGCGTGATCGTGCTGGTGCAGGCCGTGCTGATTCCGCGCATGCGCCGGCGGCTGCTGGTGCTCGGCCGCGAGCGGCAGTTGACGGCACGCCAGCTCGCGGGGCGGGTCAGCGAGATCGTCGACGGCATCGGCACGATCCATGCCTACGACACGTCCAATTTCGAGCGCGCCGACATCGCCGCGCGGCTCGGGCGCATCTTCAGGATCCGCTACGACCTCTACCAGTGGAAATTCCTGGTCAAGTTCATCAACAACTTCCTGGCATCGGTGACGCCCTTCCTGTTCTACTGCATCGGCGGTTATCTGGCGCTGCAGGGCCGGCTCGACATCGGCCAGCTCGTCGCCGTCATCGGCGCCTACAAGGATCTGCCCGGGCCGCTCAAGGAACTGATCGACTGGGACCAGAACCGGCAGGACGTGCAGGTGAAATACGCGCAGGTCGTCGAGCAGTTCAAGGTCGACCGGGCGATCGACCCGTCGATCCAGGCGCTGGTCGTCGACCGGCCGCTGGCGATCGGCGCACCGCTGGCCGCCGTCAACCTGTCGCTCGTCGACGACAGCGGCGCGAAGACGCTGGAAAACGTCTCGCTGAACATCAATCCGGGTGAGAGGGTTGCCATCGTCGGCAGCACGGCGGCGGGCGGAGAAGCGCTCGCCGAAGCCCTCGGCCGCATCGCCTGGCCGGAAACCGGCCGCGTCTGCGCCGGCGACGCGGACATTCTCGAACTGCCGGAATCGGTGACGGGCCGTCATATCTCCTATGCCTCGTCCGAAGCCTATTTCTTCCACGGCACGCTGCGCGACAACCTGCTCTACGGACTGAAACATGCGCCGCTGACCGAGTTTTCCTATGAGGGCGACGGCAGGAAGCACCGCAATTGGGAGATCGACGAAGCGCGCATGGCGGGCAATCCCGACTTTGACGTCAACAGCGACTGGATCGACTATGCCGCCGCACGGGCGACCGGCCCTGCCGACCTCTTCAAATCGATCCTGCGGGCGCTCGACGGCGTGCTTCTCTCCGACGACCTGCTTGATCTCGCGCTGCGTTCGCGGGTGAATGTCGACATCCATCCGCAGATCGCCGGGCGGATCGTGGAACTGCGCGGCGAACTGCGCGGCGAACTGGAGAAGGGGAACCTCGCCAACCTGATCATGCCCTTCGAGCCGGATGCCTACAACACCGAGGCGACGGTCGGCGAGAACCTGCTGTTCGGCAACGCCACCGGTCCGGCGCTGATGGGCAACGAGATCGGCAAGAACGAGTATTTCCGCTCCGTCGTGCGGCGCAACGGCCTCGCCGAGGCGCTGTATGATATGGGCTACGAGATCGCCGCCAACGCGGTCGAGCTCTTCAGCGGCCTGCCGCCGGACCATCCGTTCTTCCAGCAGCTCACCTTCATGACGGCGGACGACCTGCCCGCCTACCAGCTGCTGGTGCAGAAGCTGCAGGGCGTCGGCTTCTCCGCGGCGTCCGACGAGGATCGCTCGAAGATGATCCGCCTGAGCTTCGCCTATATCGAGCCGCGGCATCGTTTCGGCCTGCTCGGCGCGGATCTCATGGCGAAGATCGTGGAGGCGCGCCACGCCTTCCACGGCGGCCTGCCGGAGGCGCTGAAGGAACAGATCGAACGCTACGATCCCGAACGCTATACCGCATCGGCGAGCCTGATGGACAACGTGCTCTTCGGCCGCATCAGCCATCGGCACTCGGACGGGCAGGAGCGGGTGCGCACCATCGTGCGCGGCCTGCTGAGCCGCCCGGGCCTCTATGAGGACGTCTTCGCGATCGGCCTCGATTTCGACGTCGGCGTCGGCGGCAAGCGGCTGACCTCCGTGCAGCGGCAGAAGCTGAATCTGGCGCGGGCCATCCTGCGCCGGTCCGACTACTACGTCTTCAACCGCCCGCTGCCCGGCCTCGACCATCGCCTGCAGGACCTGATCGTGCGCAACGTGCTCGGCCTGCTCCGCGGCGAGGATCACGATCCCGCAATCGTCTGGGTGCTGTCGAACACCGGGCTGACCGACCACTTCGACCGCGTCCTGCTCTTCGAGCGCGGCCGGCTCGTGGCCGACGGAACGCACGAAAAACTGGTCAGAGAAAACGAGACTTTCAAGGAACTGGTTTCAATGTAACAATAGGGGCGTATCCTGTCGGTGGCGTAGGGGAACGGGCAAGGGACATGCTGCTAAACGACGAAGTACAGATGCTGAAGCGCGTGCCGCTGTTTGCGGGCGTGTCGCCGGCCAAATTGAAGCTTCTCGCCTTCACCTCCGACAGGGTGAATTTCGCCGCCGGCGAGGTGCTGTTCCGCCAGGGCGAGACCGGCGACGCCGCCTACGTGATCCTGTCGGGCAAGGCGGAGATTCTGGTGGAAACCTCCGGCGGCGAGTTCAAGCTCGCCGATGTCGAGCTGAATTCCATCGTCGGCGAGATCGCGATCCTGTGCGACGTCACCCGCACGGCGACGATCCGGGCGGTGACGCCGCTCGACGCGCTCCGCATCCGCAAGGAGCACTTCCTCAAGCTGCTCACCGATTTCCCGGAGATGACCATTGAGGTGATGCGGGTTCTCGCCGACCGCCTGAGCCGCACCACGACCGAGCTCATCAAGCAGCGCGACCTCGCCCACCACGCCTGAGGCCGCCGGTCTTCGAAATTCAGACTATTTGATGGCGCCCTTCCCTTCGGGAAGAAAGTTTGATCTTATCGTCTCCAGGAACCTATCGGACCGGCGGGATCTCCTGCGAAAGCGGCTGCCGGCCCGATAGCGGATGTTAAGGCTTGCCGCCTATCGTCGTGGGCGCAGGACGCCGGCAGCGCGCTGACGATTGCCGGGCGTCGACAGGTTCGGAGTCTGGAATGGCCAGGAGAATGCGGACAGAAACGGGCAGGGACGCGTGACTCCCGATCGGTTCGTCGTGCGATTCTGGGGTGTCAGAGGCAGCGTTCCGGTTTCGGGACCGCAGTTCCAGCGCTATGGCGGCAACACCATCTGCGTCGAGATGCGCTGCGGTTCCGACGTGCTGCTCTTCGACGCCGGCTCGGGCATCCCCTGCGCCGGCCATGCGCTGCGCGCAGAAGGCGTCGAGCGCATCGACCTGCTGTTCACGCACTGTCACTACGATCACATCCTGGGCTTCCCCTATTTCAAGCCGATGTACGATTCCGGCACCTCCGTGAAGCTCTGGTCCGGCCATCTCGCCGGCGCCATGACGACGCATGAGATGATCGAGGGCTTCATGCGTCCCCCGTGGTTCCCGGTGGGACCGTCGATCTGCCGCGCCAATCTCGAATTCGGCGACTTTCGCGCCGGCGACGTGCTCCAGCCCCGGCCGGCGATCACGGTCAGGACCGGTCCGCTCAACCATCCGGGCGGCGCGATCGGCTACCGGGTCGAATGGAACGGACGGGCCGTGGCGCTGATCACGGACACCGAACACGTGCCGGGCATCCTGGACCCGAACGTGCTTTCGCTCATCGAGGGCTGCGACCTCTTCATCTATGACGCCTGCTATACGGAAGAGGAAATGCAGCTCTACCGCGGTTTCGGCCATTCCACCTGGCAGCAGGCGGTGAAGCTGGCGCAGGCGGCGGGCGCGAAGCGGGCGGCCTTCATCCATCACGCGCCCTGGCGCACCGACGACGAGCTCGACGCGATGGACCGCGCGGCCACCGCGGTCTTCGGCGGGGCCTTCCACGCCCGCGACCGCCAGGAGCTGGAACTCTAACGCCCTACCCGGACCCGTGCCTCAGCCGCGCACGCTCGAAGACGACGATGACGACGAGCCCGAGCACGAAGGGGATCAGCAGATAGAACAGCCGGAAGATCGCAAGTGCCGCCAGCACGTCCGCGGGGTCGAGTTCGGGCAGGGCGGCGATGAAGACAAGTTCCAGCACGCCGATGCCGCCCGGCGCGTGGGACAGAAGGGCGGCGGAAAACGACGCCAGGAAAATGCCGAGGACGACGAGATAACCCGGATTTCCGTCGACCGGCAGCACGAAATAGATGATGCCGGCGGCGCCGATCAGCTCGATCGGTGCGATGACGAGCTGGCGCAGCGCCAGCGACGGACGCGGATATTCCAGCTTGAGCCAGCGCGTGTCGATCGCCCGGAAGCCGACGAGGCTGCCCATCACGTAGAGCGCGACCAGCGTCAGCAGCAGGATGCCGGTGCTGAAGGCCGCCTCGATCGGCAGGAAGTCCGCAAAGCGCTCGATGATCTCCGGCTCGACGATCAGCACCAGCCCGAAGAGCATGACCGTGCCGAGGGTGAAGGTGAAGGAACAGAAGGCGACGAGCACGCCCACCTCCGATCCGCTCAATCCCTTCGACGAATAGGCGCGGTAGCGCACGACCGCGCCTGAGAAGACCGATGCGCCGATATTGTGCGACAGCGCATAGGCGGTGAAGGAGGTGACCGTGATGAACCAGAGCGAGATGCGGTGGCCGAGATGCGACAGCGCCAGGTGGTCGTAGGCGGCGAGCGCCGCATAGGCAAGGAGCGTCGAGGCGGCGGCGAGCACCCAGCCGTGCGGCGGCACCGCGTGCAGGCTGTCCGTGAAATCGGCGAGCGACAGGCCCCGCAGGTCCCGGTAGAGAACCCAGATCGAGAAGACGATTGCCGTGGAGCCGACGATGGGCCAGAAGAGCCTGCGGATCCTCATCGGCCCTCTGCCGCCTTTCGGACCGGCCGGGACGCCGCCCCGTGCCGGATCGTCGGATTGCTGTGGCTCGTTTGGTTCCGTTGCATGTCTGGTCTTTCCGCTTGCCCCCGCCGCGCGGCGATTCCTCCAAAAGAGTGGGGCTTATCGTTCTCCATTCGGTTAATGGCGCGGGATTTCGTCCGGCTGCCGCCCGTCGCGCCGCTCAGCGCGCGGCGAGCGCCGAGAGGATGCGGATCCAGGAGCGAATCCCCTTCTCGAAGGACCGCAGCTCGTATTTCTCGTTCGGCGAGTGGATGCGGTCGTCGGAGAGGCCGAAGCCGACGAGCAGCGATTCCATGCCGAGCATTTTCTGGAAGTCACCGACGATCGGGATCGATCCGCCCATGCCGATCATCACGGCGGGCTTCGGCCATTCGTCGGAGAGGGCGTCCTTCGCCATCGCCAGCAGCGACGAATCGTAGGGAAGCTGGATCGCCGGCGATCCGCCATGGGCATGGAAGGTGACCGAGCAGTCCGCCGGGATCTTCGCGCGCACATAGGCGCGGAAGGCGTCGCGCACCTTGCCCGGATCCTGCCCGCCGACGAGCCGGAAGGAGACCTTGGCGGAGGCTTCCGCGGCGATCACCGTCTTGAAGCCCTCGCCCGTATAGCCGCCGGTGATGCCGTTCACCTCCGCCGTGGGGCGCGCCCAGGTGAGCTCGAGGACGGAACGCCCCTTCTCGCCGGACGGGACGGACAGCCCGACCTCGCCGAGGAAACTCTCCGCCGTGCGGCCAAGGGTTTCCCAGGCGGCCTTGATCTGGCTCGGCGTCTCCTCGACGCCGTCATAGAAACCCTTGAGCGTCACGCGGCCCGTCTTGTCGTGCAGGCCGGCGAGAATGCCGGCCAGGATGTGGATCGGGTTCGCCGCCGCGCCGCCGAAATAGCCGGAATGCAGGTCGCGGTCGGCCGCCTTGACGACGACCTCCTCGCCGACGAGGCCGCGCAGGCCGGCGGAGATCGCCGGCGTCTCGGCGTCCCACATGTTGGTATCGCAGACGAGCGCGAAATCGGCCGTGAGCTCGGCCGTGTGCGCCTCGAGGAACGGCTTCAGCGACGGCGAGCCGGATTCTTCCTCGCCCTCGAAGAGGATCGTCACCCGGCAGGGCAGCGTTCCCGTCGTCTCCTTGTAGGCGCGGCAGGCCTCGACGAAGGTCATCAGCTGGCCCTTGTCGTCCGAGGTGCCGCGACCCGTGATGATGCGCCGCCCGCCGGCAATGTCGCGCACCGCCGGCTCGAACGGGTCGTTGTCCCAGAGCTCCAGCGGGTCGACCGGCTGCACGTCGTAGTGGCCGTAGAATAGCACATGCGGCGCGTCGGGCGCGGCGCCGTCGTGATGGGCGACGACCATCGGATGGCCGGGCGTGTCGCGCACCGTCGCGTCGAAGCCGAGCGTGCGCAGTTCGCTTACCAGCCATTCGGCCGCCCGCCGGCATTCGGCCTTGTAGGCCGGATCGGTGGAGATCGACTTGATGCGCACCAGCTCGAAGAGCCTGTCGAGGCTCTGGGGCACACCGGCGGCTGCATGATCGAGGACGGGCAGAATGTTGGTCATGAGCGAATCCCTTGCTTTGCGGCGCGACATTAGAGCGCCCCGCCGCGTACGGCAATTCGATGACAGCTCAGATGCGCGGGTCGCGGCCGATATTGGCCAGCATCATGCGCATATATTCGAGGAGCAGCTCCCTTTCGAAGCGGCGGAAGCCGGCGAAGAGCCGCGCCTCGGTCTCGGCGGCGGCGGCGAGCGCCTCGTGCTTCAGCGCAATCGCGCGCGGCGTGAGCAGCACCCGCTGGGCCCGCCTGTCCTGCGGATGCGGCCGCCGTTCGACGAGGCCGTCGCGCTCCATGCGCGAAAGCGTGTTGGCGAGCGTCGCCTGTTCCACGTCGAGCCGGTCGAGCAACTGGCGTTGCGTCAGGCCGTCCTCATCCCAGAGTTCCACGAGGACCGGGAGCTGGCCCGGGGCAAACCCCACCGTCTTCGCCCGCTCCTGCAGGGCGCGGGCGGCGCCCTTGGCGAGAAGGGCAGAAAGATATGCGGCCGACTCCTTGCAATCGAAGCCCATGCGGGCACGCTATGCCGGAATACCGGCAACGGCAAGCATACATAGCATGGGATGTATTCCGGATGCGGCGCAAAGAAGAACCGCCACGGGCCGGAGGTGAGCCCGTGGCGGTCTTGCGAATGGTGGACAAAGGCCCGGAGAGGGGGATAAGGCCTTTGTCCTCTAGTCTGGCGCGGCGGGGGACAGGCCGGATGCCAGACAACGGCTTGATCAGGTGCCGATGAGAAGGATTTGGGTCTCCGAATGTGGCTTTTCAAGGGAAGCGGACGGCTGCGGAAATTACAAATTGGTAACGTTGGCGTGAGGCCCGCGCACGCGGAGAGGCACCGCGAAACAGCAATGAACAATGGACGCGCTGCGCGCTGCGCGCTATCCATTCGCCCATGAAAAACGGTGATCACCTCTTCCTCGTCGACGGCTCCGGATTCATCTTCCGGGCCTTCCACGCCATCCCCCCGCTCAACCGCAAATCGGACGGACTGCCGGTCAACGCCGTGTCGGGCTTCTGCAACATGCTGTGGAAGCTCCTGAAGGATGCGCGCAACACCGACGTGGGCGTGACGCCGACCCATTTCGCCGTGATCTTCGACTATTCGTCGAAGACCTTCCGCAACGAACTCTACGATCAGTACAAGGCCAACCGCACCGCGCCGCCGGAAGACCTGATCCCGCAGTTCGGCCTGATTCGCCACGCCACCCGCGCCTTCAACCTGCCCTGCATCGAGAAGGAAGGCTTCGAGGCGGATGACCTCATCGCCACCTATGCCCGGCTCGCCGAGGCGGCCGGCGCCGGCGTCACGATCGTGTCCTCCGACAAGGACCTCATGCAGCTCGTCACCGACAAGGTGTCGATGTACGACAGCATGAAGGACAAGCAGATCGCCATTCCCGAAGTGATCGAGAAATGGGGCGTCGCCCCGGAGAAGATGATCGACCTCCAGGCGATGACCGGTGACTCGACCGACAACGTGCCGGGCATTCCCGGCATCGGCCCGAAGACCGCGGCGCAGCTTCTGGAGGAATATGGCGACCTCGACACGCTGCTCGCCCGCGCCGAGGAGATCAAGCAGGTCAAGCGCCGCGAGAACATCGTCGCGAACCGGGAACTGGCACTGCTGTCGCGCGAACTCGTCCGGCTGAGGACCGACACGCCGCTCGACGTGCCGCTCGAGGACCTCTCGCTCCATCCGCAGGACGGGCCAAGGCTGATCGCCTTCCTGAAGGCGATGGAATTCACGTCGCTGACCCGGCGCGTGGCGGAAGCCTGCGACTGCGATGCCGGCGCGATCGAACCGGCGGTCGTGCCCGTCGAATGGGGTGGGGAGGCGCATGGCCCCGACCTCGACAAGGGCGACGCGGCAGGCCCGGTGCGCGAAACGGACGACAAGGAAAGCGCCGAGGCGGCAGCGGGCGCGCTCGTTCCCGGCACGGCCGGCGGCGGCGACCTGACGCCGTCGTCCTTCGCGAAGGCCCGCGCCGAGCGCTTCGCCACCCTGCCGGTCGACCATTCGGCCTATGTGGCGATCCGCGATCTCGCAACGCTCGACCGCTGGATCGCCGATGCGCGCGAGACCGGGCTCGTCGGCTTCGACACGGAGACGACCTCGCTCGACGCGATGCAGGCGGAGCTCTGCGGCTTCTCGCTCGCCATCGCCGACAACGGCAGGGATCCCTCCGGCACGGTGATCCGCGCGGCCTACGTTCCGCTGTCGCACAAGGCCGGGACCGGCGACCTGCTCGGCGGCGGGCTGGTGGAAGGCCAGATCCCGGTGCGCGACGCACTCGAAAGGCTGAAGGGCCTGCTGGAGGATCCGTCGATCCTTAAGGTCGCGCAGAATCTCAAATACGACTATCTCGTCATGCGCCGCCACGGCATCACCGTGACGGGCTTCGACGACACGATGCTGATGTCCTATGCGCTGGACGCCGGGGCGGGCACGCACGGCATGGACGCGCTGTCGGAGCGCTGGCTCGGCCACAAGCCGATCGCCTACAAGGACGTGGCGGGTTCCGGCAAGGGCGCCCAGACCTTCGACATGGTCGACATCGACCGGGCGACGGCCTATGCGGCCGAGGACGCGGACGTGACGCTCCGTCTCTGGCACGTGCTGAAGCCGCGGCTCGCGGCCGAAGGCATGACGACGGTCTACGAGCGGCTGGAGCGGCCGCTGGTGCCCGTGCTCGCCACCATGGAGGAGCGCGGCATCACCATCGACCGGCAGATCCTCTCGCGCCTCTCCGGCGAGCTGGCACAGGGTGCTGCGGCGCTCGAGGACGACATCTACCAGCTTGCCGGCGAGCGCTTCACCATCGGCTCGCCGAAGCAGCTCGGCGACATCCTGTTCGGCAAGATGGGCCTGCCCGGCGGGCAGAAGACGAAGACCGGCCAGTGGTCCACCTCCGCGCAGGTGCTGGAAGACCTCGCCGCGCAGGGCATTCCGCTGCCGCGCCGGATCGTCGATTGGCGCCAGCTCACCAAGCTCAAGTCGACCTATACCGACGCGCTGCCGGGGTTCGTGCATCCTGAGACGAAGCGGGTACACACGTCCTATGCGCTCGCCTCCACCACGACCGGGCGGCTTTCCTCCTCCGACCCGAACCTCCAGAACATCCCGGTGCGCACCGCGGAAGGCCGCAAGATCCGCACGGCCTTCATCGCGACGCCCGGCCACAAGCTGGTCTCGGCCGACTACAGCCAGATCGAGCTGCGCGTGCTCGCCCATGTCGCCGACATCCCGCAGTTGAAGCAGGCCTTTGCCGACGGCGTCGACATCCATGCGATGACGGCGTCCGAAATGTTCGGCGTGCCGGTCGAGGGCATGCCGTCGGAGGTGCGCCGCCGCGCCAAGGCGATCAACTTCGGCATCATCTACGGCATCTCGGCCTTCGGCCTCGCCAACCAGCTCTCGATCGAGCGCTCGGAGGCGGGCGACTACATCAAGAAGTATTTCGAGCGCTTCCCGGGCATCAAGGACTACATGGATTCCACCAAGGCCTTCGCCCGCGAGAACGGCTACGTCGAGACCATCTTCGGGCGGCGCGCACATTATCCCGAGATCAAGTCATCCAATCCGTCGGTGCGCGCCTTCAACGAGCGCGCCTCGATCAACGCGCCGATCCAGGGGTCGGCCGCCGACATCATCCGCCGCGCCATGATCAAGATGGAGCCGGCGCTGGCGGCGGCGAAACTGTCGGCGCGCATGCTGCTGCAGGTCCATGACGAACTGATCTTCGAGATCGAGGACCACGAAGTCGAGACGGCGATCCCGATCATCGTCGACGTGATGGAGAACGCCTCCATGCCGGCCCTGTCGATGGCGGTGCCGCTGAAGGTGGACGCCCGCGCTGCGACGAACTGGGACGAGGCGCACTGAGCGCGGCGAAAGCCGGGACGGCAGCGAACGCGCGCCTGTCGATCCGACACGTCTGCCGGGCAGGTCGCCCCGATCAGGACGCGAGCGCGTAGCCGGTGCCGGATGCCGGTCGCCGGTCTGCGTTTCCGTTCAGGTCGAATTGCGAAATCAGCTTCTGAAGCCGCTCCGTCTCCTCCGCGAGCATGTGGCTCGCCGCCTCCGTTTCGCCGACCTTGGCGGCGTTCTGCTGCGTCACCGTATCCATCTGGTGCATCGCGGCGTTGACCTGGGTCAGGTTGGAGGACTGCTCTCGCGCCGACTCGGTGATCGCGTCCATGAAGTGATTGATCTTGGCGATGCGGTCGCTGATGTCGTGCAGGGCAGCGCCGGTCTGGTTGACCAGCGCGACACCCGCCTGCACTTCGTTGCCGGAGCGGTCAATGAGCGCCTTGATCTCGCGGGCGGCCTGTCCTGACCGTTGCGCGAGGTCGCGAACCTCCTGGGCGACGACGGCGAAGCCCTTGCCGGCATCGCCGGCCCGGGCGGCCTCGACCCCCGCATTGAGCGCAAGGAGGTTCGTCTGAAAGGCGATCTGGTCGATCACGCCGATGATATTGTTGACCTGGCTCGACGAGGATTCGATGCGACCCATGGCCGTGACGGCTTTCGCCACGACGTCCGCCGAGGCGAGCGCCGAATGGTTGGCCTGGTTGGCGAGGTTGCGTGCGTCCTCGGCCCGCTCCGTCGATTGGCGAACCTGGGCGGTCACCTCGTTCAGCGCCGCCGCCGTCTCTTCGAGCGACGCGGCCTGCTGCTCGGTGCGGCCGGCAAGCTCCCGCGATCCGGCCTTGATGCAATTGGTGCTCCGGTCGATGCTCTCGGCGCTCTCCATCACCGTCGACAGCGTGACGGCGAGCTGCAGGACCGACTGATTGAAGTCGTGCCGAAGAGGCTCGAATTCCGAAGAGAAGGCCTTCTCGATCTGGAAGGATAGATCACCCGCGGCGAGCTTCTTCAATCCGAAGGCAAGGCCGGACGTCGCGGTTGCCAGCCTCTCCTGCGCCTGCGCCTCGGTAACCCGCTGGTGCTCGAGTCTCTGGGCCTCGGCACTTGCCCGCATCAATTCGGTCTCCTTCTCCAGTTGCGCCTGTGCGATGGCGTTGCGGCGGAAGATCTCAACCGCGT
Organism: Rhizobium alarense; assembly: GCF_021555155.1. Taxonomy (GTDB): domain Bacteria; phylum Pseudomonadota; class Alphaproteobacteria; order Rhizobiales; family Rhizobiaceae; genus Rhizobium_D; species Rhizobium_D alarense. The sequence goes on from NZ_JAKGBU010000094.1 coordinate 13,299, forward strand.
GGGCCATACGGCCGATTTCGTCGCGGCGCGCGACAAAGGGGATCGGTTGCTCGGAATTTCCACGGGCGAGCATGTCCATGGAGCCGGACAGTTGCAGAACGGGACCGGAAATGTTGCGCGCGATGAGCGTCAGCAGGACGACCATCACGAGCGCGATGCCGCCTGCAAGCATCAGTTCCTTTTCAATCCTGCTGCTAAGCGCCCCGTTTGCCGCGTCGACGGTGTCGACGGCCGTCTGCTCGACCAGGCTGTTCAAACCGTCGACCGCAGTCTGGGCGGCCTGAAACGAGCGGGACAGTTTCTCCGCCGTCGGGATCTCGGCCGCCTGCGCGAGGCCGAGCAACAGCCGGGCGTCCGCTTCCCAGGCCTTGTGGGCGAGCGTGACCTCGGTCACCTTGTCGCTCACCGCGGAAGACAGGGTCACGCCGGAGAATTTCCGGATCGTCTCGTCGACCGCGTCGCTTTTTCCGTTGAACTCCTTTGCGACATCGGCCGCGGAGATGAAGTTCGTCATGTCGGTGACACGCACGACCACGGCGGCGGCCGCCTTCATCTCGCGGTCCGCTTCGGCGGCCAGCGATTTTGCGGCGAAGGCATTCTCGACGACGGATTGCACGTCAGCCTGGCCCGAGACGGCCTGCGCCCCGATAAGCCCGGCGCTGCCGAACCCGATGACCACGGTTGCAAGGAGCGGAAGCAGGATCTTGTAACGAATCGACAGCTGCACGGTACACCTCAATTCGGCAAAGTTGGCAGGGGTATGTCCTGCTTTTCGGCGGTCAGCGTGCTGAGGAACGCAATCAGATCTCTCTTCTCCTCTTCCTCCAGCGAAAACGGGATCATCAGGGGCGACAGAGACGGTCGGCTCTTGCCGCCGTTCTCATAGTGGGCGATCACCTCCGCCATCGTCTGCAGGCTGCCGTCATGCATGTAGGGTGCGCGATAGAGCGTGTTGCGAAGCCCCGGCGTCTTGAATGCGAACTGGGCCTCGACATTGTCCGGCTCCAGTTTGCCCCTGCCGATATCCTCGCTCGGCAGACCGATGTCATGGAACTGGTTGTCGGCGAAGTTCCAGCCGGAATGGCATGACGCACAGCCGGCCTTGCCGGTGAAAATGTCGAAGCCGCGCTTGGCGCTTTCGGAAATCGCGTTCTCGTCGCCATCGACCCATCGATCGAAGGGCGACCATGCCGACACGACCGTTCGCTCATAGGTCGCGATCGCCGTCAGGAGGTTCTCTTTCGATACGCCGCTGCCGGGAAACACGTCCTCGAACCAGCGCTTGTAGTCCGGTATGGCCTGAATTTCCGTCAGGATGGCACCCATTTCCCCGTTCATTTCCGCTTCCGCCGTGATCGGTCCCTCCGCCTGTTTCTCCAGCGTCGGCGCGCGCCCGTCCCAGAAGGCGGGAGAAATCCAGGCGGCATTGAGAACGGTGGGCGCCTGGCGGCCGAGGGCGGTGTTCTGCGCCCCGATCGGCGTCTTGACCGGCGTTTCGAAACCGAAGGAGGGATTGTGGCAGCTCGCACAGGTCATGTTCTTGCTGCCGGAGAGCCGCGGATCGAAGAACAGCATCTTTCCCAGCGTCGCGAGCTGTGGCGAATAGGGCGTCACGTTTTCAAAGGGGATCAGCAGGGGGCGCTTGAACAGCGACTTGTCGCCGGCTTTCGAAGGAAAGGCAAAGAACAGCGCAAACAGAAGCAGGAGGAGCGAAGACTTGGTGGGCATCTGGATCGTCCGACACGAATATCTCAAGCCTCATGCTCCGGACATCTGTGTCATACGACGGCTCTTGCCGCTGCCCGTCTCCGGTATATAAGAACTTCATTAATCAATAATTTCATTCGTGTTCCCCTAACCTGCATCTGATCCACGACGCAGGGTTGATCTGACGATCGGCACTCGGTTTTTCGGTGTGTTGCGGCGTCCTGTTCAAGCTGTTCCGTGCGAATTTGCAGCGGCCGGGCGCCGACGGTTGCGCAGCGTGTCATCCGCTGCCGCAAGGCCCCTCGCTGCGGCACCGGGGAAAACCCGTGCGTGCGCGCAACGGATGCCGTCGCGGCCAAGGTCCGCCGCGATGACGCCCTGCGCCGTCACGCCGTCGCATCGCTCGGCGCGTGCCCGGTCTGGATGTCCCAGAGCGTGCGATAGAGCCCGCGCCCGGCGACGAGCGCGTCGTGCGTGCCGGACTGGATGATGCGGCCGTCCTCCATGACGTGGATCGCATCCGCATGGACGACGGTGCTCAGCCGGTGCGCGACGAGGATCACGGTGCGCTTCCCCTTCATCTTCGCGAGCGAGCGCTGGATGGCGGCCTCGGTCTCGTTGTCGACGGCGCTCGTCGCTTCGTCGAGAATGAGGATCGCGGGATCGATCAGGAGCGCACGGGCAAGGGCGATGCGCTGGCGCTGGCCGCCCGAAAGCTTCTGGCCGTATTCGCCGATCGGGCTGTCGTAGCCGTGCGGCAGGGCGCGGATGAAGCCGTCGGCTTCCGCGAACCGGGCGGCGGCCTCGATCTCGCCGCGGCTCGCCGCCGGCCGGCCATAGGCGATGTTCTCGGCGACGGTGCCGTGGAAGAGCGTCACCTCCTGCGGCACCCAGGCCATGCTCTTGCGCAGACATTCGCCGGACCAGTCGCCGAGCGGCACGCCGTCGAGCAGGATCCGACCCTTCTGCGGGCGGATGAACAGGCCGAGGAGCTTGATGAGCGTCGACTTGCCGCTGCCGGTCGGCCCGACGAGGGCCACGGTCTCGCCGGCGCGGATCGAAAGATCGATGCCGGAGACGCCGCCCGGGCCCGTGGCATAGCGGAAGGAGATGTCCTCGATGCGGAAGGAGCCGGAGACCCTTGCCTCGTGGCGCCCGTGCGGTTCGCCGCGCGGCTCGTCGAGCAGCCGCAGGATGCGGCGGGTCGAGGCCATGGCGCGCTCGTAGAGGTCGGCGATCTCGGCAAGGCCCGTCATCGGCCAGAGCAGGCGCTGCGTCAGAAAAACCAGCAGGCCGTAGGCGCCGACCTGCATCTGTCCGGTCAGCGTCAGCCAGCCGCCGATCAGGAAGGTGGCGAGGAAGCCGGACAGGATCGCCATGCGGATGATCGGGATGAAGGCGGAGGAGACGCGGATCGCCGCCCGGTTCGCCTCGACATAGGCGAGGCTTTCCCTGGTCAGCGTCGCCGTTTCCCGCGCCTCGGCCCCGAAGGCGCGGATCGTCTGCAGGCCCTGCAGGTTGGTCGTCAGCCGCGCCCCGAGATTGCCGGCCCTGGCGCGCACCGCGTCGTAGCGCGCCTGGGCGCGGCGCTGGAACCAGAAGGCGCCGGCGACGATGGCGGGCACGGGCGTGAAGGCGATGACCGCGATCAGCGGCGAGACGATGAAGAACACGGCCCCGACGAGGATGACGGCGGCAAAGGTCTGGATCAGCTCGTTGGCGCCGCGGTCGAGGAAACGTTCGAGCTGGTTGATGTCGTCGTTGAGGATGGTCACCAGCTCGCCCGAGCGGTTCTCCTCGTAGAAGCCCGTCGGCAGATGCTGGGCGTGATCATAGCACAGGATGCGCAGCCGGTGCTGGATCTCCTGGGCGAGGCCGCGCCAGAGGATCTGGTAGAAATATTCGAAGAGCGATTCGCCGAACCAGATGAAGAAGGTGGCGATGCCGAGCAGCGTCAGCTGCTGTACCGGATCGGTGATGCCGAGCTGCGCCACGAAGGAATCCCTGCCGCGCACCACGATATCGAGCGCGATGCCGATCAGGATCTCCGGCATGACGTCGAAGATCTTGTTGATGATCGAGGAGGCGATCGCGCGCACGACCCGGCCGCGCTCGTCGCTGACGAGCGAGAAGAGAACGAGCAGGGGATGTCCCGGCCGGGCGGCGGCGTTCGGGGCTTGGGCGGGGCTGGACATGCGGCGGACCTTCGGAGCTGGCTCGCACCCGGGGCGGGACGGCGATCGGCGTTGCCCGGCTCTACCGTCCGCCGGCACGCCTTGCAATCCTGTTTACCAAGCCACCCGAAACGCTCCGGCCTTGCCGCCGGGGCGCAGCCGGCTTTAACGTTGCCTTAAGCCGGCCGTGGCCTCCTGCCGACGACGAGCGGGATGAGCCCGTTCCGGCAGGAGGCCCGCAACCCGGTTCCGCCTGCCACGATCCGATCGGAAGTGCCATGTCCGTACCCGATGCCCGCGACGATACAAACGCTTCGCCGCCGCGACCGCTCGCCGTCCAGGTCGTGCGGCAATATGCGCCGAACCGCGGGGGACTCGAGGACGTGGTCGCCAACCTGGCGAAGCAGCTGCAGGCGCGCGGCTATCGCGTGCGCATCGTGACACTCGACCGCCTTTTCACCGATCCCGGCCGCACCTTGCCGGCGTCCGAGACGATCGACGGGGTCGAGGTGGTGCGCATTCCCTTTTCCGGCAGCACGCGCTACCCGATCGCACCGGCGGTGTTTCGCCGGATTCGCGACGCCGACATCGTGCATGTGCACGCGATCGATTTCTTCTTCGACGCACTCGCCTGGGGCTGGCTTCTGCATCGAAAGCCGCTCGTGGCGACGACCCACGGCGGCTTCTTCCACACGCCGAAACATGCCGCGCTGAAAAAGGCCTGGTTCGCGACCGTCACGCGCCTTTCGGCGCTCGGCTACCGGCGGATCGTCGGCTGCAGCGCGCAGGACACGGCGCGGTTCGAAACGATCGCGCCGGGTCGCGTCGAGCGGATCGACAACGGCGCCGAGCTTGCCAAGTTCCACGACGCCGGCTCGCCGGCACCGCGCCGCGAGATCGTCACGATCGGCCGGTTTTCCGAGAACAAGCGGCTGAACCGGCTGCTCGACGCGATGGCCCTGCTCGCCGCCGGCGAACCGGCCTGGAAGCTCCACATCGTCGGCGTGCCGGGCGACCACAGCGAAGCGGCAGTCAGGCAGATGATCGCGGAACGCGGCCTCGTCCGGAACGTCTTGCTGCACATCGCACTTGCCAACGAGGCGGTTCGCGACGTGCTTTCCAGCTGCTCGATCTTCGCGTCCGCCTCGCGCTACGAGGGATTCGGGCTCGTCGCGGTCGAGGCGATGAGCGCTGGGCTGGTGCCGGTGCTCCATCCGAACACCGCCTACAGGGATCTCGCCGCACGCCATGCGGCCGTGCGCCTCGCCGATTTCGACCGGCCGGACGAGGCGGCGATGGCGCTCGAGGCCGCCTATGCGGCGCTCGGGCCGGATGCGACGGCAAGCCGGGCGGCGGCGATGGCTGCCGCCCGGCCCTATGCCTGGGACCAGGTGGGCGAGAGCTACATGCGGATCTACGAGCGCATCCTCCAGTCGCGCGGCACCCGCGCCTGCATTCCGGCGGCGGAGCGGTTGCCGGCGGGGCAGCCGTGACCGGCGGCCGGCGTCGTCTGCCGCGGCTCGGCTGCGCCATCGTCCTTGCGGCGGCGATCGCGGGCCATGCATTGTCCGCGCCGGCACGGGGGGCGGACATGTGTCTCAGGGGGATCAATCTGGCGGGTGCGGAGTTCGGCACCCTGCCCGGCCGGTACGACACGGACTATATCTATCCGAGCGAGCGCACGATCCGCTATTTTGCCGAACGGGGCTTCAACGCCGTGCGCCTTCCCTTCCGGTGGGAACGGCTGCAGCCGCGGCTGATGAGCGGCTTCGACAAGGCCGAGCGCACGCGGCTTGCCGACACCGTCACCCGTCTCAAGGCGGCCGGCATGACGGTCGTGCTCGATCCGCACAATTATGCCAGGTACCGCGACGAGCAGATCGGCTCGGCTTCCGTCCCCGACGCGGCCTTCGCCGATTTCTGGCGCCGGCTGGCGGAAGACTATGGCGGCGACCCGAAGGTGCAGTTCGGGCTGATGAACGAGCCTTATGACGTGCCGGCGGACCAATGGCTCGCCTCGGCCAATGCCGCGATCGCGGCGATCCGCGCGGCTGGCGCCGACA
>NZ_JAKGBU010000095.1 GCF_021555155.1 Rhizobium alarense
CACACCTTCTTCTCCGCAATATGCATCGCCGCGACCGTCATCTTCTGGCTCTGATCAATGAGTCCTGAGCCTAGATGTTTGATCCCGGAGTTTGATGGTGCATTATTTTCCCAGACTTGGAGGGATGCACCATGGGACAAGTTCTGCATGGCAGCGCCACAACGACAGAGGCAGTCCGTAGAGCAATACAGAATAGTAAAGAGAGCCCAAGGGCGCTTTCGAAGCGTTACGGGATTAATCAGAAGACCGTCGCCAAATGGAAGAAGCGAACCTCGTTGGCCGATCTGCCGGCAGGGCCGAAAGACCCGCATTCAACGGTCCTGTCCCTGGATGAGGAAGCGGTCGTTGTCGCCTTTCGCAGGCATACATTGCTGCCGCTCGATGATTGCCTTTATGCGCTCCAACCGACGATCCCGCATCTGACGCGTTCTTCCTTGCACCGATGCCTGCAGCGCCACGGCATTTCGCGCCTGCCGGATGTTGAAGGCGATAAGGAGCCGAAGAAGAAGCTCAAGAACTATCCGATCGGCTATTTCCACGTCGACATTGCCGAGGTGCAGACAGCTGAAGGCAAGCTCTATCTCTTTGTCGCTATTGATCGAACATCCAAGTTCGCCTTTGCCCAACTGGTTGAAAAAGCAACCGCAAAAAGGGCTCAACAATCGGGCGGAGAATTCCCATCAGCCAATCCGGCGACGAGAGCGGATCATGAAGCGCTTCAAGTCACAGCGCCATCTGCAACGCTGCCTCTCCGTCCACTCTTTCGCAAATTTCCACTTCTTGGATGTTCAACGTCTTTTCGCGGACCGCGCTTCTCTCCGGAAGCAGCATTCTTCTTCTTGCGAAGCAACCGCCTGAACGGCGAGCGCCGAAGCTACCCCAATCCCTGAGACGTCATCAGCCGCGCAGCTTCATCGGCATTCATGCCATCTTCGAAATCCACTCCCTCAGCCGACGAAGGCCCGTTCGACGACGAAAGTCGCCGGCGCATTGTTGGCGCCTTCGACGAGTCCGAAGGATTCCAGCATCGCCTTCGTATCCCTCAGCATCTCGGTGGAACCGCAGATCATCGCCCGGTCGACGCCGGGATCGATCGGCGGGAGCCCGGTGTCCTCGAAGAACTGTCCCGAGGTCATCAAATCGGTGATGCGGCCCATATGCGGCGACGGTTCGCGCGTCGTGGTCGTGTAGAGCCGCAGTTGGTCGGCCAGTTCGCCGATCAGCGGGTCGCCTGAAAGGGACGCGGCCATCTCGCGGATATAGGTAAGCTCGGCCACATCGCGGCAGGTCTGGACGAGGACGATCTGTTCGAACTTTTCGTAGGTTTCGAGATCGCGGATCAGGCTCGCGAAGGGAGCGACGCCCGTGCCGGTCGACAGCAGATAGAGGCGACGTCCCGGTATCAGGGCGTCGAGTACCAGCGTACCGGTCGGCTTCTTGCGCATGAGCACCGTGTCGCCGATGCCGATCTTCTGGAGGTGTTCGGTCAACGGACCGCCCGGCACCTTGATCGAGAAGAACTCGATCTCCTCGTCCCAGGCAGGACTTGCGATTGAATAGGCGCGATAGACGGGCTTCTCCGCATTGGGCAGGCCGATCATGACGAACTCGCCGGAGCGGAAACGAAAGCTCGCGGGCCGCGTGATGCGGAAACTGAACAGCCGATCAGTATAGTGCCTGACTGCCGTCACGGTCTCGGCAAAGACATTTTCGGGGATCGCGAAACCGCCCGGCCGGTTGTCGTTCATCACCATGAGAGCTTCTGCGTGCGCTGCGCCTGCCGACGGTCCGGTCATCGATTTCCTCTGGCTCTAAGTTCGATAATTCGTTAGTATACTAACGAATTTGGTTTTGCAAGTAATGTTCCATTTGCGAGAAAAATTTAAGCCTCGACAGGTGATTTGACCCACGTTAGCATTCGCATACAAATGCTGCCTCACCGGACGGCGGCGTGTCGGGAATTAAGGGGAAACGACAATGGCGGACGTGGCGGGCGGTACGGAAAAGGCCGGCAGGCTGGTGATCCGCAACATCGGGCTCATCCTTTCGGGCAAGCTGGAGCAGCCGATCCTCGACGGCGACTGCATCGTCTGCGACGACGGGCTGATCACGGCCGTCGGCTACGAGAAGGACGTCGACACGGAAGGTGCCAGGACGATCGTCGACGCGAAGGCGACGACAGTGGCGCCCGGCCTGATCGACAGCCATGTGCATCCCGTCATCGGCGATTACACGCCCCGCCAGCAACAGCTGAACTGGATCGATTCGACACTGAACGGCGGTGTGACGACGATGATTTCCGCCGGCGAGGTGCACACGCCCGGCCGGCCGCGCGACATCGTCGGTCTGAAGGCCCATGCCATCGCATCGCAGCGTTTCTACGAGAATTTCCGTCCCTCCGGCGTCAAGGTTCTGGCCGGAGCGCCGGTGATCGAAAGGGGCATGGTCGAGCAGGATTTCAAGGATCTGGCGGAGGCCGGCGTCAAGCTTCTCGGCGAAGTGGGACTCGGCAGCGTCAAGGACGCCGGTGACGCCAGGACGATGGTGGCCTGGGCGCGGAAATACGGTATCCAGAGCACGATCCATACGGGCGGCCCCTCGATCCCGGGCTCCGGCCTGATCGACAAGGACGTTGTGCTTGCCGCCGACACCGACGTCGTCGGCCATATCAACGGCGGCCATACCGCCCTTCCCGACGACCAGATCGTCTGCATCTGCGAAAGCTGCACCCGTGGCCTCGAAATCGTGCACAACGGCAACGAACGCGCCGCACTGCTGACGGTCAACACCGCCCGCGAACTGAAGCAGCTCGACCGGGTCATTCTCGGAACCGACGGGCCGGCGGGCTCCGGCGTCCAGCCGCTCGGCATCCTGCGCATGGTGTCGCTGATCGCGAGCCTTTCCAACACCCCCGCGGAAATCGCCTTCTGCTTTGCGACCGGCAATACGGCGCGCCAGCGCAATCTCGATTGCGGCATCATAGAACCCGGCAAGGCTGCCGATTTCGTCATCATGGACCGTGCCCAGCACGCGCCCGGCAAGACGGTGCTCGACTCGGTGAAGCAGGGCAACCTGCCGGGCATCGGCATGACCATCATCGACGGGATCATACGCACGCAGCGCAGCCGCAACACGCCACCGGCCAATGCCCTGCCGGAGATCGTCTTCGGGCGGTACGATCGCTACGAGGCGCGATAGATCCACAAGGACGACGCTGGCCCGCTACCGCAGGCCGTCCTTGCCTTCGATCTCGCTCGTCGTGAGGCCGCCGACGCGCGGCAGCGGGCGCCCGCTGTCGGTGACGGCCACCGCCACCATGATCTCGTTGGCGCGGGGCGCGTCGTTGATGCTGACTTCCATGCCATCAAAATGCGAGCGGACATAGGCGGCGTCCTTGTGGCCGAGCGGTATGTCGAGCATCTGGCCCGGCCCGCCGCGCTTCTTGGACGACGGCACCAGCGCGGCCCCCTTTTCAACGGCGGCCCGCAACGGCTTGCCCATGGCGGGATGCAGGAGCGCTGCGGCATGCTCCAGTTCGCCGTTCTCGCCGACAAGCGCCGCCTTGCCATAACTCTCGGCCTGCGACGGCTCGATCCCGAGTGCCGCGACACACCGCTCGCCGAGCAGGCCACCGAGTTCCGCGCCGATATCGATCAGCAATGCGAGATCCTCGACATATTCGCCCGCGAACGGATTGCGAATGACGGCGACGGCCGCCGCCTTGCGCGTCGGCGGCGTGATCGTCCGGCCCATCTCGGCATGGGTCTCCTCGACGAAGACCGCGATCTTCCGAATTTCCGCTTTCATCTCAGGCCATCCTCCCCTTTGACGTCTTCCGCGCGCAGGCCGCCGACACGGGCATGGATCCGAGCGCCGGTCGTCATGACGAGCGCCAGCACGATCTCGCCGGAACGCGGCGCATCGGAAAGTCCGACCTCGACGGCGTCGAAATGACTGCGGACATAGGACGCGTTGACATGAGTGACGGGCACGTCGAGGCGCACGCCGGCGGCCCCGACTTTCTTGGTCGAAGGCACGATCGCCTTGGCATTTCCAAGCGCCTCGCGCATCGCATAACCGCCCGGCACATGCCACAGCGCGCCATGCTCGAGTTCGCCGGCCTGCCCTACGATGGCGCCCTTGCCATAGCCCTCGATCACCGCCGGATCACCGCCAAGCGCATCGATGAGCCGTTTGGCCATGAGGAGACCCAATGGCTCGAGGTCCTTCATGAAACCCTCGATCTCGGGGTGATAGGCGCCAGCGAAGGGGTTTTCGATCACCGCCAGCACGGCGCCCCGCTTCAACGGCTTTTCGGCCGACGGACCGCCCTCATGGTGGATATCCTCCACCATGGTCAGGAATTTGCGGACTTTTGGTTCAGGCATGAGGGGCGTGCTCCATGAATGCGACAGGTGTGTTGGTGGAGACCGAAGAAGCCCGATTGCCCCCGGCAACCCTGCCCTCTCCTTGCAGGAAGAGAGCGGCTTTTTCCATCAGGTCGAGGCCGATCAGCCTCTCTGCTTCGGCAAGGCCGTTTTCCAGCGCGCGTTCGACGTCGCCGGGGTTCAGCCGCCCACAGGACAAGACGACGAGACGATCGCCGAGATCGCTGTCGTCCACCCGCGCGCTGGCCGGCACGCGAACGATGGCGGGATGACCCTGAAGATCGACGGCGTTGGCGATCAGCGTCGCGGCCGCATCGGCCGCGGCGGCATCGCGCGCAACGACGGTCACGGAGTCGGCGATACCGAAGGACAGGCTGCGCCCGCCCCGGCCGCTGGTCGCGACGCCGCGGCTTGGAGAACCGGCGTCAAGGCGGAACACCCCGAGCGCTGTACCGTCCTCGCGGGCCACGCGAATGTGAAACGCGGTATCTTCCGCCAGATGCAAGGCGATGTCGCCGCCGTTGTTGACGTAGACCCGCCGCAACACCTGACCCGTGGCAGCCGCCATCATCGTCGCCAGCATCTCGTCGGCGACGGCGCCTGCGACAGCAGCCATCGGCGTGATGAACCGGTCCACTGCATGGGGACGAACGGCGGCGACCATTCGGCGCGCCGTCGACCCGCTCGCACGGGGCATGGCCGGCGCCGCCTCGCTGCGCAGCAACGGCAGTTCGTCCACAAGTTCCTGCAGCACCGTCTCGAACCGCACGATGGCTGCCTCGAACACCGTCCGGCAAAGTCCGTCATCGGCGTCAACGCCGATGACGAGATCGATTGGGCCATGCTGCAGGTGCAGCCGCCTGCCGCCTGCGGCACCGTCCGGCAGATATCGCGCTTGCGGAGGCAGCATCAGACAGGTCCTCCGTGCATCAGGCGCGCCACTTGAAGTTCTCGCCGGCCGTCGGCCAGCGCGTGTCGTCGCGCGGGGCGACCCGCCGCTCGGCGACCTTCAGCGCCTCCTCAATCGGCACGACCGCCTCCATGTGCCCTCCGAGCGCCCGATAGTCGTCGAGCCGCATCGTGAATTCGATCGGCGCGACCAGCGCCGGCGTCGGCACATAGCCGAACGCATTGGCCGGCATCTGCGTAACGTCCGCCATCACGGTGATCCCGCCGCCGGGCCAGACATAGGCCGGCGCGCCGCCGCAGGAGACATAGGTCAGCGCCTCCTTCACCGAGCGCGTGAGTTGCACCGGATTGCGGGTGACGCCGGCCCGCAGGCTGCCGCCCGCGCCGCCCATGAACAGCACCGAGGCGACCGCCGGCTCGCAGTTCTCGGCGATCTGGTCGACCGAAAAGCGAATCGGCTCCGGCAGATCGGTCTGGAGTACGGGCCGCAATTCCGCATTGAGGATATAGTAGCCGTACTGCTCGCCGGTCGTGGAAACCATCAGCATGCGCAGGCCGGCATAGGCGGCTTTCGGGTCGAAATCGCCGAGGATCGACAGCGGATCGGAGATGTTCGTGCCGCCCCAGCCCGTGCCGGGCTCGGCCACCTGGAAATAGCGGCCGGGCGTCGAACGGCGACCCTTGATGCGGATGCCGGTCGACGGCACGTCGAGCAGCCGACCGGCCTGGTGCTCGGAGAGCACTCCGGTGATGTGGTCGTCGACGACGACGACCTCGTCGACATGCGGCGCCCACTGCTTGGCGAACATGCCGATGGTCGCAGAGCCGCAGCCGACGCGCATGCGCTGTTCCTCGACGCCGTTGATGATCGGCGCGGCACCGGCCTTGACCGTGACCTCCGCGCCGCCCTCGATCTGCATTTCGACGGCCTCGCCGTTGCACAGGCGCAGCAACGCGTCGCAGGTCACGCGGCCTTCCTTCTTGGAGCCGCCGGTCAGATGATGAACGCCGCCGAGCGACAGCATCTGTGAGCCGTACTCGCCGGTGGTCACATGCCCGACCTGCTCACCGTCGACGCGCACGGGCGAAGCCTCCGGCCCGAGATAGCGATCTGTATCGATCTTCACCTTAGCACCGCAATAGCTGAAGATACCTTCGGTGACGACGGTCACCATGTCGATGCCGCGCTCTGTCTGGGATACGATGAACGGTGCCGGCTTGTAGTCCGGATAGGTGGTGCCGGCGCCGACAGCGGTGACGAAGCTCCGCTTCGCCTGCACGAGATCGCCGTCCCAGTCCTCGCCCTCCGTCCCGGGCAAGAAGGACACGACCTTTCCACCCTCGTTCACCGTGTTTTCGATGATTGTCAGCGGATCGACACGGATCAGGTCTCCGCCGACATTGGCATAACGATCGCAGGCGCCGGCCTTGCCGTCGGCGATGTAGCACATGACCGGACAGGCATCGCACCGGATCTTGCCGTTGACCGTGCTGTCGCTCTGCTGTTTGACCATGGTGGATGTCCTGTCAGGTCTGCGGTGCCGTCGCCACACGGATCGCGGCGAGCACCTTCGCCGGGGTCGCCGGCAGATGATGGATACGCGCACCGGTCGCATGCCGGATCGCGTTGAGGACGGCGGGAGCCGTCGGGATCAGCACGTGCTCGCCGAGGCCTTTTGCTCCGTATGGTCCGTGAGCATCCGCCACCTCGACGATGATGGTTTCGATCGGCGGTATGTCACCGGCGGTCGGGATCAGATAGTCGTGCAGGTTTTCCGTTCGCCCAGGCAGGAACTCCTCCATCAGCGCAAGGCCCACGCCCTGCGCGATACCGCCCTGTACCTGGCCTTCTACGAGCAGCGGATTGATCGCCTTTCCGACGTCGTGCGCGGCGACGAAATTCCTGAGCTTCACCGTTCCGAGCCCGATGTCGACGTCGAGTTCGACGAGATGGGCGGCGTAGCCGAAGACCGCATAGGGGTTACCCTGGCCGTTCGCATCGAGCGGCTTGGTCGGCGGATCGTAGGTCTCCTCGGCCATCAGGACATAGCCGAATGCGTTCGGCACGGGAGCCTCGTCGAGCGCCACCGTCCGCCGCACATTGCCATCGACCAGGCGGATCGTGGCGCCGTCGAGCACGATCGCGGCCGCATCGGAAACGTTCGCGAGCCGCAGGATCTGGCGGCGAAGCGCCTCGCCGCAGAGCCGTGCGGCATTGCCGGAGACATAGGTCTGGCGCGAGGCCGACGTTTTGCCGGCATCCGGCGTCAGGTCCGTATCGGGGCCGACCAGCCGGATGACATCCAGCGGCACGCCGAGCGCTTCTGCAAAAATCTGGGTGATGACCGTATTGGCGCCCTGCCCGATATCCGTCGCACCCTGATGCAGCACGAGTGTGCCGTCAGGGCGGATACCGGCGCGGACCGTCGATGGATTGGGCAGCGAGGTGTTGCCGCAACCGTACCATCCGCCGGCGATCCCGATGCCGCGCCGCAGCGGGTTCCCCGAGCGCTCCGCCTCGGCATTCCATGCGGCAGCCTCCGCGCAGGCCCGCTTCCAGGCCGGTTCGAGCGCATCGAAACAGTCTGCGATCCCAACGCCCTGCGTGAAGACCTGTCCCGTCACGGTCGGCTGGTTGTTGCCAAGCGCATTCATGCGCCGGAACGCCAGCCGGTCGATGCCGAGCCGAAGCGCCAGGTCGTCGAATACTTGCTCCTGCGCCACCGCCGATTGCGGCACGCCGAAGCCGCGGAATGCGCCCGAGGGCGGACAGTGCGTGTGGATCGCCCGGCTGCGGGCGCGATAGTTCTCGATGCGATAGGGGCCGGAGGCGTGCACCGGGACACGGTTCGCGACCGTCGGCCCCCAGGAAGCGTAGGCCCCGGTGTTGAAGTCGCCCTCGAAGTCGAAGGCCGTGATCCGGCCCGTCCCCTTCACCCCGACTTTCACGCGGATCGCACTCGGATGACGCTTGGTCGTCGACTGCATCGATTCGGTCCGGGTGTAGGCGATGCGGGCGGGCTTTCCCGTCACCCAGGCGGCAAGGCCGATATAGGGCTGCATGGAGAGATCGAGCTTCGAGCCGAAGCCGCCGCCGCATGCGGTCGGCACGACGCGCACCGCATCCGGCGCAAGCCCCATGATCTCCGCCATCGAGTCCCGGTCCATGACCGGCGCCTGTGTGCAGCCGTAGATCTCCAACCGGTCGCCGACACGCCGGGCATAGCCGGCCTCCGGCTCGATATAGGCATGTTCGATGAAGCCGGTCGAATAAGATGCTTCGACGATCAGGTCCGCAGCGGCGAAACCGGCCTCGAGGTCGCCGCGCTGCACGAGCCCGCGGCACATGACGTTGCCCGGCCGCTCTTCATGCAGAAGCGCCGCCTCGGGCACAAGCGCCGCCTCCACCGTCATAGCGGCGGGCTTCTCCTCCCAGCTCACCGGAAAGGCCGAGAAATCGAGCGTTTCGACGATTTCCGCCGGGCCGACGACGGCAGCGACGGCCTCGCCGCGAAAGCGCGCCACGCCCTCGGCGAATACCGGCTGGTCGGCGAAGGGCGGAATGACGCCGAAACAGTTGCGTCCCGGCACATCGGACGCCGTCAATATGGCCTCGATGCCCGGATTGGCGTGCCGATAGGCCGCCAGATCGCCGAAGGAGAAGGCGGCATGCGGCCAGGGCGACCGCAGCACCCGGACCACAAGCGCATCGTCCGGCGCCACGTCGTCACCGAACGCCTCGGTGCCATTGACCTTGGCCAGGCCGTCGAGGCGCGGGATGGAGGCACCGACGCGGCCGTCCGCCGCCGCTACCAGCCCGGGACCGGTGCCGCCTGCATCGAGGATCGCATCGATGATCTTGCGATAACCGGTGCAGCGACAGAGAACGCCGCCGACCGCATTCTCGACGGATGTTTCGTGAAGCGGCTTGCCGGAGCGCAACAGAGCGACCGCCGAGACCATGACGCCCGGCGTGCAGATGCCGCACTGGGCGGCGCCGTGCCGCTGGAACGCGGCGGCGAGCGCCTTTGCCGTCTCGTCGTCTTCCGTCAAACCGCGCACCGTCTCGACGGTCGCCCCTTCGGCGCGGGCGAGCGGCGTCGTGCAGGCGCAGACCGGCGCACCGTCGAGCAGCACAGTGCAGGCGCCACAGTCGCCGGCGTTGCAACCGATCTTGACATCGAGGCAGCCGAGATCGTCGCGCAAGGCCTGCGACAGGCGTGTGGCCGGATGCACCTTTGCGGCGACGGTCTTTCCGTTGAGCATCAAACCGATTGCCTGGCAGGCCGCAGCAAGATCGACATGCGCGATCCGGTTCATGCCGCAATCTCCCTGGTCTCGGCCGTCGCGGCGCACAGCGCGCGGCGGATCAGTTCTCCCGCCGCATCGATCCGGTAGGCCGCATCGGCACGAACGTCGTCGATCGGGGAAAGCGGCGCGAGATGGCGCCCAGACATGGCCGAGGCGAGAACCTCGGGCAAGGCCGGCAGACCGATCAGGGCCGCCTCCAGTTCGGGCAGGCGGCAGGCGACGGGCGAACAGGCTCCGACGGCGATGCGCGCCCGCACGACCCGCCCGTCAGCATCCGCCTCGACGATGACCGCCACCATGGCGATGGAGATGACGAGGTAGCGGCGGGCACCAAGCTTCAGGAAGGCGGATCGACCCGCCTGCTTTCGTATGCGAATGGCCGTCACCATCTCGCCTGGTCGCAATTCGACACGCCGGACGCCGGTGACGAATGCATTGAGCGGCACAGTGCGCGTTCCGTCGAGTGAACACACTTCGACGTCGGCCTCCAGCGACAGGAGCGGCGGAATGCCGTCGGCCGCCGGCGAGGCGTTGCAGATATTGCCGGCAATGGTGCCGGTGTTCTGGATCTGGACGGAGCCGACCTCACGCGCTGCGGCCTGCAAGCCATGGAAACAGGCGGGCAGATTCGCGCTTGCGACGTCGGTCCAGGTGGTCGCCGCGCCAAAGTGCCAACCGTCGGCGGTCGTCGATATGCCGCGAAATTCCGGCACGCGGGAAATATCGAGATAGGAATCGGTCGCCGGCCGGTCCCGCAATGCCGGATAGACATCCGTCCCGCCGGCGACGATCCGGACGCGTTCAGATGCAAGTATCTGCAAAGCTTCGTCCCTGCTCCGTGGAGCGAAATATTGCATTGCGGTTCCCAATTTTTTTGTTTGTATGCAAACGAGTATCTGCCGACATTTCGGCTCTGTCAAGCGCCGGAGCCTCACGGTGAATGACACCGTTCCGGGCGTGCCTGTCCCTGAAAATTCAAGGTATGGCCCATTCGGCCCGGGCACGACGGCGTCGGATGGCTCGATCATTTGCATGCCGTTAAAATCGATGTATAGCACGACATGCGCGCCGCGAGCAGGCGTGCGATTCAGCGAATGCCGGGCGGCGAGCGAACCGACCCGACGGAGCGATCGGGAGAGAGCGTCAGGTGACGGATGAGAACGGGAAATCGGCGGAGACCGGCACGCTTCCGGCGACCTATGTCCTCGGTGAGCAAATCGGCTTCTTCCTGCGTCAGGCCAACCAGCGCCATGTCGCGATTTTCGCGAGCCTGATGAATGACAAACTAACGACCACCCAATGGGCGGCACTGACGAAGCTCAAGGAAGTACAGCCCTGCTCGCAGAACCAGCTCGGTCGCGACATCGCCATGGACGTCGCGACGATCAAGGGCGTGGTCGATCGTCTCGTCAAACGCGGTTTCGTCAGCACATCGCCGGACCGGACAGATGCTCGCCGGCTCGTTCTGTCGCTGACCGAAGAAGGCCTCACCGCCATTGACCAGAACGTCGCGCTGGCGCTGGATGTCTCGGAGCAAACGCTGAGCCCGCTGACACCCGCCGAACGCATGATGCTGATCGAACTGCTGCGCAAGATCAGCTGACACGCGTCATCCCACGCCGACATAGCGCGACAGAAGAGACGGATCCGCCCGCAAGTCGTCGACGCCCACCGTTGCCCGCACCTTGCCGTTTTCGACGAAGCTCACGCGGTCGGCGACCGACAGCACCGCATCGACGCGCTGCTCCACGAGCAGGATCGCCTTACCCTGATCGCGCAGTCGCTGCACGACGTCTCGGATGGTCGCGATCATCGACGGCATCAGGCCCTCCGTCGGCTCGTCGAGCAGGATCACCGCGGGGTCTATGCAGAGTGCCCGCGCCGTCGCCAGCATCTGCTGCTCGCCGCCGGAAAGCGTGCCGGAGACTTGGTCGAGGCGCTCCCGCAAGCGTGGAAACAGGTCAAGCGCGCGCTCCATCACCTCCCGGCCGGTGTTGCGCGCCATCAGCCCGATCTCCAGGTTGTCGCGCACGGTGAGTTCGGCGAACAGCCGGCGTCCCTGCGGCACGTAACCGATTCCGCATTTCGGCACCTCGTGCGGCTTCAACACCGTCAGTTCGCGCCCATCCAGCGTCACGCTTCCCGAGCGCGACGGAAGCAGGCCCATGATCGATTTCAGCGCGGTCGTCTTACCGGCACCGTTGCGTCCAAGCAGGCAAAGCACTTCGCCGGCCCTCAGCGACAGAGAGAAGCCTTTCAGCGTCTGGCTGCTGCCGTGATAGACGTCGAGGTCGGTCACCGTCAGCATGATCACTGCGTCCCCAGATAGGCGGCCTGTACGGCCGGATTGTCACGGATCGCCTCCGGCGTGCCGTTTGCCAGCACCTCGCCCGCGTTCAGCACGGTAATCGCATCGGCGAGGCGCATGACGACCGGCATGTTGTGTTCGATCAGCAGAACGGTCGCGCCCCTGGCGATATCCCGCACGAGATCGCAGAAATTATCGATTTCGCTGTCAGACAGGCCCTGTGTCGGCTCGTCGAGGATCAGCAGCTTCGGTTCCAGCGCAAGCCCCATCGCCACCTCGAGCAGCCGCTGGTGCCCGTAGGAGAGTTCACCCGCCACGGCATCCGCCCGGTCGGCGAGGCCGACTTTGTCCAAGGCCCGAACGACTGCCTGGTCGATCGCCACCTTGCCCTGGTGGTCCTTGCCGCGCGAAAGGGCACTCTGGGCCGCAAGGGCGACATTCTCGCCGGCGCTCAGCCGTGCGTAGACGCTGGTGATCTGGAACGTATAGGCGATCCCGGCGCGCACCCGGCGATGCGCCGGCTCCTTCGTAATGTCGCGGTCGAGGAAGCGGACACTGCCGCTGCTCGGCGCGATGCGGCCGGAAAGCAGCGAGACGAAGGTCGTCTTGCCGGCGCCGTTCGGCCCGATGATCGCGCGGATCTCGCCTTCGGAGAGGGTGAAGTCGACATTTTCGACGGCCTTCAGCCCGCCGAAATGGCGGCTCAGGCCCTCGGTGCTGAGCAGCGTCACGGCAGCCATTTGATCCACCTCTCGCGAACGGTGCCCAGAAGGCCCTTGGGGAAAAACAGGACGAGCGCGATCAGCGCGATCCCGATGATCAGCAGATACGCGGTGGTGAACGCGCTGGCGACATCGATCATGTAGAACATCGCGACCGTACCGAGCAGCGGCCCGAGCACCGTGCCGGCTCCGCCCAGGAGCGTGAAGAGCAGTGCCTCGATGGAATACTGGATCGAGGCGAAGGACGAGCCGACATAGGCAAAGAGAAGCGCATAGGCCGATCCCGCCATGGCGGATAGCATGCCGGAGACGACGAGCGCCTTCAGCTTGATGCGGAACGTGTCGTAGCCGAGCATCAGCGTGCGCGGCTCGTTCTCGCGGATGGCGACGAGTGTGCGCCCCATCCGGCCCCAGACGATCGATAGGCAGACGACGACGGCGAGTGCGAGAAGGGCAAGCGCGATGTTGTAGCGCACCGTCGGGCTCGTCAGGTCGAAGGTCAGGCCGAGCAGGTCGAACCGCCGGGCAGCCTCCGGCATGACCAACCCCTCGTCGCCCCGTGTATAGGTGGTGAAGTAGAGGCTCGCGAGATAGGCCACCTGCGCGAACATCATCGTCACGATCATGAAGGCGACGCCGGTCGTGCGCAGCGCAATGAGGCCGATCAGAAGCGACACCACGAAACCCGCCGTAATCCCCGCCAGGAACGCGGCAGGCACGCTCCAGCCGAGATGATAGGCGGCCATGCCGGCGCCATAGAGACCGGCGGCGAAGAACATGGCATGGCCGAGGCTGAGAAGCCCGGCATAGCCGAAGAGCAGATTGTAGCCCATGGCGAAGACCGCCAGCACCATGATCCGCGTCATCGCCAGATGGTGATAGTCCGGCAGCACGAACTGGAGCGCGAAGAGCAGCACAAGCACCGACAGGTGCAGCAGCGCCGACTTGGGGGCAGCGGAGTGCATCATCGCGCCTTCGCTCCGAACAGTCCCTCGGGCTTGAAGACGAGCACGAGCGCGACCAGCAGCGTCGAGATCATCTTGGCGAGCGTCGGCGAGAAGAAGACGGAGATGATGCCGTCACTCAGCCCGATGATGAGGGCCGCGACGACAGTGCCGCGCAGGCTGCCGAGGCCGCCGATGATGACGACGATGAAGGAGAGCAGCAGCGGGTCGAGCCCCATCAGGTAGTGTGCCTGCCGGATCGGCACGATCAGCACCGCCGCAACGGCAGCAAGCATCGCACCGGCGGCGAAAACGTAACCGTAGACCTTGTCGATCGGGATGCCGAAAGCCTGCGCCGTCTCCCGGTCGAACTGGGTGGCCCGCATCACGAGGCCGAGCCGCGTGCGGGTCAGGGTGTACCAGCAGCCGGACAGCAGGACGATTGCGGCTGCGATCACGAACAGGTTGTAGCCGGAATAGCCGAACCAGGGCAGCTGGACGCGATAGTAGAACGGCGCGTCGACCGGCCTTGCATCCGGGCCATAGACGATCAGGACCGTCTGCTGGATGACGTAGAGCATGCCGATGGTCGCGACGATCGTCGCCTCCGGGTCGTAGTTCAGCCGGCGCAGCACGAGGCGTTCGCCGGCAAAGGCGATCGCGCCGACGGCAAGCGGACTGATGACGAGAGCGACGAAGAAACCAACCGCCGGATGGACCGACAGCATGGACGCCACCCACCATGCGACGACGGCGCCGAGCATATAGAATTCGCCATGCGCCACGTTGACAACGCGCATGACGCCGAAGACCAGGCTAAGGCCGAGCGCGGTCAGCGTCAGCACCGCCGCCTGGACGAGGCCTTCCAAGGTAGCAAGCAGCAAGAAGGGGCCGAGGTCCAAATCCAGTGTCCTTTCGAAGGCATCGTCCGGTCAGAAGAGCCGATGCGACCGGTCGCTGCAATGCCGTTTGGCGGCGCACGCACGTGCCGTGCGGGAAGGCCTTGCCTTCCCGCGTCGACATCACGAGGTCTAAGAATGGGCCGCAAGCCTTCGGGCCGCGCCTTGGGAGGCTATAGGGACATTTTTGTGTAGTCGGCCGTGACCTCGTAGAGACCGTCTTCGATCGCGGTCTTGTGCACGACGTCCAGCCGGCCGTTTTCCACCTTGGAAATAAACTGGCGGCCATAGCACTGGTGGTTCTTGCCGTTGAAGAGCTTGGCGCCCTGCGGATGGTCCCGGCCCTCGTCGAATGTCTCAAGCGACTCCATCGCCTCGATGAAACCCTGCTTGTCCTTCGGAGTCTGGCCGGAATAGCCACTCATCTCCATCGCCTGCTTGATGGTGAAGAGCGTCTCCCAACAGCCGAACATATGGGCATAGGTGGAGATATCCTTCGCATCCGCGATGCTGGCGCCGTTGTCGTCCACGCCGACGGCCACGCGATAGACCTTGTCATACTCGGTCTGGTCGGCCTGCGCATAGCGGGGATTGCCCTCCCAGAAATAGGTGCCGTCCAGCGCGCCGAGCTGCGGCGTGTTGAGGTCGACGGCCTCGAGACTGTCGATGAAGCCGAAGATCGCCGGACGCTGCGCGCCGTAGAAGTCGCCGAGTTCCTTGACGAAGGTCAGCACGGCCGGCCCGACCATGACGTGATAGAGCACCTCGGTGGAGTTCGGGATCTGCGGCAGATAGCGGGTGAAGGAGGATTCGGTCGGCGGGATGGCGATCATCTGCACGACCTCGCCGCCCTGCGCCTTCATCGCGGCCGAGAAATAGTCGCGGTGGTCGTGACCGAAGGCGTAGTCCGGGAAGATCATCGTGACCTTCTTGCCGAGATTCTGCGACACCCAGGGCGCCATGGCGCTCACCTGCGAGCGGACGTCGGTGATGCCCGGCTGGAAGCAGTAGCGGTTCAGCGAGCCCGAGGCGACGTGATAGCCTTCGGAGACCACCACATAGGGCATCTTCAGTTCGCCGGCGCGCGGCGCCGAACCGATCACGACATGCGAGAACAGCGTTCCATAGGTGACGTCGACCTTGTGCTGGGTCGCGAATTTCTCAACGACCTCGGCCCCGCGCTTCGGGTCCGTACCGTCGTCCTCGATGATGATCTCGACGGGCCGGCCGTTGATGCCGCCTTCGTCGTTGATGATCTTGGCGGCGGCGGCGGTGACGCGCTCGTACCAGCGGCCGTAGGACGCACCGATGCCGGTGCGATGGAGCTGAAGCCCGATCTTGATCGGCTCCGAGGTCTGTGCCTGGCCGTAGCGGACGAAGCCCGGCAGGGCCTGTGCGGCAAGGCCGGCGCCGGCGGCGGCGCCCATTCCGAGCAAAGCAGACCGTCTGGACAGACCTTTCTTGGGCATGAGAATCGATTTGGTCATTGTTTTCCCTCTGCTGGAAGCGAACGTCAGCCGTCTTGTTTATGTCGTGTCAGATCGTTCGTTTGCTAACAAATCACGAGAATTCTCAAATGACAATAGCAGAAGCGGCCGAGCGCGAAGAAGCGGTTTGGCCGCACCGCAGCATTCCGTGACGCGCAACCACCACGCCGCGCCCGCTTGTCTTGTACGATCGCACCCCGACTGACAAGTCTCGTACTGCGGCTCCTACCGATGGGGCGTCTCCGGTCGGCCTCATTTCGATGTCCCTGAGAAACCGGGCGGCAATGGACACCTGTGCGAAGCGGTGTTTGTATGCAAACAATAGAATTGCCCAATAGCAAGCAGGAAAACAGTGGCCGGGATCTCTTGATGCAGCAGCATGCCAAGGCAGTGAAAGGCCTTGCCCGTCGACGGTACGGCCCCGCGGCAATCGTTTCGGCGATGTCGGTCCTGGTGCTGCCGGGCGCGGCCTTTGCCCATGTCAGCGAACGCGGGCTGGTCATGCTCTTGCCGACGGGTTTCTACATGATCGGCGGGGCACTGGCGGTGATTGCCTCCTTCGCGGCACTCGCCATCCTGCCGGATCGATGGTTCCAGGCCTTGATGCGTGCCGAGTTCCCTCTGGCCGCGTGGCAGGCCGGGCCGCGGCACGCAACGAGCACGCTCGCCTTCCTCTTCCTCGCATTGCTCGTCGCAACCGGCCTGTTCGGCACGACAGACCCGCTGGAGAACCTTCTGCCGCTTACCATCTGGTCGATCTGGTGGGTCGTCTTCACGCTCACTCAGGCGGTCGTCGGCAACCTCTGGCCCTGGTTCAATCCGTGGACCGGCCCCCTCGCGCTGCTGCGACGGCTGACGGGCGGCGGCGTCGGGCGCGCGCCGCTTATGCGCCTGCCTGCCGGTGTCGGATATGTCCCGGCGATCATCCTCTTTCTGGTCTTCGCCTGGTACGAACTCGTGTCCCTGGCGCCGCAGGATCCACGCGAACTCGCGGTCGCGGCCGCCCTCTATTGGGCCTTGAATCTCGTGGCCATGGTCCTCTTCGGCGGCGGCTTCTGGTTGCGGCGGGGCGAAGCCTTTTCTGTTTTCTTCCGCCTGGTCGGCATGCTCGCACCGCTCGTCGTGGTGCGGCGTACCGGCATGGCGGGCAAGCGCGTCCTGGCGCTCGTCTGGCCCGGCCGGCAATGCCTTGCGACGCCGGCACTGCCGCCGAGCGGAATACTCTTTGTTCTGGTAACACTCGGCAGCGTGTCCTTCGATGGCTTTTCGTCGACCTTCCTCTGGCTCGGCGCGCTCGGTGTCAATCCGCTCGAGTTCCCCGGCCGAAGCGTCGTCCTCGTCCCGAACACGCTCGGTCTTCTCGGCGCCTGTATCACGCTGTCGACGCTCTTCCTCGCATCGGTCGCCTTCGGCAATGGTCTTGCCGGTCGACGCGACGGCGCTGCGTTGGCTGAGACGGCCGGCAAACTGATCTATTCGATCATTCCGATCTCGGTCGCCTTCCATGCGTCGCACTACCTGACGATATTGCTCGTCAACGGCCAGTACTTCCTGGCCGCGCTGTCGGATCCCTTTGCAGTCGGGTGGGACCTGTTCGGGACACGTGACCTGCACGTCACCAATTCCTTCATGAACACGCTCGACGGCGTGCGGATGATCTGGACGGCGCAGACCGTCGTCGTCGTGACGGGGCACGTCGTCGGCATCCTGCTTGCGCATATGATCGCGATCCGGCATTTCGGCACGACCGCCAGTGCAACCCGCAGCCAGCTCTTCCTGGCGGCCGTCATGGTCTTTTATACGGTTTTCGGCCTCTGGCTGTTGTCGACGCCGGTCGCCTGACGGCTTGGTTCCAGACCCGCCGAGGGAGGAATTCCGCATGTCAGGTACTGTATTCGGGGCGGGAGCATCGCGCAGCCGCCCATTGAATTTTCGATGAAGGATGCCGGATCGGCTTGCCAGGCGCGATGTCGTGCCGGTCTACCTCGGGCCCGATCCCTCTATTGCAGGATATCGCTGCCGTCGTCACTGACGATCACCCTGGGTTTGCAGCGCTCCGGCACCATAGCCGAAAATGGCTGCCAAAACCCGCGGGATCGAAACGGATACTTTAGGATTTGAAGATACGGTTGGAGAGCCAGAGGTTTTCGACCGGGTCGAGTTCGGGCGATTTCGGCCGGATGCCGGGTTATGGCGTCGGTGTCGCACCACGGCATGACGAGAGCTGCGGCTTCCGGGATCGCGCCGCCCCGGGGGAGCGGTAGGCGATGCTCGTGGGAGCCACCCTCTCCTCGGGATCGTCCGCAAGAATGCTGACACATCGAAGGGTTCATGAGACGGCGCTCTCGCAAAATTGCGCGGGACCGCCGCAAAAGCCGCTCTCGAAATTTCATTGACCGCTATTGACCTTGCCATGGTGGGAAGGGGCAATCTGGCTCAATGGCAAATCAGAGAGGAATTTCCGATGCACCACCTGAACATCCCCGACATGTCCTGCAGTCATTGCGTCAGCACCGTGGAAAAAGCTGTGAAATCCGTCGATCCCGACGCCAAGGTCGCGGTTGACATTGAGAGCAAGACGGCATCCATCGAATCCCCTGCCGCCGCCGAAGCCTTTGTCGCAGCGCTCGAAAACGAGGGATACAGTTCGAAGCTTGAGCTTGCCGGCCTCGCGGAATCTCGAACATGATTGCACCGATGTTCAAAGAAATTTTCGCAGACCTTCTCCCGGCCGCTGTCGTGCCGGTGGGCAGGATGCGCGATTTGTCGGCAACAGCTCCTGATTTTTCACGGGAATGGAGCACATCTCTCGAATGAACGCCAGCCTACAGGACGGCGGGCCGAGATCGCCTAGTTGCGCGCAGTCGGCGAGCGGGTCGACGCTGGCTTGCCTGACCGCGATGCGTCACCGGCTGATAGCGATTGGCGCTCCGATCACGCTCTTTGCTTCAATCTATCGCTTGCGCATATATATTCAGGATCCGCTCCACGCTCGCTCCGACCAGGTCGGAAGCCGTCGGCGCAATCCGCCCCTCGCTCACCAAAGGTTCAAGATGGGCCAGGTATTGGCTGAGGAGCGGCCTGGGAATTGCGACCCCCGCCAGTGAACCCATCAGAGCATCGACTGCCGTCCGGGCCTTGGCCTTCGGCCAATAGTAGCGGATGCGGTCGGAGTAGGAGAAGTGCCGCTGGAAATATTGATCGGCCGCAGCGCCGGGGTAATATTTCTTCCAATA
>NZ_JAKGBU010000096.1:0-1932 GCF_021555155.1 Rhizobium alarense
CGGGCGGCGATGGGGATGACGTCCTGAATGGCGGAAGCGGGGACGACAGGCTAAGGGGGCAGGCGGGCAATGACACGCTGAGCGGAGGTGACGGTGTCGACCGGTTGTCCGGAAAGGCGGGACGGGACCTGCTCAAGGGCGGTCACGGCAACGACGCTCTGTCCGGCGGCGGCGGCGGCGACCAGCTCTTCGGGCAGAAGGGCGACGACAGGCTCGTCGGCGGCGGCGGGCGAGACCTGCTGAGCGGCGGCGGCGACAGGGACCTGCTGGACGCCGGCCGGGGCAACGACAGGCTCTCGGGCGGCGGCGGGGCCGACGTCTTCCTTTTCCGCAAGGGCACGGGTCGCGACGTCATCAGCGACTTCCAGGAAAAGGGAAAAGCGCACGATGTCGTCGATCTCAGCCGTATCGGCAGCATCACCGGTTTCGACGACCTTTCGTCTCATCACATGAAGAAAGTCGGGTCGGATGTCGTCATCACCTGGGGAGAGAACAACAGGATCGAGCTTGACGGCGTCAAGCTCAAGGCGCTGACGGAGGACAACTTCCTGTTCTGATCCTGCCGTTCCGCTGCCGGGAGGGAGCAACCCGGTGCCGCAGGCCGCTCCGCCCATCGGCCTCCGGCGGCGGATTTCGGCCTTGCACGGCACGGCCGACGCCGCGACGATCGAGATCGCGAAAGCTGGGCCTGAGGCGGAAGTGACGGCGATAAGGTTGCGCGGCCGCGGCGTCGGCATCGCCTTTCTCCGGTAGCCGCCGCTTTCCGCTGCCGCCGCACGGGTGCCGGTTGACGCCATCGATTTGGCAGCATATGAGATAGACAGGTCTGTCTCATATGAGGTTCCGTCATGCCCCGCAAGCCGATCGCCGTCGAAAAGCGGCAGGACATCATCGAAACCGCCTATGCACTGTTTCGCCGCGAGGGCTTCCACGCCACCGGCATCGACCGGATCATCGCGGAGGCCGAGGTCGCCAAGATGACCATGTACCGGCATTTCCCAGGCAAGGAGGATCTCATTGTCGCGGTGCTCAACTGGCGCCATCACCGGTTCGAGGAACAGCTTGACCGGTTGCTGGAGGGGATCGCGACGACTGCGGGGAAGATCGCCGGGATCATCGATTGGCACGCGCGCTGGTTTGCCCGGCCGGATTTCTGCGGCTGCCTGTTTCAGCACGCGCTCGCCGAGTATGGCGATCCCGGTCATCCCGTCTTCGTGGCCGTGGTCCGGCAAAAGCAGGACATGCGGCGCCGTATGCGGGAAATATTGGTCGAGGACATGCCGGCAGAGCGCGCGGAGAGCGTCGCCTCGGTTCTCGCCATGCTGCTCGAAGGTGCGACGCTCGCGGCGCAGATGGGCAAGGGCGAGGACGCCATCCGGCAAGCGCGGGACGCGGCAGCCGCGCTCATGGGCATCGGGCGAGCAAGGCAATGAGCTTCGCCGTCGTCGCGCTCGCCCTGTTCGCCGCCATCCTGCATGCCACCTGGAATGCCTTCCTGCGCAACGGTGCCGACCGGCTGTGGGCGGTGACCGTGATGAGCTTTACGACGACCTTTGCCGCCGTACCGCTCGCGATCCTTTCTCCGGCGCCGGATGTGTCGGCCTGGATTTTCATCGGGCTCTCGGCCGTGCTTCAGGTCGGATACAGCGTCTTCCTTGTCGAGGCCTATCGGCATGGTGAACTCGGGCAGGTCTATCCTGTCGTGCGGGGTGTCGTGCCCCTGCTGGTGACGCTGGGCGGCCTGCTGTTCGCCGGCGAAACGATCGCGCCTGTCCAGGTGATCGGCATCGTTCTGGTCGCAGCGGGCATCATGAGCCTCGCGCTCGGGCGGGGACGCACGGCGAGCGTCGCGCTGCTCTTCGCGCTCGCGACCGGCATGATCATCGCAAGCTACGTGACGGTGGACGCGGTGGGCGTGCGTCGCGCCGGCCA
>NZ_JAKGBU010000096.1:2032-19100 GCF_021555155.1 Rhizobium alarense
CTCTTCGCGCTCGCGACCGGCATGATCATCGCAAGCTACGTGACGGTGGACGCGGTGGGCGTGCGTCGCGCCGGCCATGCCGGCGCCTATACCGCCTGGGTCCTGCTGTTCTACGGCCTGCTGATGCCTGCGACCTTCGTGACGCTGAGGGGAAGGCTCCGCGTCGACATGCGTGCACGCGAAACACGGGCCGCGCTCGCAGGCGGCGTCGTGGTGCTGCTCGCCTACGGTTCGGTGGTGATGGCCTTCGCATTCGGGCCGGTCGGCCCGATCACGGCGCTGCGGGAAACGAGCGTCATCTTCGCCGTCGTCATCGGCCGGCTCTTCCTCGGGGAGGCGCTGACGCCTCGCCGGATCGTCGCCTGCCTTGTCGTTGCGGCCGGGGCCGTCTGCCTCGCCTGACGGTGGCCGCTACGCCAGCAGCCACGCATGCTCCTTGGCATTGTGGAATTTCCACACGCGCTTCGGGCCGGCCATGACGTTGAGATAATAGAGGTCGTAGCCGTGGATGGTGGCGCAGGGGTGGTAACCCTTCGGCACCAGCGTCACGTCGCCGTCCTCCACCGCCATCGCCTCGTCGAGCGAGCGGTCGTCGGTATAGACGCGCTGGAAGGCGAAGCCCTGCGGCGGGTTGAGCCGGTGGTAATAGGTCTCTTCCAGGAGGCTCTCGTTCGGCAGGTCGTCCCGGTCGTGCTTGTGCGAGGGATAGGAGGAGGTGTTGCCGCTCGGGGTGATCACCTCGACGACGAGCAGCGAATGGGCCGAGTTGTCGTCCTCCGGCATGATGTTGTGGACGTGGCGGACATTCGAGCCCTTGCCGCGGGTGAGCTTCGGATGCGTGCCCGGCGGGATCGCCTTGGCCTTGTAGTCGCCGCCGCCCGGGGCCGAGCAGACGGCGAGTTCCAGGTCCGTCTCCGCCGTCACCGACCAGTTGGCGCCGGCCGGCACGTAGAGCGCGTGCGGCGCGCCGTCGAAGGGGCTCATGCGCGCGCCGAGCACGCCGAAATCCGTGCCCGCGGCGCGCGCCTCGCCCTTGCCGGAGACCCAGACGAGGCAGACTTCGCGGCTTCCCGTCTCCGCCGAGACGATCTCGCCCGGCTTCATCCGGTGCAGGTCGAAGCCGACATAGGTCCAGCCGGCGCTCTCCGGCGTCACATGGCTCACCCGGCCATGGGTGCCATCGGGTTTGACGAGCAGGTTGGGCATGGTGCTGTTCTCCAAATGGTTGCGGTGAGCGGGTGCCCCCTCACCAACTGCGGCCAGGGGCTCACTGTCGTTCGCCCGGCCTTCGTATCCTCTCCCTCAAGGGGAGAGGAAGGTGCCACGCGCCCGGCCTTTGCTTGTGGCGAGGCGGTTGCCCATCGTTTCCTCTCCCCTTGAGGGAGAGGATAGCAAGCCCGCGTGAGACGAAGTCGAACGCCTGGGCGCGCTTGGTGAGGGGCACTCCCACGCACGCGCAACTACCCCTTCGGAAAGCCTTCCGTCTCCACCGTATAACCCGCGGCCGTCATGACGCGCATCAGTTCCGCGTATCCGACCTCCGCCATCGTCTGCGGCGGGGCCTTGCGCGGATCCTGCTCGGCCTCGACGACGAACCAGCCCTCGTAGCCGTAGTCGGCGAAGCGCTGCACGATGGCGCCGAAATCGAGCGAGCCGTCGCCCGGCACGGTGAAGGCGCCGAGCGCCACCGCGTCGAGGAAGGACTGCTTGCTGCGGTCGAGCCCGTCCACCACGGCCCGGCGGATGTCCTTGACGTGCACGTGGTTGATGCGGGCGTGATGCTTGTCGATGGCGCGCAGCACGTCGCCGCCGGCAAAGGCCAGGTGCCCGGCATCGAGCAAGAGCGGAATGCCTTCGCCCGAGGCGTTCATGAAGGCGTCGAGTTCCGGCTCGGTCTCCACCACGGCGGCCATATGGTGGTGGTAGGAGAGCGGCATGCCCTGATCCGCGCACCATTCGCCGAATTCGGTCAGGCGGAGGCCGTAGGCCTTCATCTCGTCGTCGGAAAGCCGCGGCTTGGTGGCAAGCGGCTTCGCGCGGTCGCCCTGGATGGAGCGGCCGACTTCGCCATAGACGATGCAGGGCGCATCGACGGCCTTGAAGAGTTCGATCATCGGCGCGATGCGGTCCTTGTTGGCGGCAAGGCCCTCGTCGACCAGGGTTCCCGAGAACCAGCCGCCGCAGAGCGTCACGTCTGCGGCACGCAGGATCGGCAGCATCACCGCCGGGTCGTCGGGGAAGCGGCGGCCCTTTTCCATGCCGGTGAAGCCGGCGCTGCGGGACTGCCGCAGGCATTCCTCGAGCGACACGTCGTCGCTGAGGTCGGGAAGATCGTCGTTCCACCAGGCGATGGGCGACATGCCGAGTTTGGCTTTCATGCGAAGTCTCCATGGGCGGGAAGCAGGGCTTCCCGTTGTCGTTGTCTCTATGCGTTCCCTTTCCTCCGTCATCCTCGGGCTTGTCCCGAGGATGACGGTTAGGGAGGTGTATGCTTTAGCCGATCCGCTGCGCTTCCAACGCCTTCACATAGGCTTCCCGCGCCTTGTTGACCTCGTTGCGCGGGCTCACTTCCGGCACCGCGACATCCCACCAGTGGCCGCCGGCGTCGGTGGTGACGAGCGGGTCGGTGTCGATGACGATGACGGAGGTGCGGTCGTTGCCCTTGCTCTGCTGGATCGCGGTTTCCAGGTCGGCGATGGAGGAGACCTTCACCGCCACGGCCCCCATGCTTTCGGCATGCGCCCGGAAGTCGATGTCCGGCATCATCTCGATATTGGCATCCTTCAGAAGGTTGTTGAAGTTCGCGCCGCCGGTTGCCATCTGCAGCCGGTTGATGCAGCCGTAGCCGCGGTTGTCGAGCACGACGATGGTGAGCTTCTGCCCGAGCATGATCGAGGTGGACAGCTCGGAATTCATCATCATGTAGGAACCATCGCCGACCATGACGACGACGTCGGCTTCCGGCCGCGCCATCTTGACGCCGAGCCCGCCGGCGATCTCGTAGCCCATGCAGGAGAAGCCGTATTCCATGTGGTAGCTGCCCGGCCGGTGCGCCTGCCAGAGCTTGTGCAGTTCGCCGGGAAGGCCGCCGGCCGCGCAGACCAGCACGGAATTCTCCCCGCCGATCGTGCGCTGGACAGTCCCGATCACCTGCGCGTCGGAGGGAAGGTCGGCGTTCGTCGCGGCCGTCGCCCGCTGCGCCGCCGCCATCCATTCCGCCTTGCGCGTCTTTGCCGCCTGTTCGACGGAGGCCGGCGCCTTCCAGCCGCCGAGCGCCTCGGACAGCAGCGTCAGGCCTTCGCGCGCGTCGGCGACGAGCGGCAGCGCATCGTGCTTGGCGGCATCGAAGGCGGCCGTGTTGAGGCCGACGAATTTCAGCGTCTCGTTCTTGAACAGCGCCCAGGAGCCCGTCGTGAAATCCTGCATGCGGGTGCCGACGGCGATGATGACGTCGGCCTCCTCGGCAAAGGCGTTGGCCGCCGAGGTGCCGGTGACGCCGATCGAGCCCATGCACAGCGCATGATCGTCGGGGATCGCCGACTTGCCGGCCTGGGTGACGGCGACGGGGATGCCGTGCATGCCGGCGAAGGCCTTGAGCTCCGCCGTCGCGTGCGAATAGAGCACGCCGCCGCCGGCGATGATCAGCGGCTTTTGCGCCTGGCGGATCGTCTCGATCGCGGCGGCGAATTCGTCGGCATCCGGCCGCGGCCGGCGCTGCGTCCAGACCTTCTCGGCAAACAGGCTTTCCGGATAGTCGTAGGCCTCCGCCTGCACGTCCTGGCAGAGCGACAGCGTCACCGGCCCGCAGTCGACCGGGTCGGTCAGCACCTGCATGGCGCGCTTCAGCGCCGGGATGATCTGTTCCGGCCGGGTGATGCGGTCGAAATAGCGCGAGACGCAGCGGAAGGCGTCGTTGACCGAGACGGTGCCGTCGCCGAAATCCTCGATCTGCTGGAGGACCGGGTCGGGAATACGGTTGGCGAAGACGTCGCCGGGCAGGAAGAGCACCGGCAGGCGGTTGACATGGGCGACGCCGGCCGCCGTCACCATGTTCAGTGCACCGGGGCCGATCGAGGTCGTGCAGGCCATGAAGCGGCTGCGGAAGCTCGCCTTGGCATAGGCGACCGCCGCATGCGCCATGCCCTGTTCGTTGTGGGCACGGTAGGTCGGCAGCTCGCGTCTCACCTGATAGAGCGCCTCGCCCATGCCGGCGACGTTGCCGTGGCCGAAGATCGCCCAGACGCCGCCGAAGATCGGCACCTTGGCGCCGTCGACGATCGTCATCTGTGCCTTGAGGAAGTGCGCGACGGCCTGTGCCATCGTCAGCCGGATCGTCTTTGCCATCGGGTCCTCCCGGAAACCTTGTTATCTCGTTCGTCCGCCCCTGAAAGGACGGGCATTGCATCGGGCGTCGGCCCCCTCATCCGGCCCTTCGGGCCACCTTCTCCCCGAGGGGAGAAGAGGGAGAATGCCGCAGCCTCTCCGTCCTCCTCTCCCCTCGGGGAGAGGTCCGCCGAGCGCAGCGGAGGCGGGGTGAGGGGGCGCCCAACCCCAAAACCTGTCAGACGGGTCTTTGTTACGTCAGCCCGCGCGTCCTCAGCCACGCGTCGGTCAGTTCCCTGAAACGCGCCGCCATGTCGGCGACCGCCGCCTCATCGTCCATCCTGCCGGCCATCCAGGCGCGCGCCGCGTCGGCGAAGATGGTGCGGCCGACCGCAAAGCCCTTGACGGCGGGTGCCACCGTCGTCGCCTCGAAGGCCTTCACCAGATCCTCCGTCGGCGCTTCGAGACCGAGCAGCACGATGCCGCGGCAATAGCCGTCGTTTTCGGCGATCACCGCCTCGATGTTCCGCCAGGCGCCGGCGGATGCCTGCGGCTCGAGCTTCCACCAGTCGGGCTTGATGCCGAGGTCGTAGAGTTCCTGCAGCGCCGTCGACACCGTGTCATCCTTAAGCGGTCCGTTCTTGCCGGCGATGATCTCGATCAGCAGCTCCCGCCCGACGCGGCGCGCCGCCTCGAACAGCGTGCGCAGCTTCTCCTGCTGCTCCTCTTTCAGCGCTGCCGGGTCGTCCGGATGATAGAAGCACAGGCATTTGATGCAATGGTCGAGCGGCCATTCGACGAGCTGCGAGCCGATGTCCTGGCTGAACTCGAAGCGCAGCGGCTTGGAGCCCGGCAGCTCGACCGGGCGACCGAGCCACGAGAAGTTCTGCGTCGCCGCGTCGAAGAAGGCATCGCGGCCGAAGCGCTCGTCGATCAGCATGCCGTAGCCGGGCCGGCCATCGGCGACGCGGGCTGCGGCCTGGACGGTCAGCCGCTTGAACTCCGAAATCTTCTTGTGCGGCACGCCGAGCTCGTCGGCGACGTCGACGAGCTGCATGCGGTGGTCGCAGGCAAGCGCCATCAGCAGCGGAATGTCGCCGGTCTTGCGGTTCGTCGCCCAGTGGATGTGGTTGATCGCCTCGTCCTTGCGCAGCGCGCGGTGCTTGCTGCCGTTCTTCAGGAAGAAGGCGAGTTCCTCCCAGCTCGGATATTCCGGCGAGCAGAGCAAGCGGGAGACGGCGAAGGCGCCGCAGGCGTTCGCCCAGGTGGCCGAGGTCTGGTGGTCCTCGCCGGTCAGCCAGCCCCGCAGGAAGCCCGACATGAAGGCGTCACCGGCGCCGAGCACGTTGTAGACCTCGATCGGGAAGCCTTGCCCGACGACGCCGTCCTCCAGGTCGTCGGAGATCGGCCCGTCATAGACGATGCAGCCCATGGCGCCGCGCTTCAGCACGATCGTCGCCGGCGAGACGGCCCGGATCGCCTTCAGCGAGGACAGCACGTCGTCGGCGCCCGACGCGATCATGATCTCCTCTTCCGTCCCGACGATCAGGTCGCAGTCCGGCAGCACGGATTTCATCAGGGATGAAACGCGGTCGGACTTCACATAACGCTCGAAACCCTCGGCATGACCGGCTAGCCCCCAGAGGTTCGGCCGGTAGTCCACGTCGAAGATCACCTTGCGGCCGGCATCCTTGGCAAGCCGGATCGCCTTGCGCTGCGCGGCCTCGGTGTTCGGTTTCGAAAAATGCGTGCCCGAGACGAGCACGGCGCGCGAGGAGCGGATGAAGTCGGGATCGATGTCGTCCTCGCAAAGCGCCATGTCGGCGCAGTCGGTGCGCACGAAGATCATCGGCGAGACGCCTTCCGATTCGATCGCCAGCAGCACGAGTGCCGTCAGACGGTCCCTGTCGGTGCGGATGCCGGCGGTCGCGACCCCTTCGCGGGCCGACTGTTCGATGATGAAGCGGCCCATCTGCTCGTCGCCGACGCGGGTGATGAGGCCGGACTTCAGGCCGAGGCGCGCCGTGCCGATCGCGATATTGGCCGGGCAGCCGCCGACCGACTTGGCGAAGGAGGCGGTGTCCTCCAGCCGCGTGCCGAGCTGCTGGCCGTAGAGATCGACGGATGAGCGGCCGATCGTTATGACGTCCAGCATCGTCCCGGCCGGAGCAAGGTCGGTGTGCGGCATGGTTTCCTCCCGTTTCTCCGCACCCGCATTCCGGCGGGTGCCTTGGAGAAATGAAACATTAATTCCATTATAATGTCAATTCGGAATAGGCATTCCGTTTTGTCATTCCCTATGCCTTGCCGCCCTTCCTGCTCATCGCCCGGCGCTTCTCGGCGATCGCGACGGGGAGCGCCATCGCGAGGGCGATCGACGCCGACAGCGAGCGGAAACCGGCATAGTCCGCCTCCGATACCTCGAACCAGTGCGTGGCGCAGCTGGCGAGCGGCGAGAAGACCGAGTCGGTGATGGCGATGATCGGCACGCCCCGGTCGGCGAGTTCCTGCGCCTGGGCGAGGCTTTCGGCGGCATAGGGCGAGAAGCTTGCGGCGATCACCGCGTCGCCGGCCGTGGCGAACTGGGCGATTTCCGGATCGATGCCGTTCGGCGAGGCGACCATCTGGTGGCGGATGCCGAGTTTGCCGAAGGCATAGGCGATATGCGCCGTCAGCGGATAGGAGCGGCGCTTGGCGACGAGATAGATCGTCTCCGCCCGCGACAGAATGTCGACCGATCGCGTGAAGGTGTCGCCGTCGATCGTCGTGGCGAGCCTTGCGACGGACTGGCTGGCCGCGGTCAGAAATCCGGAAAGCAGTTCCGTGTCGCTGTTGGCCGCAGGCCCCTGTTCCAGCGAGAGAAGCCGTTCCTCGTAGGAGAGCGTCCGGTCGCGCAGCCGTGCGCGAAACACGTCCTGAAGGTCGGAGAAGCCGTCATAGCCGAGATGCTGGGCGAGGCGGACGAGCGTCGAGGGCTGGACATCCGCGGCGGTCGCGATGCGTGCCGCGGTGCCGAAGGCGATGTCGTCGGGATTGGCCAGCGCGAAGGCGGCGACCTGCGCGAGCCGCTTCGGCATCGTCGCCTTCTTTTCGATGATGATGTGGCGCAGGCTCTCGAAATCCCGCGGCACCCGCACCGTCGTGTCGGAACTGGTCATGTCTGGTTCGCCTCCCGCACGGATCATGCCGCAAATGAAACAAATATTCCATATGAACGAAAAAGAATGTTTTCGTTCCAAAACTTTCCGGCTATGCA
Source organism: Rhizobium alarense (assembly GCF_021555155.1). Classification (GTDB taxonomy): domain Bacteria; phylum Pseudomonadota; class Alphaproteobacteria; order Rhizobiales; family Rhizobiaceae; genus Rhizobium_D; species Rhizobium_D alarense. The sequence goes on from NZ_JAKGBU010000096.1 coordinate 9,612, forward strand.
TTCCGGCAAACAATGCCGGTATATCGTAGGGAGGACGCGCGATGAAGGCTCTGGGTGTCGGTCTGATCGGTACGGGCTACATGGGCAAGTGCCACGCGCTCGCCTGGAACAATGTGAGCGCGATTTTCGGCGATGTCGAGCGGCCGCGTCTCGTGCATCTGGCGGAGGCCAATGCCGACCTGGCGCAGGCGCGCGCCCGCGAATTCGGCTTTGCCAGGGCGACGGCCGACTGGCGGGACCTGCTGGCCGATCCGGAGGTGGACGTGATCTCGGTCACGACGCCGAATCAGTTCCACGCCGACATGGCGATCGCGGCGCTCGAGGCCGGCAAGCATGTCTGGTGCGAGAAGCCGATGGCGCCGGCCTTCGCCGATGCCGAGCGCATGCTGAACGCCGCGTTTTCCGCCGGCCGCATCGCCATCATGGGCTACAACTACATCCAGAACCCGGTGATCCGCCATATCCGCACGCTGCTCGACGAGGGCGCGATCGGCACCGTCAACCATGTGCGGGTCGAGATGGACGAGGATTTCATGGCCGACCCGGAGGCACTCTTCTACTGGAAGAGCGAGGCGTCCGCCGGCTATGGCGCGCTCGACGATTTCGCCGTGCATCCGCTGTCGCTGCTGTGGTGCCTGTTCGGCCATGTCGAGGCGGTGATCGCCGACCTCTCGAAACCCTATCCGGACCGGCCCACCCGCGACGGCGGCCGCCGCGCCGTCGAGAACCACGATACGGCGAGCGTGCTGATGCGCCTGCCCGGCAATGTCTCCGGCGTGCTGATGGCAAGCCGCGCCGCCTGGGGCCGCAAGGGCCGCATCGCGCTGCAGATCTACGGTTCGAAGGGCTCCATCCTGTTCGACCAGGAGCGGATGAACGAATTCCAGATCTACCGGACCGACGGACGGGCGACGGAGCAGGGCTATGCGACGGTGCTGACGGCACCGCATCACAAGCCCTACGACCGCTTCATTCCGGCTCCCGGCCATGGCCTCGGCTTCAACGACCTCAAGGTGATCGAGTGCCGCGAGCTGATCGCGGCCGTTGCCGGAATGTCGTTCCATGCCATAGACTTCGCCCAGGGGCTCCGGATCGAGAAGACCGTGCACGCCATGGCCCGGTCCTTCCGCGACAGGCGGTGGGTCGAGATCGCGGCCTGAGGTTGCCCCCGGCGCTTCGTCCCAAAAAATCCGGTCGGCCGATCATTGAAACCGGCATGCCCATACGTAATACTGTCGGCAATAATGCCGGAGGGAAGGGTATGTTCAAGCGAATGACAAAGCGCTGGGCGCCGGTATTCTTCGTATCGATCTCGATCTTCGTGCTGCAGGCGGGCTCCGCCGAGGCCAAGCGCGTCGCGCTTCTGATCGGCAACCAGAAATACGAAGCCACCGCACAGCTGAAGAACCCCGCCAACGATGTCGAGCTGATGAAGGCGTCGTTCGAAAGCGCGGGTTTCGATTCCGTCCTGACCGTTCATGACCTCGACCGCTCGGCGATGGTCAAGGCGCTGCGCGAGTTCGAGGACCAGGCGCTCGATGCCGAGGTGGCCGTCGTCTATTTCTCGGGCCATGCGATGGAGATGAACGGCGTCAACTATCTGCTTCCGACCGACGCCCAGCTGAAGAGCGACCGCGACGTCGAGGACGAGAGCGTGCCGATCGACCGCGTGCAGCGGGCGCTTTCCGGCGCGACGAAGCTCAAGCTCTTCATCCTCGACGCCTGCCGCAACAATCCGTTTTCCCAGTCGATGACCCGGTCGATCGGCACGCGCGCGGTGACGCGCGGCCTTGCCCGCGTCGAGCCGGAATCCGCCGATACGCTGATCGCCTTCGCCTCGAAGGCCGGCACGGTGGCGCTCGACGGCGACGGCGAGAACAGCCCGTTCGCCACGGCGCTCTCCAAGTATCTCATCGAGCCCGGCGTCGACGTGCGCATCGCGCTCGGCAAGGTGCGTGACGAGGTGGTCCAGGTGACGAACCGCGAGCAGGAGCCTTTCGTCTACGGCTCGCTCGGCGGCGCGCAGATCTTCCTGAACATCAAGGAAGTCAACATCAACGTCACCAACAGCGGCAACACGCAGGAGGTCTCGCCGAACGGCCAGTCCGAGGCGGCCGCCGACTGGCAGAACATCCGCGACCTCGCCGACAAGGACCTGCTCGAGGCCTTCATCGCCAAGCACGGCAAGGACCCGGTCTACAAGATGCTGGCCGAGAAGAAGCTCGCCTCGCTCGCCGAAACGACCGAGAAGACCGGCGACACGGCCGACCAGATCGCCTGGGAGGCGCTGAAGGGCTCGACCGATGCGGCGGCGCTGACGCGCTTCATCGAGCGCTATCCGGACAGCACCCACAAGGGCGAGGCCGAACAGCTCATCGCGGCGCTGCAGCCGAAGACGTCGACCACCGTCGGGCAGGACACGGCCGCCTCGCGCGACTGCTACCTGCTTGCCGGCGAGCCGCAGTCGCTGCCGGGCTTCATGGGCGTCAACTTCCTGAAGATCGACGCCAAGCGGGCGCTCACCGCCTGCGCGCAGGCCGTCAACGAGAACCCGAGCGACGGCGCGCTCGTCAACATGCTCGGCCGCGCGCATGACGCCGACCGCAACTATGTCGAGGCACGCCGCAACTACGAGAAGGCGATCGACCTCGGTAACATGTATGCCCTGACGAACCTCGCCTGGTTCTCGGTCTACGGCACCGACGGACCCGTCGACGTGCCGAAGGGCCTGTCGATGTTCGAGAAGGCCGCGATCGCCGGCAACGCCTATGCGCAGGCCTCCCTCGGCTGGCTCTACCGCGAAGGCTATGGCGGCACGCGCCAGGACTACAACGAGGCCGTCAAGTGGTACCAGCAGTCGGCCAACCAGGGCTATGCCAATGCCATGGCGACGATGGGCTGGTTCTACCGCGAAGGCCACGGCGTCGGCCAGGACTATGTCCAGTCGCTCGCCTGGTACCGCAAGGCCGCTGATGCCGGCGACGCGAACGCCATGTCCTCGCTCGGCTGGGCCTACCAGAACGGTCTCGGAACGGCGCAGAACTATGCCGAGGCCAAGGTCTGGTACGAGAAGGCCGCCAATGTCGGCGACAGCTATTCGATGGCGTCGCTCGGCTGGCTCTACGACGTCGGCAACGGCGTGAAGCAGGACTATGTCGAGGCCCGCTACTGGTACGAAAAGGCCTCGAATGCCGGCAGCGCCTATGCCATGGGCAACCTGTCGCGCCTCTACGACCAGGGCCTCGGCACGCCGGCCGACGCCAAGGAAGCCGTCCGCTGGGCGGCGGCGAGCGTCGAAAGCGGCGACACGACGAAGCTCAACGAGCTGAAGAACACCCCGTCGAACTTCACCGTCGCCTTCCGCCGCGAGATGCAGGCCCTCCTCAAGGAGCGGGGGCTCTACAGCGGCGCGACCGATGGCGAATTCGGCGCGGCGACGCTTGCGGCGATCGATCAGCTCGCTGGCTCGCGCAGCAATACCAGCGCTCTGACCACAACCACCACGACCGACAGCGGCCAGTCGACGGTCACGGCGACCGGCTCGGATGTCGACCAGTGCCACGAACTCGCCGGCGAGCCCAACTCGAAGCCGGGCTTCATCGGCAAGCTCTTCGCCCAGATCGACTATGGCCGGGCGATCCCGGCCTGCGAGGCGGCGCTCAACGCCAATCCCGGCGACAGCATGATCCGCAACCTGCTCGGCCGCGCCAACGACACGGCGCGCAACTATGCCCGGGCGCGCGAGCTCTACCAGAAGTCCGCCGACGAAGGGAACATGTACGCGCTGACCAACCTTGCGTGGTTCTCGATCTACGGCACGGACGGCCCGGCCGACATGGCGAAGGGCATCCGCATGTTCGAACAGGCGGCGAATGCCGGCAATGCCTATGCACAGGCCTCGCTCGGCTGGCTCTACCGCGAAGGCTACAACGGCACCCGCAAGGACTATGCGGAAGCCGTCAAGTGGTACCAGAAGGCGGCCGACCAGGGTTACGGCAACGCGCAGGCGACGATGGGCTGGTTCTACCGCGAGGGCATCGGCCTCAACCGGGACTATGCGCTGTCGCTCGACTGGTACCGCAAGGGAGCGGAAAACGGCGACGTCAACGCCATGTCCTCGCTCGGCTACGCCTACCAGTCCGGCCTCGGCGTCGCGGTCGACTACGTGGAGGCCCGCAAGTGGTACGAGCAGGCGGCCGCGCAGAACGACTTCTATTCTATGGCCTCGCTCGGCTGGCTGTTTGATGTCGGCAACGGCGTCAAGCAGGACTATGTCGCGGCGCACGACTGGTACCTGAAGGCGGCGAACGGCGGCAACACCTATGCGATGGGCAACCTGTCCAGGCTCTACGACCAGGGGCTCGGCACGCGCGCCAATGCGCAGGAGGCCGCCCGCTGGGCGATCGCCAGCGTCGAGGGCGGCGACCAGGGCAAGCTGCAGGAGCTGAAGGGCTCGCCGGCGAACTTCACGCCGCAGTTCCGCAAGGAGGTGCAGCAGATCCTGAAGAGCCGCGGCTTCTACAGCGGCCCGATCGACGGCGACTTCGGCGTCGCCACCCAGAGCGCGATCGACCGGCTGGCCAACAAGACCTGACGGCGGCCACGGACCCCAAAAAAAATGCCGGGAGAGATCCCGGCATTTTCGTTCTTGAAGGTGCGCCCGGGCGTCAGAGCACGAAGTCGTCCGCGAAATACTGCGTCAGGTTCGCCTCGATCTGGAAGTCGGCCGAGCCGTCGCCGTCGACGTCGCCGGCGATGATATGGCCATTGTAGCGCAGTTCGCGGGCTGTGCCGGAGAAGCCGGACGTGCCGATGAAGTCGAACGACTGGTTGCCGCCGCTGTTTTCGTTGGCGTCGATGCCGGAGAGGTCGATCACGTCGCCCTGGCCGCGGTTGAAGTCGACGATCTCGTCCCGGTTGGAACCGACGACGGAATCATCGACCGAGTTGAAATCGAAGTTGTCGGCCCCCTTGCCGCCGTTCAGCAGGTCGGATCCGAGGCCGCCGATGAGAACGTCGCGGCCCTTGCCGCCGGAAAGGTTGTCGTAGCCCTTGCCGCCGGAGAGGTCGTCCTCGCCGGTCCCGCCGTAAAGGTCGTCGTGACCCTTTTCGCCGAAGAGGTTGTCGTAACCGTCGTCGCCGTAGAGCGTGTCGTTGCCGTTGCCGCCATAGAGGTCGTCATCGCCCTCGAGGCCCTCGAGCTGGTCCTCGCCGTTGAGGCCCTTCAGGACATTGGCGCCGGCGGTGCCGATGATCGTGTCGTGCCAGCCGGTGCCGGTGGCGTTCTCGATGTCGTCGAATTCCTCATAGCCGTCGTTGCCGACCTCGGCGAAGCCCTCGTCGAGGTTGAGATAGACGCCGATGCCCTCGAGTTCGGTCGAATCCTGCAGCGAGTAGTTGATCGTGTCGACGCCGTCGCCGCCGTCGAAATAGTTGTTGTAGCCGGCCGTCTTGAAGACGTCCTTGCCGCTGCCGCCGTAATAGTCGCTCTGCAGCGTCTCTACCTCGAACGTGTCGTTGCCCGATTCGCCGAAGACGCGGTCGTAGCTGTCATAGTCGATCGCGATGCCGTCATGGACATAGAGGTCGTTGCCCGACCCCAGATAGATGTCGTTGCCGCCTTCGAAACCGTTCTGGACATAATCGTCGCCGCTGCCGGCCTCGACATAGTTGTAGCCGCCGTACCGGTTCACGAGGTTGAGGTAGATGTCGTCATTGCCGCCGTAGGCGTACACCTCCACTTCCTCGTCCCAGTCCTGGTAGATCACGTCGCGACCGTTGGTGCCCTCGATGATGGTAGCCATGACAATCGTTCCTTTCCTCGGTGAGCCGCATAGTCGAAATGGTCGAAGCGGACCCTACCATCCGCTTTCTGAACAGCATTTGAATGAATTCACGGCTGTTCTGTTCCGGAATTGATCATTCAGGGAGCAAAATGGCGAAAAATCGGGAGAAGCGTGATCATTTCACGGGAATTTCGTCCGGAGCACGACATTGCGCGCCGCTCCGCCGTTTCCGCCGTCATCGCTGCGCCTGGCGGCCTTCGAGGCGGCGCAGGATATCCTGGGCCGCCGCGATCGCCTGGAGCTGCGAGGCAAACTGGTCGCGCACGGGGTAGCTGACGCCCCGGAAGGTGAGCCCGTAGGTCCAGCGGCCGTTCGCCAGCTTCCGGACCGTGATATTGGTGTTTTCCGACTTGCCCTGCACGTGACCGCCCGCCTGTCCGTTACCGCCCGCTTGTCCGTTCGCCGCTTCCGGCACCCGCTCCGCCCGGACCTTTCCCGCCGTCGCCCCGCCGTCCAGACGGCGGCCGACGGGAGACGCCCCGGTGCGCCTTGTATGTATCCTGCTCTTTGCCGTGATTCCAGGCGCCTTTTGCGCCATCGTCCCGATCCGGCACGGCGACCCGCGTCCGGGCCGGGAATGATCGCGCTCATCGCTCAGGCTTTCAGGAAGGCGAGCCGTTCATCGGTGCGGCCCGGCGCGACGGCAAGGATCTCCGCGCTGACCACGCCTTCGGCGACGAAGGGATCGTCCTGCACCCGCGCCTCGATGTCCTCCGGCGAGGCATTGTGCGCGAGGATCGCCCCGCCCGCATTCGGCTGAAGGCTGCCGACCAGCAGGAACACGCCGTCATCGAAACCCCGTCTGATCCACGCATTATGCCCGTCCGTGAACTGTGGCGCTCTGGTCTTGTCTTTGATGCGAAGGGTGATGATGAACATGGTTGCTCCATCAAACGGGTTGGCGGGAATGGCCGAATGAAGCGGCCGGACATTGGGCTTGCAGCCAGGTCTCCATGTCCGCGACCTCGCGGCGGATGAAATCCTCGTCGCGGAAGGCGGTGGCGAGCGCCGCGACGCCCTGGCTGCGCATCAGGACATGGAGCGCGAGCGCATCGGCATCGGCGTCGCGCCCGAGCGCGGCGAACTGCCGGCTGAGCCAGTTGCGGAACAGGGAAAACAGCCGGACGGCATCGTCCTTCGCCATGTGATCGAGCTTCGCCAGCTCGTTGCAAAGCGTACCGACCGGGCATCCATGCGCCATGATCTTCGTCCGGTTCGCGATGAGAAGATGGACGAAGCTTCGGATGCGCTCTCCGGGCGAAGCTGCATCCTGTTCCCATGCCTCCAGCATGGCGCGCGTGCGCGCTGCGCGCTGCGCGATCACGGCCGCAAGGATCTCATCCTTGGTCTTGAAATGATAATAGAAATTTCCGCGTGACAGCCCGACATCCCTTGCGATGTCGGCAAAGGATGTCGCGTCGAAACCATGCTCGTAGAAGAGCCGGTCCGCGACATCCACGATTTGCCTGCGGGTTTTGCTGGCGCTCATCGTCGGTTTCCTCAGCCGGAGCGCGAACGGCAGGGACCACCATGCGCGCCGTAGGACAATTGACCCAGGCATTTGTAGGGCAAGCGTCCTACAATGGCAATGGCAGAACGAATGAACCTCTCGCCACGGCGCGAGTGAAAATCGGGACAGGCACAGTGCGGAGGGAAATCGGCGGCGTTCGGCGGCAAGCCGTTCGTAAATTGAGCACCTTCAGGCAAGGCTGGCGGGCAACGCCCGACGAAGATGAGGGCTATGAGATCGTCATAACCCTTTGATGATTATGCAGATACTCCATGTTATGCGGTCATCGGCAGGTTTCGGCGGCATTTGGGTGGCTAACGGCGGTCATCCCGGTTTTTGGTAGGTGCCCGCCGCTTTCTTTCTCGCGAGAGAACCCAAATTGGGGATGGCTGATGCGCCAGGCTTCTTTGAAATCACGCAGGCGGACTTCGACACGATTGCAAAGGAAGTGTGATCTCAACGACCGGGCTCTAGCGTAGAATCGACGGTTTGCTATGCCGCTCCGCAGGCGTGCGGTGATCGGCGACAGTATCGCGCTATAGAGGGCAATCGGTGAGCGGCAAATGGCGGGCAGTGCCCGACGAGGATGAGCACTATGAGATGGTGATAAGCCTCTGACAAGTATGCAGGTATTCAACGTTACGCGGCCATCGGCGGTTTTCGGCGGGGTTTGCGTATCAATCGGCGGCAATATCGTGCATTTGGCGGCAGGTTTGCGCCTTCAAGGCGGTCAGACAAAGTGGCGCGCACCAAGCCCCGTAGCTGCCTTTGAGGCGAATTACGCATACTGTCGCGCGATCCCGGCGCCGCCACTGCGGTGGCGGCCGTGCTACGATCTGATTCAAGGGAGACTGACGTCAGAGCATGCGCGGTAACGACACACGCAATCAGCACTTTGTGTCGCAGGTTGAGCAGAGGCTCAACGCGAGCAACCCGAACAGCACCGGCGGTAATTTCCGGATTTACTCGTTTCGCATCGCGGATCGAGAGGCTTACCGGATTGAACTGGAGAACCCCCGCGGGCGTGCGATCGCATCGACCTTGTCGATGCTTGACCTCTTCAGCTTCGACGTGCCGGGAGGCGGACCGCTGCGCATGAACCTCGAGGCGCTGTTTCACAAGTACGAAGCGAATGTCGCGATCCATACCAAAGGCCTGCTCGATAAGCTGGCCGCGGGCAGCGCGGACATCAAGACTGAGCTTATCGACCTGTTCGCCGCGAAGCTGCTGAACTTCGTCCGCAATCCCTTCTGCATCCAGAAGGTGTTGAACAGCTTTCCCGGCGTTGGACATTACGAGCCGACCGATCCGGAACTGCTCGCCGTCTATCGACGGATCGTCAACGGACAGAAGCCGCATCAGGCTCACCTGTGCCAGCAAATCGACATATCGCAGGAGACCTATGTTGAGTGGCTCAGGCTGATCTTCGTTCTGTTGATGCACATCGGGGATGACCGGCCGAACCTGTTCGAAGGCATGATCAAGGGGCTGTTTGAGGCGCGCGACACGCAGGCCGCAGCCTTTGTGTGGACCTACGACCAAGACGTCTGCCTCCTTTCGGATCGAAGCTACTGCCAGCCCATTCCAGACGGCGCGCACATGGCGATGTCCTTCAATCTGTGCTCCACCGCCTTCGTGGACTATGTTTTCGCCGACGCCGCGACCTTGGTCGAAGGCCACGCCGCGCCTGCGTTTGTGGCGAATGCCTTAGCCGCCTGGCGGCAGCGGCCCCAGGCCACAATCAATGTGACGGTGACGAAGAACAATCGCCCAATGCTGGCCCGCTACAATCGGCGAATCATCGAGCAGGCGCGCGAACGGGTCTACTGTGCGGAGAAGGCTGGCATCGTGCTGGCGTAGCCAGCCTAGCGCAGATTAATGGCAGCTTTCCTAAACATTTGGCGCCCGAAACCTTCCAGTCCTCTCCCGGCTATTTTCAGACACACAAAAATTGCGGGCAACAGCGAGGCATCGGTAGTCTGCTGTACTGCGCGATGTCATGCGGTGACCGGCGAGAATATCGGGCTATCGGCGGCAAATTGTTCGCCCAGAAGGCGATGCCCTTCCCGAGAGATGGGTGACAGTTCATTCCGGATAGATGGGTTACACTTTCGGCCCTTTGCGAGGAGAGCA
>NZ_JAKGBU010000097.1 GCF_021555155.1 Rhizobium alarense
TGATCAAGGCATGAAACCCCGCCGTCTCCCGGCGGCGCCCCTGCACCGTTCCGAGCTGCCTAATCCTCGGAACGACCCGTGGCGTCCCGATCGCGGTCGTATCGTTTCGTGAGCGGAAAGGGCGGCAGCCAGGACTCGCGACGGATGGTCCAGAGTTCGTAGGTCGGCGTCAGCTGGTCCGGGGCGTCCAGGGACCCCAGGTTCACTTCGATTTCGTCCGCGGTGCGTGCGAAAACCGATGAGCCGCAGCGGGAGCAGAAATGCCGTCCCGCATAATCGCGGGTTTCGCCGTCGATCGTCACCGCATCTTCCGGGAAGATCGCGGAGGCGTGGAAAAGCGCGCCGTGGTGCTTTCGGCAGTCGAGGCAGTGGCAGAGGCCGACCCGGTACGGGCGTCCGGACGCCACGAACCGGACATCGCCGCACAGGCAGCCGCCGGTGAATCGCTCCATACTGCATCTCCTCCAAAATCAAGCGGCCTGAATGGCAACAACGCGCAGCACTGTTCCTGCGACTGCCCGCAACGGGCAGGGATGAGGCCGCTTCTGAGGGTGGGGGACAGCGCTCGTCGCCGCCTTGCTCGAAGTGCCGTGCCAGATTTTCGAAACCATGTGGAATCGTCCCGCCCTTTGCCACTTCCGTCCGATTTTTCCGATTCAGCGATCTGTCGCGACGGTCTGCACCACAGCGCCCCGCAGAGCCCTCACCAGCTCGAATGCGATAACGCAAAACAAGCCGGTATAAAGTGTAACGACGAGGGCGGACGAGCCGTTCTCCAGCCCATTCGCCTGCAGCCAATGGGCAAACAAAAGCATCACCGGCTGATGCAGCAGGTAATATGTCAAAATACCGCGATTCAGGTAGTCGATTGTCGGGCTTCGCCGCACCACGTGCGTTCGCGCAAAACCGAGCACCGCGACCACTGCGCTCCACTGGACGACGGCATATGCGGCTATCTTCAATCCCTGGTACCGAAGACCGCCCGGGGCGTAGTGATCCGTGAGCAACACGGCCGCACCTATCACGGCCATTGTCAGGGCGATCCGTCGATACCGGGAGACGCCGTTCCAGAAATCCTCGGAACCCGTCAGAAAAAAACCGAATAAAAACATTGGCATGTACACGGCATGCGCGTACCAATCGTTCACCAGAACCAAACTCTCGCCAAAAATCGGCTCGAGAATCATCCTGACGACAAACAAATAGTACACCGGCAACAGAACCAGGTTTGGGCCGCGCATGATGGCACCGGCCGCCAAAGATAATTTTCCGGTTACCGCGGGCAAAACAGACAAGACCGAGGCGAGAATCAAAGTATAGATCAATAAATATGCCAAATACCAGACATGGTACATATATATATGAAAAATATTTCCCGTCGGATGCGCCAATTCTCCAAGTGTAAAATAATTTCGAACAACGTCGCCGAAGGTCATCCGCATGCCCTCATTGCCGACGAACTGGACGTACAATTGCGGGGGAACCAGAAACACCAGGCCCAGGAAAAGCGGGACAGAAAGCTGCCGTGATCGCCTCCGCATCAAAGCGCCTGGTGACACTTTCTTCGATATGAAGGCCGTCGCCACGCCGGAAATGAAGAATATAAGGGACATCCTCCATGGATGCGTGAACAGGGCGAAGACGTCCAGCCCCGGAACCTGCAGCCTGGCCTTAAAAACGAAATGGTGTGTGCTATAGATCATGCTTACGTGGTAGAGGACCAGAACGCCAAAGGCGATCACCCGAACAAAATCTAAATCGACGCGCCTTTGATCCGGCATTTCTCCGACAGCCCTCGCAACTCTCCGTTGTGGTTTAAACCACAGGCATTAACGGAGTGCTTCAACCAGTCCGCGCAGCGACGGTGCGAAGTCCTGACGTGGCATGTGGCGCGCGGCGATTTCCGCTTTCGGCGACCACGGGGTCGGCACGCCGCAGCCCGACAGTATCAGGGCCCGGCAACCGCCCAGCCATCCACCGGCGGATCGGTCACCTTCCCGCCCGCACCGGTTCCCGCTCCACGGCGTTGCGCGCATAACGGCCGGGCGGCTGGCCGGTGTGGCGGCTGAAGGCGGTGCTGAAGGTGCTTGCCGACCCGTAGCCGACGCGCTCGGCCACCTCGGCAATGCCGAGGGCACGGCGGCGGAGCAGGTCCCTTGCAATCGCCATGCGCCAGGCCAGCAGGTATTCCATCGGCGGCAGGCCGACATGGCGAACGAACCGGTCGAAGAACGCCGACCGGGAAAGCGCAGCCTGCCGCGCCAGCGCGGCCATCGTCCAGGGATGCGCCGGAGCGGCATGCATCTGGCGGATCGCCTCCGCCAGCCGCGCGTCGCCGAGCCCGCGCAGCAGGCCCGGCGACGCGCCCGGCATCTGTGTCAGCCGCAGCGCCTCGACGAGCATCACCTCGATGAGGCGGGCAAGCACCAGGTCCCGCCCGGCAAGGCTCGCACCGGCCTCCTCCGTGAGAAGCCGCGTCAGCACCGACAGGCGTTCGACGCCCCGGACATGCACCTGCGACGGCAGCAGCGACACCAGCAGGCCCGGATCGTCGCCGTCGAAGATGAAATAGCCGCCGAGCAGGCGCACGCTCGGAGCGACATCCGGCGTTCCATGGCGCATCTCCCCGTCCGGCACGGGTGAAAGATTCGGATCGATGAATTGCGGTGTGGCCGGTTCAAAACCGGACAGTGTGAAGCCCGGCGTCGTCGGGAGGAGAACGAAGTCCCCCTTTTCGAGCGTGAGGATCTCCTGTCCGTCGACGGCGAGACGGCAGGCGCCCTCCGTCACCGCGCAGAAGCTCGGATGGCCGAATTCGCCATAGCGCACAGCCCAGCGCCCGGCGCCGCTGATGCCTTTCGTGAACACGGCGCGCGGCCGCAAAAGGGTGATGACCTCGGAAAGGGGATCGGCCATTTCCGGACGATAACAAACAAAAAATGGACTATCAATTGCAGATCGTCCTGCAAGGTCGCTCTAAAGTGGGCTCGACATGCCAACAGGGAGATCACCCATGAAAACCGTTCTCATCACCGGCTGCTCGTCCGGCTACGGCCTCGAGACCGCCCGCCATTTCCATGCCCAAGGCTGGAGCGTGATCGCCACGATGCGCACGCCACGCGACGGGATTCTCGACCGTTCGGAGCGCCTGCGCATCCTGCCGCTCGACGTCACCAGCACCGGGAGCATCGCCGCGGCGTTGCGGCTGCCGGGCCGATCGACGTGCTCGTCAACAATGCCGGCATCGGCGTGGTCGGCGCCTTCGAGGCGACCCCGATGGCGCATGTGCGCAAGGTGTTCGAGACCAACACCTTCGGCGTCATGGCCATGACCCAGGCGGTGATCCCGCAGTTGCGTGCACGGCGGGCCGGTGCGATCGTCAACGTGACGTCGAGCGTGACACTTGCGTCAATGCCGCTGGCCGCCGCCTATACCGCCAGCAAGCAGGCGATCGAAGGTTTTACCGGATCGCTGGCGCACGAGCTGCGGCACTTCGGCATCGGCGCCAAGCTGGTGGAGCCGGGCTATGCGCCAACGACGCGCTTCGCGGACAATACGGGCGTGCGTATCGAGGACCTCATTCCCGAGGCCTATGTCGCATATGCACGACCCATCTTCGCCGGCTTCGCGACGCCGGCCCTGGTGACGCGGGAGTCCGACGTGGCGGAAGCCGTCTGGCAGGCGGCGAACGATGTCACCGGCCGGCTCCGGTTTCCCGCCGGTGCCGATGCGCTGGCGCTCGCCCGCGCGGGCTAGCGTGCAACCCCTACGCACCGGGGCCGCTGCCGCTGCGGCGCCGGGTGAGCCAGGCCAGATGGCGCAGCGGCGCGGTGAGCCGCCAGGAGAGGCTTTTTGCCATCCTGTCGGCCTTCGCCCGTGCGTCGGCCGCTGCGGCGGCAAGGGCACGGTTTTTCGCCTGGAGCTCGATGGCCGCCGTGTCGCGCTCCTCCAGCATGCGGGTGAGGATGACGAGTTCGCGTTCGCAGCGCGCGAGCTCCGCCTGGAGGTGGTCCGCCTGTCGCGTGAGATCGTGGACAGCCCGCGTCCGTTCCGCGATCACCAGATCCCTCTGGGTGATCTGTTCGAGATGATGCAGCGCCGCGGCGCCGGGCGCGTCCTCCATCGTCGGTCGCTCTGCGGTCATGCGTCGGCCCCCGTTCCTCTCGTCCTCCCAGCCGGACTAGGCATTTAAGCCCCCGCCGTCAATCTCCGCCTTGCGCCGGGCAGGCAGGGCGGGAAGACGGCGCGACTCGCCGTTGCACTTTGCATAACATGTTATATAATACGTTATAGAATGAGGAGGATGCGATGGAAGACGTCATGCGAACCCTGGGCTATCTCTGCCTCGGCAGCCGGATGAAGCGGCTGGGGGAACGGCTGCAGACCGACACGCAGCGGATCCTCGACACGCTCGACGCCTCGGTCCAGGCCGGGCAGCATCCCTATCTTGCAGCGCTCGACAGGCTCGATCCGATGACCGTCGGCGACCTGTCGCTTGCCCTCGGCCTGTCGCAGCCGGGCGTCACGCGCACCGTGTCGAGACTGGCCGAGGCAGGCTTCGTCGAGATCAGGACGGCAGACGGCGACCAACGGCAACGGATCGTCGGGCTGACGGCTGCCGGCGCGCGGCTCGTCGCCGAGGCGAAGCGCGGCGTCTGGCTGCGCATCGAACAGGCGGTGTCGGCGGCCTGCGACGATCTCCGCGGCCCGCTCCTGCAGCAACTCGCCGCGATCGAGGAGCGACTGGACGGCGAGCCGCTCGACCGGCGGGCGCCGGCGCGCAAGGCCGACACGCCATGAGCCATCCGCTCGACAACCCGATCTGGACGGCGCTCGGCAGCACCCATGCGCATCTTTCGCAAGGCGGCGCGCGGGCGCGGCGCTATCCGGGCTCCATCGTCCCCTTTGCCGCCACGATCGACGACGAAGAGGAAAGCCTTGCCGCGCTCGAGGCGCTTGTTCGCCCCGGCGAAACGGTGATCTTCCTGCAGCGGCGCGACGCGCGCCTGCCGGCAAGCCTCACGGTCGTCGCACGCGCCGCCGGCGTGCAGATGGTGGCGGCAGGCGCACTGCCCGCCGTGCCTGAAGGCGACCTCGAACCGCTCTGCGACGCGGACGCGGCCGAGATGCTGGCGCTCGCGGAGCTGACGAAGCCCGGCCCCTTCACGCTCCGGGCACAGGCGCTCGGCCGGTTCTGGGGCGTGCGGCGCGAAGGACGGCTCGTCGCCATGGCCGGCGAACGCCTGATGCCGGCCGGTTTCAGCGAGGTCAGCGGCCTCTGCACCCATCCGGATTGGCGCGGCCGCGGCTTCGGCCGGCAGCTTTTCCTCCATGCCGCCCATCAGGCCGTCGCGCGCCACGAAACTCCGTTCCTGCACGCCTATGCGACGAACGAGACCGCGATCGCGCTCTACCGGTCGCTCGGCTTCGCGCATCGCTGCGACATGCACGTTGCGGTTCTTGCCAAGGCTGGATGAACCGGCGCCGGCCGGCGCATATACGCGAAATTAAACTCGCCGGCGCAAAAAGGCTGGGAGAAGGGTCGGCATGCGGGTGCCCGGCTCGGGGGACACATCATGAGGGTAGCAGAGGACGCGATCGCGCCGCAGGCAGCACGGCGCGACGTGCGGGCAGTCGCCCGGCCCGTCACCTTTACCGGCCTTCCGGGCTTCTTCCAACCGGCCGGACCGGATGCGCGCGATCTCGCCGTGCTGCTGGTACCTCCTTTCGGCATGGAGGAAATGTGCAGCCGCCGCTTCTTCCGGCACCTCGCGGAACGTCTCGCGGCCGCCGGCTTCGCCAGCCTCCGCTTCGACCTTCCCGGAACCGGAAACGCAGTTGACGCGTCCGATGACCCCATCACGCTGGCAAGCTGGACTGCCGCCGTCGTGGAGGCCACGGCGGTGCTTCGACATCTCTCGGGCGTCCGTGATGTCGTGCTCGTCGGGCAGGGCATCGGCGGCGCACTGGTGCTCTCCGCACTGTCGTCGATCGACGGGGTCGCCGGCATCGGCCTGCTCGCGCCGGTGCTGAAAGGGCGCGCCCATCTGCGCGAACTCTCGCTGTGGTCCAGGGTCATCGACGAGGGCCTCGGCCTTGAGGACGCGCTGCGCGACACGCGCCCGGGGGCGATCGCCGGCCTTTCCATGCCGGAGGGCGTCGCAGCGGACCTGAAACGGCTCGACCTGACGCAGGCGCCGGTACCCGCCGTTCCGATCCTGCTCGTCCACCGTCCGGCCGGCCAGGCCGAGCTCGACTTCGCCGGACACCTGCGCGGCCGAACAGCCGACCTGCATGTTCTGCCGTTCGACGGCTATGACGAATACGTCCTCAATCCCCTGGGCCAGAGGCTGCCGATGGCCGTGGGGGACGCATTGACCGACTGGCTGGCGCCGTTGCCGGGTGCTGCGCGCCCCCCGGCACCTGCCCCTTCTTCGCCACTCGACACGCGGCCGCTTGCCGCGGCCGGCTTCCGGGAAACGCCAATGCGCTTCGGACCGGCGGACGCGCTCGCCGGCACGCTCTGCGAACCGACCGACAAGAGCAACGCGGTGACGGTGGTGATCCTGTCGACGGGCTATGACCACCAGGCCGGCTGGGCGCGGGGCTCGGTCGAGCTTGCGCGGCGGCTTGCGCGAAGCGGCGTCACCTCGCTGCGCTTCGACGGTGCCGGCGTCGGCGACAGCCCGCCGCTGCCGGACCGGCCCCGGCAGATCCTCTATCACGACAGCCAGCAGGCGGATGTCGCCGCCGCCGGCGCGCTGCTCGACCGGCTGGGACGGACCGGGCCGGCGGTGCTCTTCGGCCGCTGCAGCGGCGCTTATCTCGCCTTCCGCACGGCGCTTGCCGACCCGCGCTGGGCCGGCGTCGTGGCGGTCAACCCCTATACGCTGCGCTTCCGCGAACCGCCGAGCGAGGAAACGATCCTGCGCGTTCCGCGCTCCTTCCGGCACTATTCCGAAAAGGCATTCAAGGCGGAGACGTTTCAGCGCCTGCTCGCCGGCGAGATCGACCTGCGCAACGCCATGCGAAACGTCGTCCTGCGTGCCGGCCAGCGCCTTGCCGGCAGGCTCGCTCCGCTGCTCGGACCGCTGCTGCCGTCGGAACGCTGGAGCCGCCTCGTGCGGGCGGATGTCCGCCAGCTCGACGCGCGGGGCGCCCGCCTCTGCCTCGTCTACAGCGACGGCGACGAGGGGCTGGAGACCTTCCGCCAGCAATTCGGGGCAAACGGCGAGAGGCTTGCCGGCTCTCCCCATGTCGAGATGCATGTCGTTGCGGACGCGGACCACAATATGACGCCGAGCGCGAGCCGGAAGGTACTGCACACAATTGTCGAGCGCTTCGCGCTGGAACTGCAACCGACGAGCTGCGGAAGCGGCGCAAAGGACGTGTAACGCCTTGATCGGATGCGCAATCTTCCCTTCCGCCATTTCCGGCCCCCGGCATATGCGCTAGGATCGCGGCCGGCATCGGAACGGGAAGCATGAACCTCAAGGAATTCGCCGCGCATATCGGCCTGTCGCAAACCACGGTCAGCCGGGCGCTCGGCGGCTATCCGGAGGTCAGGCCCGCGACCCGCGAGCGCGTGCTGAAGGCCGCGGCCGAGTTCGGCTACCAGCCGAACATCAGCGCCCAGCGGCTGGCGACCGGCCGCGCCGGTGCGATCGGCCTCGTCTTCCAGGGCGACGGACGCTTCGGTCCGCATGCCAGCGAATTCCTCGGCGGGCTTTCCGGGCGCCTGCAGACGGACGGCATGGACATTCTCGTCGCGACCGTCGAGACGCAGGAGGCCGAGCTTGCCGCCTACCGACGCTTCGCGGCGAGCCGGCGGGTGGATGCGGTCATCGTGCACACGCCGACGCTCCGCGACCGGCGCATCGCGCTGCTGCAGGAGCTGGACCTGCCCTTCGTCGTGCATGGCCGCAGCGCGGCCGCCCGTCCCTTCGCCTATCTCGACATCGACAATTACGGCGCCATCGCCGCCGCGGCGCGCCATCTGCTCGACCTCGGCCACCGGCGCATCGCCCTCATCAACGGCTATGTCGAGAACACCTACGCGCGCGACCGCGAACAGGGCTTCCGCGATGCGCTCGAAGGGGCCGGCATCCGCCCGCCGCCGACCCTGCTGGCGTATGGCGCCTTCACCGACGAGGCGGGCTTCCGCACGATGCAGCGCTTTCTCGCGCTGCCGGAGCCGCCGACGGCGGTCATCGCGGGCTCCATGATGTCGGCGCTCGGTGCGATGCGGGCGGTCAGGATCGCCGGGCTTTCGGTCGGGCGCGACATCTCGCTCGTCGCCCATGACGACGTCTTTCCCTATCTCAGTCCCGACAACCTGGTGCCCACCGTCTCGACCACCCGTTCGCCGATGCGCGCGGCGGGCGAGCGCATGGCGGACATGGTGCTGAAGCTGCTGCAGGGCACGCCGCCGGAAGCGCTCCAGGAGGTCTGGCCGGTGGAGCTCGTCATCCGCCGGTCGACGGAACGGGCGCCGGAATGACGTCGGCCGGCGCATCGACCGCCATTTCCTTGCGCTCCACCTCGGTGGAGATCGCAAGATCGAGCACCTTCTGCAGCTCGGCGGCATGCCGGAAGCCGGGCTCCACCGGGCTCCTGCTCCTGATCGCGTCGACGAAACGCTGATAGTTCGTCGGCACCGCGCCCGCCTCGATCTCGCGCCAGACCGCAAGCTCCACGTCCTCGCCGAGACAACCCCTCAGGCTCGAGCCTTCCAGCGAATGGATCACCTCCAGGCCGCCCCTGTCGCCATGCATGCGCAGGCGCAGTTCGTTGAGATGCCCGGTCGCCCAGCGGCTCGCATGGATGACGCCGAGCGCGCCGTTGGAAAAATCCACGGTCATCGTGAAACTGTCGTTGGCATCGAGGTCGTAGTCACCGATCCGGTTGCCGGGTGCCTTGTCGAAGGCCTTCAGGCGGGCGAAGACATGCTCGACGTCGCTGCCCGTCGCATAGCTCGCGAAATCGAGGATATGGATGCCGACATCGCCCAACACGCCGTTCGAGCCGTGTTTCTTCGACAGCCGCCACAGCCACTGGCTCTCCGTCGACCAGTCGCCCCAGGCCTTGGAGACGAGCCAGCTCTGGAGATAGGACGCCTCGACGTGGCGGATCCTGCCGATCGCGCCGGACGCCACCATCGCGCGCGCCTTCTGCAGCGGCGCGACGTTGCGATAGGTGAGGTTCACCATGGTGACGAGCGACGGATTGGCCTCGGCCGCCCGCGCCATCTCGTCGGCCTTCAGATAGTTCTCGGCAAGCGGCTTCTCGCAGAGCACATGCTTGCCGGCGGCGATCAGCGCCAGCGTCGTGCGATGGTGGATGCTGTCCGGCGTGACGTTGGTGACGGCGTCGAATTCACCCCAGGCGATCGCCGCGTCGAGCGAGGAGAAGACCTTCGGAATGGCATGACGCCTGGCGAAATCCGACACCCGCGCCGGGTCGACGTCGACGGCGGCGACGAGCCGGACACCGTCGATCGCCAGGAAATGTTCGGCATGCGTATTGGCCATGCCGCCGGTGCCGAGAACGAGCAGACGGATTGCGGGTTTCATCGGTAACCTGCCTCACCGGCCTGGTGCAGCTTCGGGCCGCGCTCGACGATTGGCTCCAAAGCGCTTTCGACCGGCACGTTCGGGGCGTCATGGATCGCGTGGTAAGTCCCCTGCGGATTGTAGGCCCACCTGACGCCGTTCCGCAGCACCTTCTGCACCGTCGCGTCGTGATAGGTCGGATAGGTCTCGTGGCCGGGGCGGAAATAGAAGATGTTGCCGGCGCCGCGCCGCCAGGTCAGCCCCGAGCGGAACACCTCGCCGCCGGCGAACCAGGAGATGAAGACGGTTTCCAACGGTTCGGGAACGGAGAACGGCTCGCCATACATTTCCTCGTTCTCGAGCACGAAATTCTCGCCGATGCCATCGGCGATCGGGTGGCGCGGACTGATGACCCACAGCCGCTCCCGCTCACCCGCCTCGCGCCACTTCAATGCGCAGGGCGTTCCCATCAAACGCTTGAACACCTTGGAAAAGTGCCCGGAATGCAGCACGATGAGGCCCATGCCTTCCCAGACGCGCCGCGCGACACGTTCGACGATCTCGTCGGAGACGGCGCCGTGGTCCTTGTGCCCCCACCAGACAAGCACGTCCGTCTCGGCAAGCCGTGCCTCGGGCAGACCGTGCTCCGGCTCCTGCAGCGTGGCGGTCGAGGCGCTGATCGCGGGATCCGCGTTCAGCGCCTCGGCGATCGTCCGGTGCATGCCGTTCGGGTAGATGCCGCGAACGATCGCGTTGGTCTGCTCGTGGATGTTCTCGCCCCACACGATGGTGCGTATCGCCATGTTTCGGTCCTTCCTGCCGCATCGTCCGGACTTGCCGCCCAGCGCCTCCAAAATTTGAAAACGCTTTCAATACATCGGACGTTCTAGACCGCGGGCGGCCGTTTTGCAAGCCGGCAAAACTGGCCGTTCAATGGAACGTGGACTTGGAAAACACGTTGAGGACGGCGACGCCGGCGACGATCAGGCCAAGTCCGAGCACGGCGGCAAGATCGAGCTTCTGGCCGAAGCCGAAATAGCCGACGGCGGAAATCAGCACGATGCCGAGGCCGCTCCAGATCGCATAGGCGATGCCGAC
Organism: Rhizobium alarense; assembly: GCF_021555155.1. Classification (GTDB taxonomy): domain Bacteria; phylum Pseudomonadota; class Alphaproteobacteria; order Rhizobiales; family Rhizobiaceae; genus Rhizobium_D; species Rhizobium_D alarense. The sequence continues at coordinate 10,650 of NZ_JAKGBU010000097.1, forward strand.
CGGCACGTAGCGCAGGCTCCAGGAGAGGAAATAGAAGGCGACGCCATAGCAGACGACCATCAGCACCGTCGGCGCCAGCCGGGAGAAATGCTGCGCGGCCTGCATGGCGGAGGTGCCCAGCACCTCGAAGAGGATGGCAAGGACGAGGACGGAATAGACGACGGTCAGGTTCATGGGACTGGCTCCGGCGCAAGCGCCAAACGGGGAACATCAGAGACGGGAGAGCGCGATCAGGCGATCCATCAGCGCCCGTTGTCGTTCCGGCCCGGGACCCGGGGCGTCGAGCAGTTGCGACAGCCAGAGCCCGTCGACGGCAAAGCGCACGAGTTCGGCATCCACCGAACCGTCCGTCGCGGCATGGCGCTCCGCCTGCCGTTCGCTCCACAGCCGCCAGCGCGCGCGAAGATGCGGCTCGGCGAGAAGCTCCGTCACCAGCGTCTTCCAGCCGTCGCTTTCGCCGGAATGCTCCGGCGAGAAGCAGACGGCAAGGTAAGCGCGGGTGAACCGCCCCGCCTCCGCCGGATGGCGCGCCATTTCCTCGTCGATCGCTTGCCCGAACTTGCCGACGAGATCGTCGAACATGCCGTCGAGCAGTGCCTGCTTGCTCGGAAAATGATGCAACAACCCGCCCTTGCTGACACCGGCCGCCTGCGACACCGCCTCCAGCGTCACCCGCGCCGGCCCCTCCCGCAACGACAACCGCGCCGCCACCTCCAGCACCTGCTGGCGAACGGCTTCCGGCTGCTTGCGACGCTGGTGGGCTTTGGACATGGGAGAAACATACCATCTGGACGGTTTTTTGTCAAGCCGATTCTTCTGCTGTCGGGAACGGGCCGACGAAGTGCGGTGGATAGGGAACGAAGGTCGGACTTCGGTTCCATAGCAAGACATTCTTTTCTGAGCAACAAAATCGACCTACCGGTTTGAGCGATGAATGCGTCATTGCAGTCACTGTGCAGAGCAACAGGATGGACATTTCCTACAAGGCTGCGAAATTGCATCAGAATGATTTGTGCGGCGTAAGCCGATTTGGAGAGATGATGGAAAGCGCCAAAATCAGGGTGGCAGAAGTTGCTGCTGAGATAGAGAGACTTGGCTCCCCCATCGCGGAACTGGAAAAACGTGTCAGAGCGATTATAGCCGCCCCACAGATAGCAGCATTAGAAGGACGGGAACGAGCGCAGACGCTACTACCTTGCGAAATCGCAGCGGAAGCCGTTAGTCGCTGTCAAATTTTGGTAGCTAACAACGTTGTGGTCTTGGAAACCCTCGGCGTTATTGCTCTGACCCGATACATATTTGAGTTGCTTGTGTGGCTCAGAACGATTCATCAAGTTCCATTAAAATCTCTTCGTTTCATTATGCTGTCGCTTAAGGACGGAGAGGATCACACCTCGGAGCATATCGCCCACTTGAACGCCGAAGCGCAATTCCTTGATGAGATCGCAGAGCGAGACGATATTGTGCCTGGAATGACAGCGCTTCTGGAAGAGCACGGGGAAAACCTGACGGCCGAGCTCGTTGCTGACTTCAATAAAGCACGGATGGAAGCAATAGATCTTGAAGCTCGACGCCATTTTGTCGCCTATGCGGCAGACGCCAAGTTCAACGGCTATAGCTTCCAAGCTTATCTAATTAGGAAGAAAGCGCTTCCAGAAGCCGAGGCTGATCTCAGAATAAAACAAAAGATACGCCTGGAGTTTGTTAGTCGCTTTGGTCAGTCACTCATAGACGAGGCTGGCGGCGTGAGTAAGTGGAATTGGTTCGATTCCGCGCGAGCGGTGGGCATGGAGCCGGAATATCAATATATATATCGTTACACATCGCGCCTGCTTCACGCGACCCCAACAAGCTTTTATACCAATTCCAAAAATCTTGAATTCACCGAAATGAGGCTGCTGTTGGAATATGTCTATGTCCGCCTTCTGGATGTTATCGACGTCGTCAGCGACATCGCGGTTCGCGCTGAAGACAAGCGCGGTTTGATTTTTGACTGAGGGTGACAAGCAGGCGGTGGCAAGATGGATCACCAACAGTCGTAAGGACCGGTTTAAGACTTATGGTGGACGCTGGTGGGGCAATGGGATGGCGCAAACAAGATTGTCTCACCGCACTGAATATTTTATCGAAGATAATACCACGCCCCCCCTACAACCGCCGCTCCGTCTCCGCATCAAACATATGCACCGCCTCCGGCGCAAAATCCAACCCGATCGTCTCCCCCGCCACAACCCCGCTGCGGCCGCTTTTGACCACCGAGAGCTCCGGCTCCGTCGCCGTCGTGATGTAGCTCGCCGACCCCGTCGATTCGACCACAGCGACGGGGACGCGGAGCCTTCCGCCTTCGGCTGAAATCGTCATGTGCTCGGGCCGGATGCCGGCGATGAGCTTGCGGCCGGGGGTGACGGCGGTGGCGACGGGGATGCTTTGCCGGTCGCCGAGGTCGAGAACGACGGAGCGGCCGTCCTCGCCGCCGGTGGCGGGGATGAAGTTCATGGCGGGCGAACCGATAAAGCCGGCGACGAATTTGTTGACCGGGCTGTCGTAGAGGTCGAGCGGGCGGCCCTGCTGCTCGATGACGCCCGCGCGCATGACGACGACATGGTCGGCCATGGTCATCGCCTCGATCTGGTCATGCGTGACATAGACCGACGTTGCGCCCAGCCGGTCGTGCAGGGCGCGGATTTCCTTGCGCATATGCACGCGCAGCGCCGCGTCGAGGTTCGACAGCGGCTCGTCGAAGAGGAAGGCCTTCGGGTGGCGGATGATGGCGCGGCTCATCGCGACGCGCTGGCGCTGGCCGCCCGAGAGTTCCCGCGGGTAGCGGCCGAGCAGGTGCGAGAGGCCTGTCGTCGCCGCGACCTCTTCGGCCGCCTTCTTCGCCTCGGCCTTCGGCGTGCCGCGGATGCGCAGGCTGTAGGTGAGGTTTTCCTCGACCGTCATGTGCGGATAGAGCGCGTAGGACTGGAAGACCATCGCGACGTCGCGCTTCCTCGGCGGCACGTCGTTCATCACCTCGCCGGCGATCTTCAGCGTGCCCGTCGAAATCTTCTCGAGCCCGGCGAGCGAGCGCAGCAGCGTGGACTTGCCGCAGCCGGAGGGGCCGACCAGCGCCGTGAAGCTGCCCTTTCGGATGGAAAGCTCGACATTCTTCAGCGCGTGATAGGCGCCATAGTGCTTGTTGACGCCGGTGAGTTCGATCTGGGCGGTCATTTCAGGGCTCCCGAGGTAAGGCCGGAGACGATGCGGCGCTGAAGCAGGACGAAGACGGCGAGGATCGGCGTCACATACAGGGTCGCGTAGGCCATGATGTTGTTCCACTCGTTGGTGTTCGGCCCCATGAAGGAATTGAGGCCGACGCTGGCGGGCTGGAGTTCCACCGCTTGGATCATCGACTTGGAATAGACGAACTCGCCGAAGGCCTGCATGAAGATGAGGATGGCGCTGACGAGGATGCCGTTCCTGGCGAGCGGCAGCACGATATGGAAGAAGGCGCCGACGCGGGAATTGCCGTCCACCAGTGCGGCCTCCTCCAGCTCCTGCGGCACGCTCATGAAGGTGGCGCGCACCAGCACGACGAAGAAGGGCATGCTTTTCGCGGCGATCGCCAGGATGACCGCAAGCCGCGGCGTGTCGAGCAGGCCCACCTGCGAGAAGCCGACGAAGATCGGCGTGATCATCAGCGAGGCCGGCAGGACCTGCAGCATGAGGATGAGGAAGAGGCCAATATCCACCCAGCCGTTGCGGTAGCGCGCCAGCACATAGGCGCAGCCGGTGCCGAGCACGGCGATGACGGCGACGGAACCGAACGCGATGACAAGCGAATTCCAGATGTAGCGGCCCATGTTGCGGCTTTCCCAGACCTGGCCGTAGATCTGCCATTGCGGGTCCCTGGGCCAGAAGTCCGGCGGGGTCGCGAACATCGCCGAGCCCGATTTCAGCGCCGTGATGTACATCCAATAGAGCGGGAACAGGTAGATGGCGGCGAGCACGATGGCGACGCCGAGCATGAGCCTTTCGCGGACGGTATCGCTCATCCCCTCACCTCGTGACGTGTGGACCGGACATAGACGATCGATGCGACCATGACGAAGACGATCATGATGACGGAAATGGTCGCGCCCTTGGCGAAATCGTATTGGCGGAACGACATGTCCCAGGCCCAGTATTGCGTGACGTTGGACGAATTGTTCGGCCCGCCGGAAGTGATCGCCGCGAAGAGGTCGAACTGCTGCAGCGTGAAGATGAGCCCGAGCGAGATGATCGCGCCGATCGAGGAGCGCATCATCGGCAGCGTGATCGTCCAGAAGCGCTGCCAGGCATTGGCCCCGTCCAGTTCCGCCGCCTCATAGAGATCGCCGGGGATCGACGACAGGCCGACCGACAGCAGGATCATGTTGAAGGACGTGCCGAGCCAGATATTGGCGAGGATGACGGCCGAGAGCGAATAGGCTGGGTCCGAGCGCCAGAAGATATTGCCCGAGATCAGCCCCGTTTCGCGCAGGATGAAGTTGAGCACGCCGAAGTCGCCGGAGAGGATCCAGTTCCAGATCGCGCCGACGACGAGGCCTGGCATCACCCAGGAGACGAGGAAGAGGCCGCGCAGCCACGAGGCGCCGGGAAAATTCGTCCAGAAGAACAGCGCCAGCCCGAAGCCGATCAGGAACTGGCCGGCGATCGAGGCGACGACGAAGATGCCCGTATTGGCGAGGATCGGCCAGGTCTCCGGCTGGGCGAAGAGGTCGGTATAGTTCCTGAAGCCGACGAAGGGCCGCCAGACGGTTCCGAGGCTGAACATGTCGACCTCCTGGAAGCTCATCAGCACATTGTAGAGCAGCGGCAGGCCGGACAGCATCAGCAGGAAGGCGAGCGGCAGCGCGACCAGCGCGATATCGAAGCCGCGTCCGTCGATCAGGCTGGAGAAAAGTCGCTTCATGGGCTCCTCCGCCTCCGTTCGGGGCCGCTCCGCATTGGCGCGAAGACGACCCCGCCGGGAGGAAAGTGTTGCAGTGTCCGCCGACGCATGTGCGAGGCACCGGACCCCTCCCCCTTGTGGGGAGGGGTTGGGGAGGGGAAGTCTCTATCCCTTCAGCGAGCCGGAAAGACCCCTCCCCTCCGCTTCGCTTCGACCCTCCCCACAAGAAGGAGGGTTGGGCGCCCGCCGCGCCGGCCTGCCCTATGCAGGAGCTGGACTGGCGGGGCAGCAGATCAGTCCGTCCTCAGCACAGGCAGGCTGGCGGACAGTCTGGCATCCGATCGGCGATCAGCGATCAGCCGAGCACGGCCTTGATCTTCTCGGCCGCCTGGTCGAGCGCCTCCCTGGAGGACATCTGGCCGGTCAGCGCCGCCTGGATGGCATCCTGGATCGCCTTGGAGATCTTCGGCCATTCGGGATGCGGGCCGCGTGGCTTGGCATATTTCAGCTGCTCGACGAAGACCTTGAGGCCGGCATCCTTGAGCGCCACGCCGGTTTCCGGGATCGCGATGTCGGAGCGCGCCGGAAGCTGGCCGAAATCCTTGAACATGCGGTTGTCCTGCGAGACGAAATATTCGAGCACCTTGAAGGCCTCTTCCGGATGTTCGCTATTGGCGAAGATCGCCCAGTTGAAATCGCCCATGGCCGACGAGCGCTCGGCGCCCTCTTCCGGCACCGGAAGCAGCGCCACGCCCCAGTCGAATTTCGCCTCTTCCACCATGCGGTCGAGTTCCCACGGTCCGGAGATCGCCATCGCGGCATTGCCGGAGTTGAAGGTGCCGGTCGAATCCCACTGGCTGCGCGTCAGCGTATCCGGCGAGGCGAGCTTCTCGTCGATGATCGTCTTCCAGGTGTCGAGCGCCTTCACGGCACCCTCCGTGTTGATGGTCTCGTAGCTGGCGCCTGCCATCTGCGCCCAGGGCAGGAACTGGAACGTGCCCTCCTCGTTGGCCTTGGCCGAGAAGGTGAGGCCATAGACGTTGGCCGACGGGTCGGTCAGCTTGCGCGCCGTCTCGACGAGTTCCGCCCAGGTCTGCGGCGGCTTGTCGGGATCGAGGCCCTTCGCCTTGAACATGTCCTTGTTGTAATAAAGCGCGATCGTGTTCGTCGCCTTCGGAATGCCGAAGTTCTTGCCGTCCCACATGGTCGAGGCGAGCGGACCGGGGAAGTAGTTCTCCGTCTTCACCACCTCGGATTTCGCGATCATGTCGGTCAGGTCGAGGAAGGCGCCGCGCGAGGCGAAGAGCGCGTGTTCCGGATTGTCGACGGCGATGATGTCGGGCGCCTGGCCGGTCGAATAGGCACGCATCGCCTCGCTGACCACGTCGTCGAACTGGATCTGGCGGAACTCGACCTTGATGCCGGTGTTCAGCGCGTTGAAATCCTTGACGAGGTTCGGCACCGGCTGGATGTCGCGGTCGAGCGCCCAGACGCTGATGGTGACGTCTTCCGCCTTGGCCGAAAGGCCGAAGATCGAGACGGTGGCAAGCGCGAGAGCGCCGAGCATTGCAGTCTTTCGGATACCCATAGTCTCCTCCTGTTGGTTATCCCGTTTCGGCCCCGCACCTCCATGCGGCCCGCATGCCTCACTCAGACCGGATCGGTGACGAAATCTCCGCCCCGGCATTGCTTCAGGTAATTCAGCCCGTGGACCTGGCCGGTCATCTCCAGCGCGTCGCGATAGACCGGATCGTGCCAGCCCTCGATGTCGATCGAGCCGGACCAGCCGGCGAGCCGGAGTTCGGAAATCACGTCCGTCCAGTTGGTGTCGCCGAAGCCCGGCGTGCGCATGAAGACGAACGTCTCCTTGCCGAAGATGCCGTGCTCGCGGATGACGTCCCAGCGGATCGTCGCGTCCTTGCCGTGCACGTGGAAGATTTTCGGGGCCCATTTGCGGATCTGCGGCAGGGGGTCGATCAGATAGACCATCTGGTGGCAGGGCTCCCATTCGAGGCCGATATTGTCGTCCGGCGTCTCGTTGAAGATCATCTCCCAGGCATCCGGATTGTGCGCGATGTTCCAGTCGCCGGTCTGCCAGTTGCCGTCCATGGCGCAGTTCTCGAAGGCGATCCTCACGCCCTTGTCGGCGGCGCGCTTCGCCAGTTCGCTCCAGATTTCGCGGTAGCGCGGCAGGCTTTCGGTGAGCGGCCGGCCGCGCAGGCGGCCGGTGAAGCCGGCGACGCAGGTCGCGCCGAAATGGTGGGCGTTGTCGATGCAGTCCTTCCAGCCCTCAAGCGTCTGAAGGTCGATGTCGGTCTCCTCGAGCGGATTGCCGAACATGCCGAGCGTCGAGATGGTGATGTCGCGGTCGCCGATCGCCTCGACGCAGCGCTTGCCGAGGTCGGCGAGATCCTGCCCGTTCGTCGTCTGCCAGAAGAAGGGCTCGAAGCTCTCGAAGCCCAGGTCGGCGATCTGGCCGATACGCATGGCCGCGTCGCCCTTGTTGCCGCTGACCATGGTGCCGATGCGGATGGATTTGGCCGGGTTCGTCATCGTCTTCCTCATGCTGCTATGGTGACGCGCCTGCGGTCGCGGGCGCTGTCGATCGCGCCGAAGACCATGGCAAGGCTCTTGATGTTGTCGCTGCCATCCGTCTCCGGCCGCGTGCCGGCCCTGATGGCGGCGACGAAGCTCTCGATGACACTGGCGTGGCCGTGCGTGTCGGCCGCGTGTTCCGGCTCCGGTACTGCAACCGGCTCGGTCGGGCGGAAGAAGCCCTCGCTGCCGGCAACGACACTCGCCTCGAAGTGCTCGGCGCCGTCCCAGAGAAGCGTGCCCTTCGTGCCGGTGATGCGCCAGGCGCTCTCCCAGCTCGTCGGCCCGCCCTCGGCGCACCACGAGCCGCGATAGGTGAAGACCACCTCGTCGGAAAACTCGAAGATGGCGTTGGCGGCGGCGCCGTGGCGATACCAGGAACCGGGCGGGTTGCTCTCGTGGCAATAGACGGCGAGCGGGTCCTTGCCGGAGATGAAGCGCGCGGCGTCGAAGGTGTGGATCGCCATGTCGAGCAGCAGGACGTTGTCCATCTTCTCGCGGAAGCCGCCGAAATGCGGACCGAGGAAGAAATCGCAGTGCAGGCCGGTCAAACGACCGAGCGCGCCCTCCTCGATCATCCGGCGGATGCGGCGCACGCCGGCGATGTAGCGGCGGTTCTGGACGACGGCATGCAACCGGCCGGCCCGGTCGGCAAGGCAGCGCAACTCGCGCGCCTCGTCG
>NZ_JAKGBU010000098.1 GCF_021555155.1 Rhizobium alarense
CAGGAACGGCTATCACGGCTCGACGGTTGCCGGCGCCTCGCTCGGCGGCATGACATGGATGCACGAGCAGGGCGACCTGCCGATCGCCGGCATCCACCATATCGGCCAGCCCTTCTGGTACGCCGAGGGCGGCGATCTTTCGCCGGAGGAGTTCGGCCTGAAGGCGGCCCGCGAACTGGAGGAGAAGATCGACGAGCTCGGCGAGGAGAACGTCGCGGCCTTCGTCGCCGAGCCGATCCAGGGCGCCGGCGGCGTCATCGTGCCGCCCTCGACCTACTGGCCGGAGATCGCCCGCATCTGCAAGGCACGGAACATCCTGCTCATCGCCGATGAGGTGATCTGTGGCTTCGGCCGCACCGGCCACTGGTTCGGCCACCAGTATTTCGGCGTCGAGCCGGACCTGGCGCCGATCGCCAAGGGGCTGTCGTCCGGCTACCTGCCGATCGGCGGCGTCCTGGTGTCCGACCGGGTCGGCGACGTGCTCGTCGAGGAGGTGGGCGACTTCAACCACGGCTTCACCTATTCCGGCCATCCGGTCTGTGCCGCCGCCGCGCTCGAGAACCTGCGCATCATCGAGGAGGAGAGGCTGGTCGAGCGCGTGCATGACGACATCGGCCCCCATCTCGCGGCCGGCCTTAAGGCGCTGGAGGAGCATCCGATGGTCGGCCAGGTCCAGTGCGTCGGCCTGATGGCGGCGGTCCAGCTCGCCGAGGACAAGGCGAGCCGCAAGCGTTTCGACGACAAGGAGAAGGCCGGCGTCACGGTGCGCAACCACTGCCTCGACAACGGCCTCGTGCTGCGCGCCACCGGCGACCGCATGCTCTTCTCGCCGCCGCTCGTCATCAGCCGCGACGAGGTGGACACGATGATCGACGTGACGAGGCGGGGGCTGGACCATGCGTGGAAGGTGATGCGGGGATAGGTGAACGATCTATCGAATGGCGCCGATCTGGACGACGTTCAGGTCGGCATCGGACCGGAATTTGCGGTCGTTCGTCACGAGGTGGTCGCAGCCGGCCTCCAGGGCGCTGACATAGTGGGTTGCATCAAGCAGTGTCAGTCCCGTGCCGGCGCCGAGGCGAGCCGAGGCAATCAGGAGATCGAAGCTCACGGGGGCAATGGTGAAGATGTCCGTATCGAACAGGAGCTCGAGATACTGTGCCTCCAGTTCATGCCGGCCGAGCCGGTAGGCGCCGTACAGGCATTCACAAACGCCGATTTCATTGATGAAAATCGGAATGCTCCGCGCAACGGCCTCGCGGAGCACGGAGCCGATGCGGTCCTGAAAGGGATTCTCGCCTTCGACGTAATAAATAAGGATGTTTGAATCGGGATAGACGCGCTCGGCGTGGTGCAGCCAGGCGTCAGTCGACATCGCGGCCGAACTCGCGGGCGCGACGTTCGATCTCCTCCTCGGTCAACGGGCCGTAAAGCCGGGCTCCGATACCCTTGAACGACCGAAGGCATTCGATCTTCCGGGCGATCGCCTCCTTGTCGGAAAGGGCAGGCTGTTTCAGGTGCCGCTTCAGCAGTTCCTCGACGAGAAACGACCGGGAACGCTTCGTTTCTCGGACCTGTTGGTCGAGAAGCGCGAGCGTTTCCTTGGACAGCCGTATCGATGTGGGATGTGTTGAGCGCGGGCCTCGGAAAGGGGCCGTCGCTGACGATCGTCCGGCCCTCGCGCACCGTCAGGGTCCTCGCGGTCGCCGGCGCCTCCAGCGCCTGCCGTCCGGCCGCCGCGACTATGGCCAGCCGCTGAGGCTCAGGGCGAAGGCATCAGCCAGGTGTAGGCGAAGTGGTAGAGGTCGCCGTCGCGTCCGTAGTGATAGGGCAGGCCGATATCCTTCGTTTCGCCGGCCGGTGGCAGGTCCGGATGGGCGGTGAGCCAGTCCGTCAGTTCCTGCTGCATCGGCGGGTGCGCCTTGCCGTCCTCGCGCCAGATGACGAGGACGGGGCGGTTCGAGGCCGCCGCCGGCCGCCCGAAGCGTTCGTAGCCGGGCACCATCACCGGCACGTCGGCGTGCAGCCGGATATTGCCGGCGAGCTGCAGGTCCTCGACGAGCACGAAGCCGGGCGGCGTGGCGCTCGTCGCAAGGATCGCCGTGATGGCCGGCCCGTAGGGCACGTTGACCTTCTCGTAGTCGCCGGTCAGCCTGGCGAGCGGTACGCGCAGGAAGAGCACGGCGGGAACGATGAGTGCGATGATGCCGGCGATCCACAGCGAGCGGCGGAGCGGTCTTTCCGTCTCCGCCCCGGCGGCCTCGAGCTTGAGGCAGAGATAGAGCGGCAGGACGAGGAAGAAGGGGGCGAGCCAGCGGTCCTTGATGTGGCTCGCGCCGGCGAAGAGCACGAGGCAGACAAGCGCCAGGACGAGCCCGCCCATCATGCGCTCGAAGAAGCGCGTCCACTGGCTCTGCGCTCTCAGTGCCGTCGCGAGATCCTTGCCGAACATCACGGCGAAGAGCACGAGCGTCAGCGCCGCGAAGCCGATCAGCGCCAGCGCCAGCGAGCCGAGGCCGGTGGCGATCTGGCCGATGCGTGTCTCGTGAACCGCCGCCGCGGTCAGCTTGCCGATGGTGCGCCCGGTCGCGATGTCGAGATTGTCGAGGAACCAGAGCCCGTGCGGCAGCACGATGAGGGCGGCGACGAGGCCGGTCACGACGATGCGCAGGTCGAAGACGCGGCGTCGGAGCAGCGGGTCGACCAGCACGGCGGCGAGTGCCGCCGCCGGCAGCAGCACGAAATTGTATTTCGCGATGGTGCCGATGCCGATCGCCGCGCCGGTCAGCGCGTAGCCGGCAAGCGACGGCGCTTTCAGCGTGCGCATCAGGCAGCAGAGGAAGAGGCAGGCGGCGAAGATGACGGCGACGGTATGTGTCAGGTCGCGCTGCGCCTCGAAGCTGATCTGCGGGATGGTCAGGAGCCCGAGCGTCGCAACGACGACGAGATCGCGGCTGCGCAGCACCAGTGCGGCGAGCAGGCCGTAAAGAATGTAGGACGCAAGCAGCATGCCGTTCTTCAGCACCGTCAGCGAGAAAACCGACGGACCGAGGAGCTCGACGACGCCCCATTGCAGCCAGTTGTAGAAGGGCGGCTGCGTGTCGTAGCCGACGGCGAGCCACTGCGCGAGGAAGAGCTGCTGGCCCTCGTCGAGCTCCAGCGAGGCCGGCAGCGCGAGGCGGGCCGCCACGTGGAGCAGGAAATAGGCGGCGAGCGCCAGCAGGATAAGCTCCGGCTGCCGCCTGAGCGCCGCGATCACCTCAGGCCTTCCCGCCATGCGTCGCACGCACGATGTAGCTCTCCGGCTTGTCGTAGGTGCGCGTCAGCATCTCGGCGAGGATGCCGGTCGTGATCATCTGCACGGAGGAGAGGAATAGCATGACCCCGACGAGCAGCAGCGGCCGCGTACCGATGTCCTCGCCGAGCGCGAATTTGACATAGGCGAGGTAGAGTAGGATCAGCGAGCTGACGAGCCCGAGGCCGAGCCCGATCGTGCCGAAGAAGTGGCCGGGCCGCTGGCGGAAGCGCATGAAGAAGAGGATCGACAGCAGGTCGAGGAAAACGCGGATCGTGCGGGAGATGCCGTATTTGGATTCGCCGAACTGCCGGGCATGGTGCGTGACGACGATCTCGCCGATGCGCGAGCTGGGCACGACGCTCGCCACCCAGGCCGGGATGAAGCGATGCATGCCGCCGAGGATCTTCACCTGCTTGATGATCGCGGCGCGGTAGATCTTCAGCCCGCAACCGTTGTCGTGGATGTGCACGCCGGTCACCCTGCCGATCAGGTAGTTGGCGCACCAGGAGGGCACCTTGCGCAGCACCAGCGCGTCCTGCCGCGCCTTGCGCCAGCCGGCGAGCAGGTCGAGGTCGCGTGCCTCGAGCTCGCGCACCATCATCGGCACGTCGTGCGGGTCGTTCTGCAGGTCGCCGTCGAGCGTCACGATGTAGCGTCCCTCGGCGGCGTCGAAGCCCGCCTGGTAGGCGGCGGCCTTGCCGAAATTGCGCTGGAACTCGATGATGCGCAGCTTGAGCCCCTCGCGGCCGAGATAGCTGCGGGCATAGGAGAGCGTGCGGTCCGTGCTGCCGTCGTCGACGAGGATCAACTCCCAGGAACGGTCGAAGGCCGTCATCGCCTCGATCACCCGGTCGATCATCGGACGGAGGCTCTCCTCCTCGTTCATCACGGGGATGACGATCGACAGTTCGAAACGGTAATCCCGCGCGGTCGGGGTCGTTACCGCCTGGTCAAGCTGCTGCAAGGGATGTCTCCGGAAACACTGGCAAAAGCGCCGCCGTTTGTTATACGAAGCCCAACAGGCGCGCAACCGCCACAAAACGGGTCTCGTCGATGCCGATCTCACCGAACAATCCGCCGGCCTCGCGGCTGGCACGGCACCGCATGGCCCTGCTCAGCCTCGCCTGCATCGCGCTTTACGCCGCCTTCGTCGACTATGTCTGGGGCTGGCGCTCGGTCGCCGCGACCTGGCAGGCCGTGGGCTTCGGGCCGGTGGCGCTCGTGCTCGCCCTGCTCGTCTCGACCTATTTCGTGCGTGCCTGGCGGCTCTATTGCTATTTTCCGCAGGAGACCTCCGGCCGCTTCGTGGCGCTCTTCCATCTGGCGCAGGTCCACAATCTCCTGAACATCATGCTGCCCTTCCGCAGCGGCGAGACGTCCTTTCCGCTCCTGATGCGGTCGGAATTCGGCGTGCCGCTCGTCCGTGCGACCTCGGCGCTGCTCGTCATGCGGCTTCTCGACCTGCACGCGCTGCTTGCCGCCGGCGGCGTCGGCCTCGTCGCCGGGCGCGGCGCCCGGGCGACCGACTGGCTGCTCTGGGCCCTCTTCCTCGCCGCACCGCTCGTCTGCTTCCGGCTGAAGAACCCGATCCTCGGCGTCCTGCGCCGGCGGCTGGGCGGCAAGGCGGCCCGGTTGCTGGCGGAGGTCGAGGCCGGGCTTCCGGCAACGACGGCGGACTTCCTGCGCGCCGCCGGCGCCACCGCCGTCAACTGGGGCGTCAAGGTCGTCGTCTTCGCCTGGGGCCTGTCGATGATGGGCATCGTGCCGCTGGCGGCCTGTTTCGGCGGCGCGCTCGGCGGCGAGCTCTCCTCCGTGCTGCCGTTTCACGCACCTGCCGGCGTCGGCACCTATCCGGCGGGCATCGCGGCCGGTGCCGTGGCGCTCGGTGCGCCGACGCATATGGCGGCACTCGACCTGCTCGCCAGGGCGAGCGTCGCCATGCATCTCGTCATGATGGTTTCCGCCGTCCTCGGCGCCGTCCTCGCGTTTCTCCTGTCGGCGCTGCAAGGCCGGCGGCCCTGACGCCTACTGGAAGGCCGTTTCGAAGAAGCTTCTGAGCTTGCGCGAATGCAGCTTCTCCGTCGGCATGCCGGCGAGCCTTTCGAGCGCCCGGATGCCGATCCTCAGATGCTGGTTGACCTGCGTACGGTAGAAGGCCGTCGCCATGCCGGGCAGCTTGAGCTCGCCGTGCAGCGGCTTGTCGGAAACGCAGAGCAGCGTGCCGTAGGGCACCCGGAAGCGGAAGCCGTTGGCGGCGATGGTCGCCGATTCCATGTCGAGGGCGATGGCGCGCGACTGGGAGAGGCGCTTCACCGGCCCGCGCTGGTCGCGCAGTTCCCAGTTGCGGTTGTCGATCGTGGCGACGGTGCCGGTGCGCATGATGCGCTTCAGGTCGTAGCCCTCGAGCCCCGTCACCTCGGCCACCGCGCTTTCGAGCGCCACCTGGATTTCGGCGAGCGCCGGGATCGGCACCCAGACCGGCAGGTCGTCGTCGAGCACGTGATCCTCGCGCACATAGGCATGCGCAAGAACGTAATCGCCGAGTGTCTGGCTGTTTCTGAGCCCCGCGCAGTGGCCGAGCATCAGCCAGGCATGCGGGCGCAGCACCGCGATATGGTCGGTGATCGTCTTGGCGTTGGAGGGGCCGACGCCGATATTGACCATGGTGATGCCGCCATGGCCCTTCTTCTTGAGGTGGTAGGCCGGCATCTGCGGCAGGCGCGACAGCGTCAGCTCGCTTTCCGGCTTGTCGCTGCCGGCATGGGTGACGATGTTGCCCGGCTCGACGAAGGCCGTGTAGCCGTTGCCGCCCTCGGCCATCTGCAGCCGCGCCCAGGCGCAGAACTCGTCGATGTAGAACTGGTAGTTGGTGAACAGCACGAAGTTCTGGAAATGGTTGGCGCCGGTCGCCGTGTAGTGGCTGAGGCGCGCCAGCGAATAGTCGATGCGCTGCGCCGTGAAGGGCGCGAGCGGCGAGGGTTCGCCGGGACCCGGCTCGTAGGAGCCGTTGGCGATCTCGTCGTCGGTGTTGGTGAGGTCCGGCGCGTCGAACAGGTCGCGCAACGGCAACTCGATGTTCTCGGCAACCTCCGCCTCCACATAGGCGCCTTCGCCGAAGGCGAAATGCAGCGGGATCGGCGTCGTCGATTCGGAGATCGTGATGCCGATGCCGTGGTTGCGCATCAGGAGGCCAAGCTGCTCCTTGAGGTAGTGGCGGAAGAGCTTCGGCCGGGTGACGGTGGTCGTGTAGACGCCGGGCGAGGCGACGTAGCCGTAGGACAGGCGCGAGTCGACATGGCCGAAGCTCGTCGTCTCGACCGAAACCTGCGGATAGCTGGCGCGGAAGCGCGTCTCGGGCGCGCCGCTCTTTCCAAGCGACAGGAACGAGTCGGTCAGGAACTTCGTGTTGCGTTCATAAAGCGCCTCCAGCGCATCGACGGCGGCGACCGGATCGTCGAAGGTCTTGGGCGCGAATGGCTCTGGCGTGGCGAAGGGAAGGGCTTTTTGGGAATAGATTCGTTTGCTCATGAATCATTATAGTTGGCTGTTTTTTACAAGCAAACGACAAGATAAGGCGGCGCGCAAGATGCTTCGCCCGGCCTCCCGTTCAGCGTGGCCCGGCAAGGATGACGGCGGCGCCGGCCAGCGCGATCGCGGCACCGGACATGTCCCACCGGTCCGGCCGCATTCCCTCGAAGAGCCACAGCCAGAGGAGCGAGGCGGCGATGTAGACGCCGCCATAGGCCGCATAGGCGCGGCCGGCCGCCGCGCTGTCGACAAGTGTGAGAAGCCAGGCGAAGGCGGCGAGCGAGGCCACGCCGGCACGAGCCAGAGGACGGATCTGTCGAGTTTCAGCCAGGCCCAGAAGGCAAAGCAGCCGGCGATCTCGGCAAGCGCGGCGGCGGCGTAGACGGCGAGGGATTTCATGGCGTCTCCGGTCGTGGCTCGGGCACTCTACAATGAAACGGCGGTGGTGTTCGCGCCGCAGAGCAGGACGGCGACCCGTTCGCCCGGCTCCGGAGCATAGGCGCCGGAGACGAGGGCGGCGAAGGCCGCCGCACCGCCCGGTTCGGCGACGATCCGCATCCTGTCCCACAGCAGGCTCTGCGCCGCCACGATGGAATCGTCGGAGACCAGCACCGAGCGGTCGACGAAACGCCGGGCCAGCGGAAACATCAACTGGCCGACGCGGCGCGGCGCCAGCGAATCGGCAGCGATCCCTTCGGCCGGTGCATCGACCGGCTCGCCGGCGGCGAGCGCCCGATGGAGCGTCGGCGCGCCGTCCGGCTCGACGGCGACGATCCGCACGCGGTCCTCGAACCAGGCCGCGATGCCGCCGATCAGGCCGCCGCCGCCGACGGCGACGAGCAGCGTGTCGATCTCCGGCGCATCCGCCTCGATTTCGGCGCCGACCGTGCCCTGGCCGAGCATCGTCTCCGGCTGGTCGAAGGCATGGATCGCCATGGCGCCGCTCTCCGTGGCGAAGATGTCGCTTGCGGCAAGGGCGTCGGCATACCGTTCACCGGCGATGACGGCCCTCGCGCCATAGCTTTCGATGCGCCGGAGCTTGGCCGGCGAGGTGATGGCCGGCACGAAGATCGTCGCCGGAATGCCGAGCGTCCGGGCAGCATAGGCGACGGCCGCGCCGTGGTTGCCGCCCGAGGCCGCGACGACGCCGGCGGCGCCCCGGTCCCGAGTCATCAGGTTGGCGAAGGCGCCGCGGGCCTTGAAGGATCCCGAATGCTGCATGAATTCGAGCTTCAGGAGAAGATCGGTGTCCGTCAGCCCGAAGTCGCCGGCATCGAGCCGGGCGATCGGCGTATGGCGGACATAAGGGGCGATCAGGTTCCTCGTCTCGGCGATGCGGCTGCGGGTAACGGCGTGGAAAGGCGCGCTCATGGTGATCCTGCCCAGGTTGACAGGCGCTATGTAACTTAGCAAAGTAACGAAATGCAATATGTCGATCAGTTGAAAGCACTGTCCAACGCGCGCCGGCTGCAAATCCTGGAATGGCTCAGGGATCCGGTGCGGCATTTTCCGGCGCAGGTCGATGGCGATCTGGTGAAGGACGGCGTCTGCGCCCTGTTCATCGCGGAGAAGCTCGGCATCACGCAGGCAACGCTGAGCGAGCATATGCGTGTGCTGGTGCAGGCCGAACTGGTGCGGGTGAAGCGCATCAGGCAGTGGACGTTCTATCGCCGCGACGACGAACGGATCGAAGCGCTGAAGGCCGGGCTCGTCCGCGATCTGTGAGGCCGCGGAACGGCGTCAGCTCATCGACTGGCGCTGCAAGGCGACGAAAAGCACGAGGCCGGCGCCCTTCTTCTCGATGCCGAGACCGCCGGCATTGTGCCATGCGAGCGCGCCGACGGGCGCGATCATCATGGCGGTCAGGGCGAGAACCCTGAGGCCGGTGGCTGCAGCGGCGAGAAAAAAGGTCATCGCTCGTCTTTCCGGCGCGTCAGAGGCGCGCGTTGCAGAAGTGGCTGCCGGCGCAGGCGGTGATCGTCATCGGCCCCGCCTTGGCGTGCCGGCGGGCATCGCTTTCGACGGCGGCGGCCAGCGAGATGGCGAAGACCGCGAGAAGCAGCGTGATGATCGTGAGGCGGCGCGCGAGGATTTCCATGGTGCTGTCCCGTGTGGCAACGTGTTTTTCCGATGGCGGCACATATGCCACCCGACGACTGAACCCCGACTGAGAGCGCCGTTCATCTGGCGTTCAGGTTCGCCTCTCCGTGCCAGCGCAAGAGCACCGCCGCCACGGGACGGCCGTCGCTCCGGTCCCGATCCGGGAGATGCCGGCGCGCAAACGAAACGGCCGGCAGGGAAGCCCCGCCGGCCGCGTCGTTTTTTCTCGTCGGATTGTCGGTGACCGTCAGAGCCGCGTCCAGGTCTGCGACTTGCAGAAGACCTTCAGCACGCAGCCCTTCATTTGCAGCGAATTGCCGCTGACCGAACCGGAGCCGCTATAGGTCTTGTCTTCGGCCGGGTCGGTGATCGAGCCCGTATAGTCCGCGCCGCCGCCGTCCAGCTTGCCGATCTGCTTGCCGGCGAATTCTCCGGTCTTCAGCGTGATGCAATAGCTGCCGCCGCATTTGCCGATCGTCGCCGTCTCGCCGCTCGCCGTCTTCCAGTTGCCCTCGATCGGCTCCGCCGCGGCGGCGGGGCCGGCCATGGCGAGCGCCAGCGCGCCGAGCATCATCAGGTTGCGGGTCATCCTCATCCTCCCTCGAACTGTCCGCGCGCCTCCGGGCCGCGGCTGCCATTGCGCCGCCCGCTCTCCCCGGGGCGGCAATGACGCGACGGTATATTACGCACACGTAAACGTAAAGATGCCTGCCGGCCCCGTCCGCGGCTTTTCTAAGGGGACCAGGCGGCGTGATTTCGGGAAATGCCGGCAGGCTGTTTCCAGCGTGGTTAGCAAAGGCTTGAAATCGGCGGTTGAACAATCGGTAAATTTTGAGACGAATCCGCCGGAATCCGGCCACTGCGATGTTTAACAAAAACCCAAGTTTACCAAGTGTTTGAACTTTGTTTGTCTCGAATTAATCATGCATTTTAAGCAGCCGTTGCAAGTCGCATGGCATAGTGAAGCCATAAGACGAGCCCGGGACGAACCGGCCGAAAACGCCGAACGGGTGACCCAAGCCGCAACAAGACGGCAGGCCCCGGACGGAGGCCCGAAAGGGCGGAAAACAGGGAAATGCAAGCGGTAAGAACCTTAAGGCAACAGGGACAGGACAATGGCACGCTTTGACATCCAGAATTCCGAAATGGCCGCCATGATGGGCGGTGACACGCTCGCTGATACCTTCTGCGACATGGGCCTGATGTATGCGACCGGTCGCGGATGCGCCGTCGATCTGGTCGCGGCCCACAAGTGGCTGAACATCGCCGCCATCAAGGGCTCCGACCGCGCCGCCGAACTGCGCGCCGATCTGGCCGCGACGATGACGAAGACCGACCTCGCGACGGCGCTGCGCGCCGCCCGCGAATGGATGACGATGCACTGAGCATCGTCCGACGATCGACCAACAAGAAGCCTCGAGGGGAAAGAGGACGCGGCCGGGGTGCCTTTGGACGGGGACCGACGCCGACATCGATGGACCGCGACCGGCAGGAACAAGGCCGGCGCGGTCCTTCGCCTTTCGGATCAGCCGACGGCCCGGAGCACCCTGGGCAGCGCTTCGGCGAAACGGTCCATGTCTGCCTCCGGCCCGACGCTGACGCGGATGCAGCGGTTGAGCGGCGCCATGCCGGGCATGCGGATGAACACGCCGTGCTGCATGAGGCCGTCGACGACGGCGCGGGCATGCGCGCCGTCGCGGCCGCAATCCATCGCGACGAAGTTTGTGGCGGAGGGAAGCGGGACGAGGCCGTTCTCGCGCGCCGTCGCCGCGAGCCGGTCGCGGGCGGCGGCGATCCGGCCGATCACCGCGGCGAGATAGGCCTGGTCGGCGAGCGCCGCGAGGGCGGCGACGGTCGACAGCCGCGCCATGCCGAAATGATTGCGGATCTTGTCGAAGGCGAGCGCGTTGCCGATCGTGCCGATCGCATAGCCGATGCGCGCGCCGGCAAGGCCGTAGGCCTTCGAGAAGGTGCGCATGCGCAGCACGTTCGGCTGGCCGATCAGCGCGTCGATCGCCGGCGTGGTGCCGGCCGGCCCGGTCTCGCAATAGGCCTCGTCGAGGATGAGCAGGCTCGTTTCCGGCAGGGCGCGGGCGAAGGCGACGACGCTCGCCGCATCCCACCAGCTTCCCATCGGATTGTCCGGATTGGCGAAATAGACGAGCGGCGCGTCCGTGCGCCGGGCCGCTTCGAGCAGCCCGTCGAGGTTTTCCCGGTCGTCCGCATAGGGCACGGTGACGAGCCGCCCGCCGAAACCGTTGACGTGATAGTTGAACGTCGGGTAGCCGCCGAGCGAGGTGACGACCGGCGTGCCCGGCTCGACGATCAGCCGGACGATCTCGCCGAGCAGCCCGTCGATGCCGCCGCCGACCGCGATATTGTCGCGCGACACGCCGTGATGGATGGCGAGCGCCTCCTTCAGCGCATGGTTTTCCGGATCGTTGTACATCCAGGTTGTCGCCGCCTCGTTGCGAATTGCGTCCAGCACGGCCGGCGAGGGGCCGAAGCCGCTCTCGTTGGCGCCGATGCGGGCGGCGACGGGGAGGCCGCGCTGCCGCTCGATCGCCTCCGGGCCGACGAACGGCACGGTGGCCGGAAGGGAGTTTGCAAGCGGCGTGAAGCGGGAGAAGGCGGACATGCGGGATCCTGCGACGATGATGATGCGAACCGGCGCGCCGTGGCGGCGATGCCGGATCGGGCAGGAACCCTACTGTAAATCGGATGAAACCGGAACCGGCTGCCGAATAAAATTACCGAGCAGATTCAAACCGCTATGAGCAGCCGCCGGGAGCCTGCAATGTGCCGCAGGCGCCGCCGTTTACGCGAGCGCCGAGCCGATGGCGGTTTTCTCCACGCCCACCATATAGGGCCGCGTCTCCTTCTTGCGGTTGGCGACGCCGCCGGTGAAGTAGTCGCTGCGCACGATCGAATGCAGGAGTTCCTGATCGATCTCCTTGATGAACTGGACGCTGATGAATTCGTTGTTGCGATAGATTTCCGCACAGCCGATGCGCGCCGCGATGCCGACGACCGAGAGATAATAGTGGCTCGGCAGGCCGATCGCCGTGTTGACGGTGAAGGTGGCGTTGCCCAGCGAAATCTCGGTCAGGCGACACGGCCGCGTTTTCGGCACGGCGAGATCGAGGTTGACCGTGAGCAGCATGCCCTGCCGGTTGAGCTTGTAACGTTCCCAGCGCCGCTCGTAGAGCCCGGCACCGGCATTCGGATCTTTGTCGTCCAGCATCCCGCTCTCTCCCTTGGCGACATCATGTCAGGACAGATGTGGGGCGGAGTGTTGCAGGCTTTTGTTTTCTTTCGTTAAAACAAATGACTAAAGCTTTAACGAAGGGGATTGCGCCGTGGCACGGCGGGCCGGCCCCGCGACGGGACGACGGACTGCGGCCGCCCGATGCGCGGAACCCCCGTCGCACGGGGGGCTTCCGCGGCCCGGTTGCCGCTGGATGAGGAGGGTGTCAGGCCGGCTGGCGCGCGATGACGTCGCGCAGGAAATCCGCGTCGAGGAACATGTTGAAGTGTACGATGAGCTCGTCGCCGTCGCGTTTGAACTCCGTGCAGCCGATCTCATCGTCGGTGCCGAGCAGGCCGAGATAGAAGTTTTCAGGCAGTTCCAGGTGCTTGTTGATGCTGAGAACCGCGCCGGCGCAGGAGATGCTGCGTACCAGGCAGGTATATTGCCGCGACGACGTGAGATGATGGCCGACGGGGACGATGTGGCCTGGCCGGTCGATGCGGTACTGCACGAAGCTGCGCTTGGGATGCTGCAGCCTCAATCGATCGTGAACGTGTTCGAGGGGCATCTCGCCCTCCGCTCTGTTGCTCCGGCTTCACTGTATCGAAACGGGATGGACAAAGAATGAACGCGGCCGTTCGCTTTTGAACGAACGGCCGGAAAGTGCCCACGAATTCAGCCCGTTGCCTATTGAAACGCCTGGAGGCCGGTCTGCGCGCGGCCGAGGATCAGCGCGTGGATGTCGTGCGTGCCCTCATAGGTGTTGACCGCCTCGAGGTTCATGACGTGGCGGATGACGCCGTATTCGTCCGAAACGCCGTTGCCGCCGT
This sequence comes from Rhizobium alarense, assembly GCF_021555155.1. GTDB lineage: Bacteria > Pseudomonadota > Alphaproteobacteria > Rhizobiales > Rhizobiaceae > Rhizobium_D > Rhizobium_D alarense. Next base: position 13,007 of record NZ_JAKGBU010000098.1, read on the forward strand.
GCATGTCGCGGGAAACGCGCGCGATGTCGAGCGCCTTGCCGCAGTTGTTGCGCTTCATCAGCGAGATGAGTTCGGCCGGCGCCCGGTGCTCGTCGAGCAGGCGGCCGAGGCGCAGCGCCCCCTGAAGCCCGAGCGAAATCTCGGTCTCCATGTCGGCGAGCTTCTTCTGGATGAGCTGGTTGGCGGCAAGCGGCCTGCCGAACTGCTTGCGGTCGAGCGTGTACTGCCGGGCCGCGTGCCAGCAGAATTCGGCAGCGCCCATCGCACCCCAGGCGATGCCGTAGCGCGCACGGTTGAGGCAGCCGAACGGCCCGGCCAGGCCGGAAACCTCGGGCAGCAGGTTCTCGTCCGGCACGAAGACGTCCTGCATCATAATCATGCCGGTGACCGAGGCGCGCAGCGAAAACTTGCCCTCGATCTTCGGCGTCTCGAAGCCCTTCATGCCGCGTTCGAGCACGAAGCCCTTGATCTTGTTGTCATGGGCGTCCGACTTCGCCCAGACGACCGCGACGTCGGCGATCGGCGAATTGGTGATCCAGTTCTTGGCGCCCGACACGAGATAGCCGCCGTCGACCTTCCTGGCGCGGGTGATCATCGAGGACGGGTCGGAGCCGTGGTCGGGTTCGGTGAGGCCGAAGCAGCCGACCCATTCGCCGGACGCGAGCTTCGGCAGGTATTTCTTGCGGCTCTCCTCCGTGCCGTAGGCGAAGATCGGATGCATGACGAGCGAGGACTGCACCGACATGGCCGAGCGATAGCCCGAATCGACACGCTCCACCTCGCGGGCGACGAGGCCGTAGGAGACGTAGTTGGCGCCGACGCCGCCGTACTCTTCCGGAATGGTCGGGCCGAGCAGGCCGAGGTCGCCCATCTCCGTCATGATCTCCCGGTGGAAGATCTCGTGGCGGTTGGCTTCGGTGACGCGCGCGGCGAGCCTGTCCTGGCAATAGGCGCTGGCCGTGTCGCGGATCATGCGCTCCTCGTCCGAGAGCTGGTCCTCGAGAAGGAACGGATCGGCCCAGTCGAAAGGCGCCATCCTGGCGCGGGCCTGCTCGGGCGTGGCGGGATGATGGTCGGTCATGCGTATGGTCCTTCCTCGAGTTCCGTCGTCTTGCGCGGTCCGTCCGTTCAGCGTCCCTGCGGCCTGGCTTCGGTCAGCGCGCGCACCGATGCGGCGAGCGCGTCCACCTTGTCCGCCGGCGCCCAGGCGTCCAGGCCCGGAATGCGCCCGGCGAAGGCATAGCCCGCCGCCTGGAGAAGCGGTGCGCAGCTCTTTGCATTGTCTTCGGCAAGCACGATCGGGCGGCAGCGCGCGATCGTCGCCCCGGCGCCCCTGAGTGCGTTCAGCTCGAAGCCCTCGACATCGAGCTGGATCAGCGCGACCTCGTCGAGGCCGAGCATGTCGATCGGCACGACCGACGTCGTCTGGCCGGACTGCGCGGCCGATGCCGCCTCCGCGATATGGGAACCGCCGCCATGGTGCGCGCCGCTCGGGGTCGCCGTCTCGATCCGGGCGACGGACAGGCGATCGCCGAGGCCGGCGTTCCAGAGAAGCACGTTGCCGAGGCCGTTGCGCTCGACGCAGAGTTTGGCGAGCACGTAGTTTTCCAGCACCGGCTCGAAGGCATAGACCGTGCCCGGGCAGGCGGCCGAGAAGGCGGGCAGCATGTCGCCGAAGAAGGTGCCTGCATGGACCATGTCGCCGGGGTGGTGCTTCAGGATCTCGGCGACCAGCAGATGGGTGAGGGGTTCGTAGACCTTGCCGTTCAGGAACATCTGGCAGGCCGGCCGGCGCATCGCATAGGCGGGGATGAAATAGACGCTGCCGGCGAGCGTCACCTCCCGGAAATCGACCTGGAAGGCCCGGTCGGGCGAAGCGGCCGCGCCCGGCCCGGGGCCGCCGGCATCGGTGGAGGGCCTCACAAAGCTTTCCATGACGATCCTCCCTCCTGACCGAAACGCCGCCGCGGCGCGTGCTGCCCTTGACCTATCGCCGGCGTCTGTCGCGAGCCTGTCGTTGCAGAAGTGCTACATCAGCTTCGTCCTTGCCGAAAGGGCGGGAACCAAATGCCGGCCGCCACACTTTGGCTATTTGCGAATGCCTTCATGTCGCGACAGAATGAGACGCTTCACAATGACGTGTAGATTCCGGCGCCCGGGACCCTTCGACTTGAACTTGCGCCCGGGCGATGGCCATCTGCGCCTGCCATGAACAATTCCCCGACAAGGAGACCCAGCATGCGAGACCGCTTCAAGCGATCGGCGGAACGGCTGTTGCCGAGCCAGGAACGGCTGGGCGAGCTGTTCTGGCCCTTCGCCCGCGCGCCCGAGATCAAGGCGCCTCCCGTCCGCCGCCGGTCCGTCCGCACGCCCGAACTGGCCGGGGTCGAGGAATTCGGGTCGAACCCCGGCGGGCTGCTGATGTTCGAACACGTGCCGGAAGGCCTGCCGGCAGGGCGGCCGCTGGTGCTGGTGCTGCACGGTTGCCGGCAGAGTGCCCAGAGCTACGACCGGGCCGCCGGCTGGGCGTCGCTTGCCGAGGAGCGCGGCTTTTCCGTCGTCTATGCGCAGCAGCGGGAGGCGAACAACCAGCGGCTCTGTTTCACCTGGTACCGCCCGAGCGAAGTGACGCGCGACCGCGGCGAGCTGATGTCGATCCGGCAGATGGTCGACAGCGCCGTCCTTCGCGCGTCGAGCGATCCGGCGCGCCTCTTCGTCACCGGACTTTCGGCCGGCGGGGCGATGACGGCGGCGATGCTCGCCAACTATCCGGAGCTCTTCGCCGGCGGCGCCGTCATCGCCGGCCTGCCCTTCGGTGCCGCGCGCGACGCCAACCGCGCCTTCGAGGCGATGGCCTCGGCGCCCGAGCGGACTGCGCGGGAGTGGGGCAGCCTGGTGCGCAAGGTCTCGCCGCGCATCCGCCGCCGGCCGCAGATCTCCGTCTGGCACGGCACGGCCGACGCCACCGTCGCGCTCTCCAACGCCGCGGCGATCGTCGAGCAGTGGCGCGATGTCTACCGGCTGCCCGCCGACGCCTTCGTCGAAAAACGGATGAAGGACCGGCGCATCCGCATCTGGCCGGACGGCGAGGGAAGGCCCCTCATCGTCTATAACGAGATCGACGGCCTCGGCCACGGCACGCCGGTCCTCGAAGGCGAGGGCGGCGGCTATGCCGCCTCGGCCGAGCCCTTCATGCTGGAGGCCGGCTTTTCCTCGACGATCGAGATCGCGAAAAGCTGGGGCCTGACGCGGAAGTGGCGGCGATAGCGAACGGCAGGCTGATCGGCGGGCTTGCCGCCGCGCATGCAGACACACCGGGGCGATGGAATGCGCGTTGGCCGAAGGGATGACGGTGGCTGCATCTTTGCTTCTGCGCGAGCAATAGATCTGGCGGCCTTTTCGATCCGCCTGAAATCATTGTGATTATTATTTATATTTCTAATAAAGCAATTGTGTATGTTTTGTTAAAGTCATCTAGAATGCCGATCAGCCAGAAAATGGAGGGGGCCGATGACAACCTACACTTTTTCATCAAATTCAACCATCGGTACGAATACAATCGCTGATGGCGATACTTACCGTGTTCTGAATGGAGTGACAGTAAGTGTTTCGGATGATGATGCCTTCTTCGGGCCATCGGCTTATCAGGGGAATCTGTTCCAGGTTCGGGGAACGGTCGAAAGCCAGGGCGACCACTACGCATTCCTGTTGAGAGCGGCCGATACCAAGATAACCACAAGCGCGACCGGAAAAATTACATCCGAGTTGACGGCCATATGGATGTCCGGTGCCTTCAGCAAGGTGGTCAATGCTGGGGCGATCGACGCAGGCGTCTACGCGGTCCGTTTCGACAAGAAAAAGGCCTATCTCAAGAACGACGGCAGCATCCATGCCGATGAAATCGCGTTGCTGGTCAACGGCAGGGGGGCGGAAATCGAGAGTTTCGCCGGCACCATTTCCGGCGCGATTGCCGTGCGGACCAATCTCGCGTCGGGAGAGCGCTTCAAGCTCTATAACGGCGCCACGATTTCGGGCACCGACCTTGCGTTCGACGGCTCTGCCGGCAACGAGAAGATCGTGAACCGGGGCAAGATCACCGGAGACATCCTGCTGAAGAACGGCAACGATACGTTCGACACAAACGGTGGCACCCTGTCCGGCAAGGTCTATGGCGGCGACGGCGACGACACGTATATCGTCGGTTCGTCCGGTATCCTGCCTGTGGAGCTTGCCGGCGGCGGCCGGGACCTTTTGAAGAGTTCCGTCAGCTATGCGCTTGGTGCAAACATCGAGGACCTTGACCTCATCGGCGACGCGGCTTCGACCGGCACGGGCAATGCTCTCGCCAACGTTATCAACGGCAATGAATCGGCCAATGCGCTCAGGGGACTGGACGGCAACGACACGATCAATGGCGCCGGAGGTGCCGATCGAATTTCGGGCGGCAACGACAACGACGTCCTGGCCGGTGGTGCAGGAAACGACCAGCTCAGCGGCGAGGCCGGCAGCGACGGTCTTTTCGGCAATGACGGCGATGACGGTCTGGCCGGCGGCACCGGCAACGACACCCTCGATGGAGGGGCCGGCAACGACGTGCTCCGGGGCGAGGACGACAACGACCGGCTGACCGGCGGAGCCGGCGACGACAGGCTGGATGGCGGCGCAGGTCAGGATACGTTGTCCGGCGGTGACGGCGGCGACCTTCTCGCCGGCGGCACCGGGATCGATCGTCTCTTCGGCGAGGCAGGCAACGACGCGCTCTCGGGCGGCGACGACAACGATCTGCTGTCGGGCGGTACGGGTAATGACAGGCTGGATGGCGGCGCAGGCCAGGATGCACTGTCCGGCGGCGACGGCGATGACGTCCTCAGCGGCGCCATCGGCGCCGATCGCCTCGTCGGCGAGGCAGGCAACGACACGCTCTCGGGCGGTGACGACAATGATCTGGTGTCGGGCGGTACGGGCGACGACAGGCTGGATGGCGGTGCCGGCGAGGATACATTGTCCGGCGGCGACGGCGCTGACCTCCTTGTCGGCGGCACCGGCACCGATCGCCTTTTTGGCGAGGCGGGCAACGACACGCTCACGGGCGGCGATGGGGATGACGTCCTGAATGGCGGAAGCGGGGACGACAGGCTAAGGGGGCAGGCGGGCAATGACACG
>NZ_JAKGBU010000099.1 GCF_021555155.1 Rhizobium alarense
CTACGCCATGCTGGACGTACCAGCCATGGCCGCATAACTTAAACCAAACGGTCTCCGGCAAACCCGGCGCGGTTCAGCCTGACTGCTCATCAAAGGTTTCAAGCGCCCGATAAACGGTCATTCTGAAGATCTTCAGATCGCGGGCAACGCTGGCCTTGCTGGCGCCCGTGGCGACACGGCGCCGGATTTCATCGTCATCGACGTTTTTGGCGCGACCTTTGTAAACGCCTTCGGCTTTGGCGGCCTGGATGCCGGCGCTCTGGCGATCCTTGATGAATTTCAGTTCCATGTCGGCGACCATGCCAAGAATGGTGATCACCATTCGGCCCATGCTTCCAGCGGTCGTCACCTCCGGCTCGAGGACGCGCAGCGAGGCTCCTTTTTCGTCAAGCTCGTGCACCAGGTTCAGGACGTCGCGTGTGGAGCGGCCGAGCCGGCGTTCAAATTCGCGTCACCGCCATCGCCTACAATATGAAACGCAGTTTGAAGGTCATCGCTACAGCTGGATAGCGGCAAAACACCACTGACCCTCACACGAGAGCGTCAGAAGACACAGCCGACATTGTCGGCGCTGATATCTCCGCGCCCTTTACCCGAAGTCGAAAAGATCACATAAAATCAACGCAAAATGCCTCCCGCGCACAGGTCTCATAACCCCAACGAAAATTCCAGGGGGAGCAAGAGCCTGAAAAAAGCGATGTTGAATTTCGGATCCTGGAGAAAAGAGAACTCCGGACACTCGATGAAAACCATCGGCATGATCTGACCGCGAAACGCGCTTTCCCAAACAAGACCCTTAGCGAGTATATTATCGCAGAAATGTTCACGGCGCCCCGAGACCGTCGTTCACGACGCCTGGCCGATGTCGCCGGAGGGCCGCAGCAGCTTCATGATTTCGCTCTTTGGCTTGGGTTTGCTGTAGAGGAAGCCCTGCGCTGCCTCGCAGCCGTTCGCCGCCAGGAACGCGGCCTGCTCGACCGTTTCGACACCTTCCGCCACGACGCTCTGCCCGAGGCAGCGGGCGATCGACAAGATCGCCTTTACCAGTTCGGAACTGCGCTTGTCGGCGCCGTTGATGAACGAGCGGTCGATCTTAAGCGTGTCAATGGGGAAGCGCGCCAGATAGTTAAGCGCCGAATAGCCTGTGCCGAAATCGTCGATAGCAATTGAAATACCCATCGCCCGCAATTCACGCAGCGTCCCCAGAGCCCTGTCTTTTTCGTCGAGCAACAGGCTTTCGGTGATTTCGATTTCGATCCACTCCGCACGACAGCCGGTGTTTTCCAGACAGGCTGCGACCGCCTTTGGCAGGTCCTGGGACTGGAACTCCCTGGCGGAGAGATTGATCGCCACCTTGTGCAACGGCAGGTCGTCAGCGTTCAGCTCGGCGGCGGTGCCGCAGGCCTCGCGCAGCACCCAGCGCCCCAAATCGGTGATCAACTCCGTCTCTTCGGCTATTCGGATGAACTGGTCCGGCGGGATCATCCCCCTCTTCGGATGGCGCCATCTGAGCAATGCCTCCGAGCCGAACATGGTGCCGTTTTGCAGAAGCACCTTGGGCTGGTAGTGCAACTCCAGTTCGCCGCGCTCGATTGCGCGCCGCAGTTCCGATTCGAGCATGAGCCGTTCCTCGGCGCTGGCTGTCAGATCCCTGGAATAGAAGCGGAAGTTGTTCCGCCCCGAGCGCTTCGCCAAGTACATGGCGGAATCGGCGTATCTTACCAGGTCGTCGGCGTCTGAGCTGTCGTCCGGACAGAACGCGATGCCGATGCTGCAGGAGGCGAAGACCTCCTTGCCGTCGAGCAGGAATCGCTCGTTGAAGTTTTCCAGCATCCTGCCGGCAATCCGGCTGACATCTTCTTCCTGTCGAATTTCCGGCAGCAGGATCGCGAATTCGTCGCCGCCGAGGCGGGCCACGGTGTCGCGATCGCGCACGCTCGCCTTCAGCCGTTCCGCGGCCTGGCAGAGCAACTCGTCGCCGACGGGATGCCCCATCGTGTCGTTGACCCTCTTGAAATCGTCGATATCGATCAACATCACAGCCCCCTGCAGGTCATTCGAGGCGGCGTCGGCGATCATCTGCCGGAGGCGGTCGTTGAAAAGCGCTCGATTCGGCAAGGCGGTGAGCGGATCGTAGAACGCCATCTGGTGGATCTTCTGGCGCGACGCGTTCAGCTCCGTGATGTCCCGCGCGACGCCGAGGATCGCCGTCGCGATCCCGTCGGGACCGAACACCGGAACCTTTCTTGTCTCGAGGCGGATCCGCTCCCCGCTATCCTTGTGCGCGGCCCATTCCTCCTCAACGATGACGCGGCCGGCAGCCACGGTTGCTCTATCAAGATCGCAGAAATATTGCGCCCTTTCGACGTCGAAGAGATCGTAGTCCGTCTTGCCGACAACGTCGGCTTCTGCGTAGCCCGTCAGTCGCTCGAATGCATGGTTGCACAATAGATACGGTCCTTCGACGCTCTTCAGCCACACGATGTCTGGAATGGTCTGGAGCACGCCGTGAAGCTGGCTGCGCACCGCGTCGACGGCCTCTTCCGCTTGCTTGCGCTCGGTAACGTCGCGCGACAGTACGAGGAAGGTGCTCGCGGTGAGGTCGGTGGAGGGCCTTTTCGCCACAGAATGCTCGAACCAGCGCGTCTCTCCGCTCGGCAGCGTGATGCGCAGACAGCTTCCATAGGAGGTTCCGCCTTCATCCGCCTCGCGAATGGCCTCCATCGCAATATCGACCTGGTCCGGCGGCAATACTTCCCCAATCGTCCTGCCGAGCAAGGCCCCCCTTTGTTGGGCCAGGAGCTCCGGGCTCTTCGTCCAGACCTGGAGGTATCTGCCGTCCGCATCCACTTCGAACAGAATATCGGGAATGGCTGCGATCATGCCCTCCGCGAATTCCAGCGCTTCCTTGAGGTTCTGCTCCGTCTGCTTGCGCTCGGTGATATCCAACATGGCACAGACGATACCGGCCGCTTCACCTTGATCGTCCACAAAAACGGCCTTGTTGAACACGGCGTCGTATTGTCCGCCATTCGGGACGAATACTTTGGTTTCGTATTGCTGGGTGCCACCTTCTTCGAAGAGAAGCTCATCTTTCGCTGCGTGCAAATTCGCGACATGAGTGGGAACAAGATCAAAAATGCTCTTCCCGATAATATTTTCCCGCTTATCGCCGAAGAAATCCTCGAATGCCCGGTTGCAGCCCATGTGGTGCCCCTGCCGATTCTTGTAGAAGACCGGAAGGGGAAGTGTCTCGAGCAGTGCTTCAAAGAAAGTTTCCCTATCGCGCCGAACCTTGCCGTGATCATGCTGCGGCGACAGATCGAATTCCAGCACGACATCGGCGGCGGGATTGGAGGAGATACCCAGCTTTACGCTGGAAGGAACCTTCTCGTGAATGGAATGCCGCAACGCCGAAAGCAGCGCCACGGCATCGTCGCTATGACCTAGGCCCAGGTAGGTAGCGACGTCATCCGCAATCTCGCCGACCATCGACGGGTCACCGGTGCGCCCAGCACGAGGCGACGCCTTGAGCGAGGGGGGCGACGACTTCATACAGCTTCTCTCGACGTTTTGTCGATGATCTGGACAAGAACCGTGCCGCCCTTGATTTCGGCTAGGAGTTTCGCGTGAAGCGCTTCCAGATAGTTCGTAATCTTGAGCGCTTTGTCGCGTTCCTGCTGGAGCAATGTTAGCGTCTGGTGGTCCGCCCCGTCGCTTCTGTCGATACCCTGCGGGTGGTTCTGGTTATCAGGTCGAAGATGGGACAGCATGGCATTCTCTCTTGATTGTGCGCGATGAGAACGGATTCCATCAGAAAACCGCTCGTGCCATTGATCATTGACGGTTAAGCTACCTTCGCGGTTTCATCGAGGTTTGCGAACATATGATCGAGGTCCAGGAAGCAGACCATGCCGCGCTCCAGCGGGATGATGCCGTGTGAGAAACTGGGATTGAAAGCAATACCAAGGTCGGGCACCGGTTGGATTTGGTCACCGTGGATAGAGAGGATGTCGGAGACCTGATCGACAACGAGGCCGACGACGCTGCGCCCTACTTCGGCGACGACGATCGCCGCACGACTTGTATCGACGGTGCTGCGAACCCCGAGCCTCGCCGCCAGATCGATGATCGGAATGACCGATCCACGCAGGTTCATGACACCGATGACATCCGGTGGTGCATGGGGCAGCGGCGTTGCCGCTGCGCATCCCCGGATTTCCCGGATCGAGGTGGTCTTGATGCAGAATTGTTGGGCGCCGAGATGGAAGGCAATGATCTCCAGCGTCGTGCCATGCAGTTGAGTCGCACCCCGTTCACTCATCAAAACTCCTCCCAATGCTCTGCAACTGCCGTCGCCGCGTTCCCGCCACCGAAGGATTTTGCAAGCTTGGTACCTAGGGCACGAGCTGGCGAGGCAACCGGCCTCGTCTCGGTGCTGGCGGCGCGGGGTGCGGAAGCGGAGCCGTCAAGCCTGAAGCGAGCGATCAGCCGGGCGAGGTTGGCCGCTTCGTCCGCGAGCCGATTGGTTGACGCCGTCGACTCCTCCACCATCGCCGCGTTTTGCTGCGTCATCTGGTCCATCTGGTTGACGGCAGTGTTGACCTCCGACAGACCGGTCGACTGTTCCTTGGCGGCGGTTGCGATGGAATGCACGTGCTCGTTGATTTTGACGACATGACCCTGGATCTGCGAGAGCGCCTCGCCGGTTGCCGTCACGAGTCTGACACCGGAATTCACTTCTTCACCCGAGCGGTTGATCAGCGCCTTGATATCCTTGGCAGCGTTCGCCGAGCGCTGGGCCAGCTCGCGTACCTCCTGGGCAACGACGGCAAAGCCCTTGCCGGCGTCCCCGGCACGCGCCGCCTCGACCCCGGCATTGAGCGCCAGCAGGTTGGTCTGGAAGGCGATCTCGTCGATGACATTGATGATCTGGCCGATCTCGCCGGAGGCCTGCTCGATTTTACCCATCGCCGTCACCGCATCGCGCACGACTGCGCTCGACTGCTCCGTGCTCCGGCGTGCCTCATCGACCATGTGGCTGGCCTCTGTTGCCCGCTCGGTCGAACTCTTCACCGCAACCGTGATCTCTTCCAGCGCCGAAGACGTTTCCTCGAGCGAGGCGGCCTGCTGCTCGGTACGCTTGGAAAGGTCCCCCGAGGCCATGCGCATCTCGCCGGCGCCGCCGTTGATCGTGTCGATCGCTGCGCGCACCTCGCCGAGCACGGAGCGCAGGTTCGTCATCGTCTGGTTGACGTTGGACTGGAGTTCTCCGAAAGCGCCCTGGAACTCGCCGCGCATGTTTTCGGTGAGATCGCCTTCGGCTAGAGCAGAGATCACCCGGCGGGTTTCGGCAACACCCTTTTCAACCGACGACACCAGTTCATTCACCTGGGCGGCGAAGCGGTTGAGGTCAGCGTTGTCGTAGTCCTTGGTGATACGCTGGCTGAAGTTGCCGGCAACCGCCGCAGAGACCACCTGGCCGATGTTCGATTGCAGGTCGGCACTCTTCTCCTGAAGTGCGGCTTCCTGTGCATTCAGCTCGCGCACCTTGATCCCGTTCTGCTTGAACACCTCGACGGCTCGGGCCATTTCGCCGATTTCATCGCTGCGCTCGGTGAAGGGCACGCCAGCATCCAGATTGCCGTCTGCGAGAACACTCATGTTCGCCGTCAGCCTGCCGATCGGCCGCGCGATCGATCGCGTACCGAACACGGCGGACCCAATAAGGATGAGGACCATGACGACGGACATGCCGTTGTTGACGATGCTGGCAAACTGCTGCGTTTCCCGACGCTCCTCGACCGCCTCCGCGGCAAGGGTCTTGGCGACGTCGATTCCTTCGTCGAGCATTCTCGTCATTTGGTCCGCGGTCGTATTCAGCGCCGTGCGAATCTCGTCTTCCTTGGCGTCAAGGTCGGGGGAAGCCTCCATTGCGCCCAGTTTTGCTTCAATTGTCTTCGCCAGATCTTCTGCGTTGGCGAAATAGGTGTCTGTCAGACCGTCGATCGTCTGCACTCTTTCTCGATTGACCGGGATGGTCAGTTGAGCCAGGGCCTCGCCCAGGTACTTGTTTACGGACGCATGGCGCTGCTCCAGATAGGTCCTCGCGCTGGCTATGTCGTCCGTTGTTTCGGCAAGGCGCATGTCACGGGTACTGATCTGTAGTCCCCGGACGGACGCTTTGGCATCGACCAGATTGCGGGAGATTTCCGTCTGGATGCGTCCTTGCGCGATATCCTTGTCGAGCTCCTGCTCGATGAACCAGCCGGCAATGGCAATAGCGATCATTACGGCAATACCGATGCCTGATATGAGCGCGAGTTTGGTGCTGATGCGAGAGAAGGTGCTGGGAGGCATTAAACGATCCTCTGGGTCGCTGCAGAAGGTCGTCATGCCTCCTGTTCTGCGCGTTATGAAAGATGACCGTTCGAGTCATTCGAGCGGCGGATAATTCGGCCATAGACCGAGCCGACGGCGCGCCTTATTGGCAAGGTGCTGCTTTTGCGGGTATCTCGAGCAAAACGCGCCTGTTGATTTAGTTGCCTGCCGCATGGTTAACGAATCCCAGTTCTCGCTCGAACTAGTCCACCATCTCTTTGATGAGCAAAGTTTTTTGTGCGCGAAGCGGACTGCTGGTGCGAAAATCGGATACCGTCGCACCAAAATCAAACGCCACTTCAGGTGGAAGCGGTTCGCTTCATTGTCTCCGACGGATACTCGCCGTAGCTGGTCTTGTAGAGGGCGGAAAATCGCCCGAAGTGGAAGAAACCCCATTTCAGGCAAATCTCACGCAAGGTCTGCCGGTTAGCCGGGTCCAGGAGATTCTTTCGAACAGCTTGGAGGCGGATCGTTCGCAAATACGCCGATGGCGTCGTTTCCTTGAAGGCCATAAAGCCAGACTGGAGGGCTCGGAGTGAAACACCGGCTGCCGCGGCGACCATTGGCATTGTAATCGGTTGATCGACATTTGCGCGCATGAACTCGATTGCGCGGTGGACATGCCATGGTGCAATCATTCTGACGCGCCCGTTCAGAAGATGTGAGAAGCGGTGCGGAACCGAGCGTATGATCAGATCGGCAAGCGCTTGCGTAAGATGCGACATGGCGATTGGAGAATGTAGCAGCGGTCCGTCGTTGCGCAGGCCGTCAATGATCGTGCGAACCAGATTGCCGATCATCTGGCCTGCTGGAGTGGACAGATCGACGATCGGGGACAGTGCCAATGCTCCGAACTGTGGTGTGTCGAGCGTTGCTGCGAAAGCCTGGGTCACAGCCGTCCAGTCCAGTCGCAGCACGTCCGACAAATGCGGTTCGCCCCTGACAAGGAAGTACTCCGCCTCATGGTTGTTCACCAGCAGAAGCTGCCCCGGCAGTCCCTCGATGATAGTTTGACCGAGCGTTACATCGAGAGCGCCGGCGCGGGGCAGGATTATCGACAGCCACTCGGATGTTTCCGGTACTGCTTTCACACCCCATCCTGAGAAATATTGTCCGGTGACCAGTGTCAGGCTGCCACCCAGCGAGACGTCAGCCTTCCAGGGAAAGTCTCGCACCCGGCCGATTGGGGATGCATCGAACGGTCCAAAACGTCCTGCAAAGATTTCGACCATCTGCTCAAAATTTGAGCCTTCAAAACGAGGGGCAAAATCGATGGAAGCATTTTGGGGCATTATAAAGGGACACAGTTTATTTGAATATTTAACATGGCGGCATGAAGGACGTACCTCAGATCATGCCTGCTCCAAAATTAAGCAATTCTTGTGCCAATACACCGAATGCGGGGGCTAGAGTTCTTTGAGACCTGGGAACGAGGAAAACAGGCATGCGCAAGAGCGCATAAACGTCGTGGTTGAAAAATTGGGGCCTCGTTAGTTTTTCGCAGGTAGAATACCCTGCTTGCTGGAGAGCGTTTCAGCACTCACAGATCAGCCGACCCAAAGGGCATTTGCATGGCAGCAGGCATCTGGGGACAATTCGCAGGCAGTATGGCTTGCGTCGTTCTCGTCATCGCCATGTGGGCACAGCCGCCAGAGCAAGTGGCGCAAAGCGAAGATCCAGATAGATTCCCGGATGGAACTGAACCGCAAGCAACATGGCGCCGACGGAGGTGCATCCCGCGATGGCCCCGAACAGAAGCTTTTCGGAGCCGCCGATGAAACGTTTGTACCAGATCGAGACGTGTGCCCACATGGCGATGACGAGGACGACTAAGGCCAAGTTGCCTGCGAATTGTCCCCAGATGCCTGCTGCCATGCAAATGCCCTTTGGGTCGGCTGATCTGTGAGTGCTGCGCCAAAACAATCTGGGGCAGGTGACCCGTGTCACCACCGGTTTCTACCATTGGTCGATGGAGACGCTATAGCATGTGAGTATTTTCAAATGGTTCACAACCAAGGCGCTCTTCTCAACATTCGAAGGGAAGTTGAGCTGGAACCCATTCAGATTGTCGTTTTCGGATGCACTATACATTAAGCAAGTAGCTGATCGAACCGATTTGAGTGCGCAAGTTTAGATTGTGTAAGAATATTTGAAGTATTCCTTCATCAGTTCTTCCGGCATTCGCGGGGGCGGGCGGTCGTAAGGAGACACGCAACGATGGACACTACCGGCATTGCAGTTTCACCAAGCATTCTGATCATCATCGCCGAAGGGGACCTTTCCAAAACGTTGCCCTGGGTGAAAGACCTCGAGGCGGCTGGCTATTCCTGTATCCGGCTCTCGAGCCGGCCGGCACAGATGAGCCATGTGTCGCGCTTGAAGATAGATCTCGTGCTCCTCGATTCGACAATCTCCGACGAATTCAATGGTGAAACAGATGTGTACGACAAGCTCGTCAATATCCCGGCGGTCCACATCGTTTCCCCCGATGCCCTCAGTCGCGTCAAGGCGTTTGCGGCCGGCGCGGTGGATTGCATCGTCAAGCCAGTCGCGGCGGAGGAACTCCTGACACGTGTGAGAACGCAATTCGCGCTTCGCGCCTTGCAAAAGCAGCTCGACCTTCGAAACATGCAGTTTGCAACGACGCTGGAAAACATTGGACAGGGCGTCTGTTTCTTCGACGCGCAACAGCGGCTGATATTGTCCAACCGCCGTTACGCGGAAGTGTATGGCCTCGCGCCGGAGGCGATCCGGCCCGCAATGACCCTGAGCGAAATCACTGACTTGCGGTATGCGGTCGGGGCATGTCCTGCGGTCGCGCATGACGAATATCTGGCCTGGTGCGATGCGGTCAATTCCAGCACATCGCCACAAAACTGGTCCGTCGAGCTCAAATCCGGCAAGGTTATCCGCATCCATCACGAGCGTACGCCTGACGGAGGCTGGGTTTCCACCCACGAAGACGTGACGGAGCATCGAGACGCAGAACGGCAGATAGCACATCTGGCGTTGCATGATCCGTTGACCGATCTTCCCAACCGCGCGGCCCTCAAGGAGCAGCTTCATTCCCTCCTTGTGGTGCATGGGGCTCAAGGCTCCGAATTTGCCGTGCTGTGTCTCGACCTCGACCGGTTCAAGGAAATCAACGACGTGTTCGGGCACCATCTTGGAGACGTCCTTCTGCGTGCCGTCGCGGATCGTCTTCAGAACGTCGCCGATGGCGCATTCGTTGCACGTCTTGGCGGCGACGAGTTCATGCTATTGATGGAGGGCGATGCACATTCCGCAGCCGAACTCGCCGACCACATTGTTGGCGTTTTCAACGAGGACATGGAGATTGACGGCAATCGCATGCGGGTAGGTACCAGCATCGGTGTGGCGATGTTTCCAACGGACGGAGACACGGATGTCAAGCTGATGGGGAATGCGGATGCGGCCCTTTACCGTGCGAAGGCTGACGGACGTGGCACAGCCCGGTTCTTCGAACCCGAGATGGATCAGCGGCTGCGGGAAAAACGGGCACTGCAGCGCGACCTGCATGTTGCGATCGCGCAACAGCAACTGGCCGTGTTCTACCAGCCGCAAGCCGCAACGGCTGGCGAAGTGGTCGGCTTTGAAGCATTGCTACGGTGGCAACATCCGACCCGCGGCAGCGTTTCCCCGTCCGTCTTCATTCCAATTGCGGAAGAGGGCAGCCTGATGATCGAAATCGGGGAATGGGTGCTCCGCGAAGCCTGCCGGGAAGCAGCATCGTGGCCCCGGCCCCTGAAGGTCGCCATCAATCTTTCTCCGGTTCAGTTCAAGCACGGAGACCTGCCCGGCCTTGTCCATTCGGTGCTCCTTGACACCGGATTGTCGCCGGATCGATTGGAACTTGAAATCACCGAAGGTGTCCTGATCGATGATTTCCACCGGGCTCTTTCGATCCTGCGACGCCTCAAGGCGCTCGGGGTGCACATCGCGATGGATGATTTCGGAACAGGCTATTCATCGCTGTCCTATCTACAGGCCTTCCCCTTCGACAAGATCAAGATCGACCAGTCCTTTGTTCGCAACATCAGCCAGTCTCAGTCCGCCGCCATAATCCGGGCGGTGATCGGTCTGGGGCGCGGCCTTGATCTTCCGGTCATCGCAGAGGGTGTCGAATCGAAGGATCAACTCGCGTTTCTCGCGCAAGAAATGTGCGATCAGGTTCAGGGCTATCTGGTCGGTCGCCCATATCCGATCTCGGAATATGCGGCATTGGTGGGGCGAGAACCGGCGAGCAGCCGGCTGCAGGTGCGGTCGTGATCGTGTCCCGTTAGGTGGTGTAGGTCCTGAAGATTAGGTGGCTATCAGTGTTTTTCCGGCAGGGTGTCAATCGGCGCGGAATGTTGACCCCTTATCGGCGTCCAATCTTCACCCCCTGTAGACGATCAGCGCTTGGCCTGCCCGGCGCTGGCCGGGGTTGCAGAGGGTAGGCCAAGTGCGGGTGATGGGTATCTTCGGCTTTAGCTTTGAGAGCGGTTTTTGAAGCGCCAGGACTCGTTGCCGGTTTCCACGATCTCGCAGTGGTGGGTCAAACGGTCGAGGAGTGCCGTCGTCATCTTCGCATCACCGAACACCGACGGCCATTCGCCGAAGGCGAGGTTTGTGGTGACGATGATCGAAGTACGCTCGTAGAGCCTGCTGATCAGGTGGAACAGGAGCTGACCACCGGCCTGTGCGAACGGTAGATAGCCGAGTTCATCGAGGATGATGAAGTCGAGGCGTGTAAGGTAATCCGCCGTCCGGCCCTGCTTGCCGTTGCGCGTTTCCGTTTCCAACCGATTGACCAGATCGACGACGTTGAAGAAGCGGCCGCGTGTGCTGTTGCGTATGAGTGCGCGGGCAATCGCGATAGCCAGGTGGCTCTTGCCTGTTCCCGTGCCGCCGACGAGAACGACGTTACGCTGATCGGCGACGAAGGTGCCCGTAGCGAGTTCCCGCACCAGGGATTCATTGACGGGCGTGTCGGTAAAATCGAAGTCGTCGATATCCTTGGCGAGTGGCAGCTTGGCGATGCTGAGCTGGTAGCGGATCGAGCGTGCCTGCTTCTCGGCGATCTCCGACTGCAGGAGGTCACCGACAATGCGTAGCGGTTCGTGCTGCCGTTTGATGCCGTTGCCCATGACCTCGTCATAAGCGCTGCGCATTCCGTAGAGCTTCAGCGTGCTCATCAGTTCGAGAACCTGAGTGCGTTCCATCAACTTGCCCTCCTGAGCCTGTCATAGCGGGCGCAGTCGGCGACCGGCTCATGGGTCAGTCGAAGCGCATCCGGAATTTGCAGGGTTGCGGCGGGAGCCGGATCACGGCTTCGAGCCAGAATGTTGATGATCACCGAGGCCGAGCAAACGCCGTGATCGAGCGCTTCCTGACAAGCAGCCTCAACCGCGGCAAGGCCATCGGCGGGCACACATCCGAGTATGGTGACCATCTGTCGATCACCGTCATCGACGCTCTTCAATCGCTTGCGGACCTTCTCCATCGCGGCTGGCAAAACCCATTCGCGGAAGGGAGCGCCGTTGCGCAAGGCACCGGGTTTGCGAGCGAGGACAGGCACATAGTGCCAGGGATCGTAGACGGTCTCGCCACGGCCAAAGCTGCGCCGATGTTCGGCGACCGTCACCCCATCTTGCTTGATGACGATCCGATCCGCATAGGCATGAACCTCGACAGGGCGGCCAACGGCCGTCGATAGAACCGAGTATTTGTTGTTGTCGAAGCGGACGGTGCAGGTCTTCGAGACCGAGGCCGGAACGCAGTGGAAGCCGTCGAACGGGCCAACGTAATGTACAAGGCACCCGCGCTCGGCTTCGAACATCTGCCAGATCGTCTGTCCCGTCTGTTCGGGATGGCTATGAGCCTTGGCATAGGCAATGCACTTGTCGAGCAGCCAGACATTCAGTTCCTCCAGGCTTTTGACCCTGAGGCGTGGTGTGAAGAAGCGTTCCCGCACGAGGCCGACCTGGTTCTCGACCTGTCCTTTCTCCCAGCCGGATGCAGGCGTGCAAGCTACGGGATGGACGAGATAATGGCTGCACATCTGCAGGAAGCGACGATTGTAGAGCCGTTCCTTGCCGATGAAGACGGCCTCCACCGCCGTCTTCATGTTGTCGTAGATACCGCGCGTGCAGGTGCCACGGAAGAAGTCGAAGGCCTTGTCATGCGCGTCGAACACCATCTCCTGGCTCTCGCGCATATAGGCCCGCGCGAACATCATCCGGCTGTGGCAGAGCCGGACATGGGCGACCTTCACCGTCGTCGTTACCCCCTGGATCAGGACGATCTCGTGGCTCCAGTCGAACTGGTAGGCCTCGCTGGGCGCGTAGTAAAGCGGCACGTAGGCTTCGGCTGTCACGGCCCCTCGATCCTTCGACCATCCCTTCGCATAGCGCCGGATCGCATCGTAGCTGCCGTCGTAACCCAGCGCTCGAAGCTCTTCGTAAATCCGGATCAGCGTCAGCCGTTCACGAGAGGGCTTGCCTTCGTTCGCGGCCAGAAAGCGCTCGATCTCGGCCTTCCAAGCCCCGGTCTTCGGCAGTGGCTGCCGTTCTCGCTCGTAAGAAAAGTCAGTCTCATCGGATCGCAGTATCTTGCACACCGTGTTGCGGGACACATGCAGCTCCCGGACGATCTTCTTCACTGACCAGCCCTGCACATGGAAGGCCCGGCGAACACGCGCAATCGTATCCACTCGCTTCAACTCCCCCTCCATCCGCCAGCCAAAGACGGATGGTCAGACGAAACAGGTGGGGGGTCAAAATTGGACGCCGGTCACCCCGTCAGAGGGGTCAATATTCCACGCCGAAACACAGCCACCTCGAAAAGAGCTCAAGGACACCCGTGAGAGCCATAAAACTCTCTACGATTAATAGTTCCAGCCTTATCAGAGGCTTAGATAAATCGGCCGCAGCGCCGGCGGTTCGTATCCCTTCAAGACCTTCACATCCGCCTCCATCCTCAGCGGTTGATAGATTCTCAGTGTTGCCGACGAAATGTAGCACTGCGCATCGGGCGGCACCGAATCCAGGCACTTCCTAACGTTGAACCCTATGGAAATTCAACAGACCAATGGTACGGCATAACAATTTGCAATCGCCCCATATGCGACTGATCTTTTACAAAGTCTTCATACGCACATTAACGTCTACGACATGGCCGATCGCTGGCTGAAGCTGCATATGCAGCAGACAGCACCGCGATCAAGAGGGTTCCGGACATTCGGACGCCATGTTCCAGAGAATGTCGTGATCGTTCCGCGATAGAAGAAAAGGGGAATTCAATGCAAATCAATCGACGTAATGTTCTCGGTGCGGCTTTCGCCGGCCTCATGTTGACCGCCTCAGCTCTTCCGTCTTACGCGGAAACGCAGTTGAACATGGCCGACGTTCTGCCGGATTCGAACTTCATGGTGAAGAATGCCATGGAATTCGCCGATGCCGTGAAAGCGGCCACGAACGGCAATGTCGTGATTTCGGTCAAGGCCGGCGGTTCGCTCGGCTTCAAGGGGCCTGACCAGCTGACGGCTGTCCGCGACGGACTGGTGCAAATGGCCGACATCAACATCAGCCAGCAAGTCGGGGTCAATCCGCTTTTCGGCGTCGAGGGCATCCCGTTCCTCGTCTCGTCCATGGATGAGCTGAAAAAGTACCATGGCATCATTCGCCCGGTATTCGATGATCTTGCAGCCAAGAACAACCAGAAGATCCTCTACATGGTGCCGTCGCCAGCGCAGTACGTTTATCTGAAAATTCTGGCGAAGAATATCGACGACTTCAAGGGAATTCCGGTTCGCGGCGCTGACAAGAACACGGTCGACATCGTCAGCGCGCTCGGCATGGCCGGTGTCGCCATGCCCTGGGGCGAACTGATCCCCGCGCTTGCTTCCGGCCGCGTCGACGGCGTCGCCACCTCGGCCACTTCCGGCGTCGACGGCAAGTTCTGGGAGTTCCTGAAGTATATCTACCCGACCAACCACACCTGGGGTTCCAACATGGTGACTGTCAATCTCGACACCTGGAACGCCATTCCTGCCGATCAGCAGGCTGCAATCGAGACGGTTGCCGCCGATCTGGAGCCCAAGTTCTGGGACGTATCGCGTCAGGGCGATGTTGACAGCATCAAAACCATGACGGACAACGGCATGGAACTGGTCGAGATTTCCCCCGAACTGCGCGCCGAGATGAAAGAGCGAGCTGCCGCTCTGCAGGAAGCCTTCCTGGAGCGCGTACCGGATGCAAAGCCGCTCGTCGAGCAATTCAAGGCTTCGATGAACTGAGATGGACATCATGACATCTTCAAACATTGAAGATGCGGGCAACAAAGGTTTGGTGGCGGCCGTTCAGGCCGTCGCCGACGGCCTTTCGCTCGCGGCGGCGTTCCTTGCTGTACTCTGCATGATAGCCATGACCCTGCTCGTGCTCGCCGAGATCGTTCTTGCATCGCTTTCAAAGGTGATCCCCTGGGTGCCCTCGAGCACGCATATCGGCTGGGAATACAGCGGCTACCTGATGGGCGCCTGTTTTCTGCTCGGTACCGGCATGACATTCAGGGCCGGCCTGCAAATCCGCGTTGAGGCTTTGCTTCGCGCCGGCAACGGACGGTTTGCACGCTTATTCGAAACCGCATCAGCCTTCGTCGGTGCCGCGGTCTCGATCTTTCTTGCCTTCGCGCTCGTGAACTTCACAGTTCGCACCTGGGGGTTCGCCGAGGTCTCGCAGGACAGTCTGACGCCGCTGTGGATACCGCAGGCCGTTCTGGCACTCGGCGCCATCATCATGGCCCTCCAGATGGTTGTGCGGCTGATCGCCAGCCTGTCAGGACGCCCGTTGGAGCGGCCCGATCTCGGTGCGATTACCGCGGTCGAATAATTTGGCCGACTAGGCATTCTCCGTGCGACGGAGACACTATCTGGAGATTTGTCGATGACGGCAATTATGGGAAGTCTGTTCGGGCTTTTGTTCCTTCTTCTCGGCGTGGGGACGTGGATTGGCATTGCCCTGCTCGCAACCGGGATTTCGCTGGGCTATTTGTTTCTCCAGGTGCCGCTTGACCGCCTGATCCCGCAATACGCATTCAACGTTCTCACATCGTCCGAACTGGTGGCGCTGCCGCTTTTCGTGCTGATGGGAGAATTCCTGTTCCGCACAAGGCTGTCGCAGGCGATCTTCGCCGGTCTGGCGCCGTGGGCCGGATTGCTGCCGGGGCGTCTGCTGCATGTCAACGTCATAGGTTGCTCCATCTTCGCGGCGATCTCGGGATCGTCGGCCGCGACAACCCAAGTCATCGGACGCATGACCCTGAAGGAACTTCTGGCGCGGGGCTATTCCTCCGACGTCGCGATCGGCAGCCTAGCAGGCGCCGGAACGCTTGGCTTCCTGATCCCGCCATCCACCGTGATGATCATTTACGGCGTGCTTGCCCAGGAATCGATCCTCCGCCTGTTCACCGCGGGCCTGCTGCCTGGCCTGTTGCTCGCCAGCGTTTTCAGCGGCTGGATCATGATCCATACGACAATCCGCAAGGATTTCGTTCCGGAAAGCGAACGCGCGTTGAAGGATCTCTCCCTTCGCCAGCGGTTCGCGGCTCTCAGGGAACTGTGGCCGACCATGTTCCTGATCTTCTGTGTCCTCGGATCCATGTATGGCGGTCTGGCTACACCGACGGAAGCGGCCGCGATAGGCGTTGCGGGCTCCTTCTTCCTCTGCGGGATCCAGGGAATGCTGTCCACGCGCATCCTGCGCGACATCGTACTCGGTGCGGTACAGACGTCCTCGGTCATGGGCATGGTTATTCTCGGCGCAACGGTTCTGGGCAATCTGAGTGCCATGCTCGGTATCCCCGATGCGGTCGCCGCAGTGGTCGCCGGCTGGCATTTGTCGCCGATCACTTTGATCGTCGCGCTGATGGCGCTCTATCTGATCCTCGGCATGTTCCTCGAAGGCTTCTCGATGATCGTGACGACCCTGTCGGTGGTGCTGCCGCTAGTGCAGCAGGCGGGCTTCGACAAGGTCTGGTTCGGCATCTTCATCGTGCTTGTGGTCGAAATGGCCCAGATCACGCCGCCGGTCGCCTTCAACTTCGTGGTGATCCAGAACATCAGCGGCCGGGATACGGGATATATCGCCAAGGTAACGATGCCGTATCTCGTCATCATGATCGCTTTCGTGATCCTGCTCGCCGTTTTCCCGGGGATTGTGTCCTTCCTTCCCAATTTGCTTCTGAAGTAAGCTTGGGGCAGGGTGCCGGACCCAACAACTGACAATGACGAAAGGCCCGGAGATTAACGTGATCTTCGGGCCTTTCGCCGCTGTCGGCCTTTCGCCTTGGAGCGAAATTCGATCTGAATGCAGTCAAACGAAAGCCCCCGGTTTGCAGCCGGGGGCTTTCAGTCGCGACCTGTGCTGATCGGGAGGAGCGGTCAGGCCGGACGTTATTCGTCGGTTGTCAGTCCCTTCGCAGCAAGGACGCCGGCGAGGTTGCTCACCTCGATGACGCTCTTGCCGGCCTTGTAGGCGGCGATGTAGCCGGCCTCGGCCTCTTCGCGCGCCTGTGCGCGCCTGGCGATATTGGCAGCCTCTTCGCGGCGGATGATGACGACACCGTCCGCGTCGCCGCGGACGATATCGCCCGGCCGCACCACCTGGCCGCCGAAAACGATCGGATCGTTGACCTGGCCGAGCGTCTCTTTCACCGTTCCGATGACGCAGACGCTGCGGCAGAAGACCGGAAAGCCGAGCTCGATGATTTCCTTCGTGTCACGCACGCCGGTATCGGTGACGAGAGCCGTGATACCTTTGGCCTTGCAAGCGTTGGCAAGGACGTCGCCGAACGAGCCGGCATCTTCATATTCGCCGGCCGCGACCACAATGACATCGCCTGCCCTGGCGTAGGAAATGGCCACCTGCAGCATGATGTTGTCGCGCGGCGCGCAGCGGACGGTGAAGGCCGAACCGCAGAACGACATGTGGCGGTCGATCGGTTTGATTTTCGGACTGACGGCACCGAGACGGCCCTGCGCTTCATGGATGGTTGCGACCGAATATTTCGACAGAGCTTCGACATCGGCGGGATTCGCCCGTTCGATCTTCGTCTTGACATGTACCATGGATGTTTTCCTCACTATGAACGTTATGTCTTTGAAACGTCTTGTCTATTGCAGAGCTGCGCAGGCAACTGAAATGCGCTTGCATGTCTCGCGGATCAGGCATTCCGAGGTGGCGATCGACAGGCGGAAATAGGGCGAGAGGCCATAGGCCGCGCCGTGGATCGCGGCGACGCCGCTGTCGAGCAGATAGAGGACGAAATCGAGATCGTTCTTGATCTTGTATTTGCCGTCTGCCGTTTCCTTGCCGATCGCGCCGGCGCAGTTGACGAAGATGTAGAAGGCGCCGTCGGGCGTGAGACACGACAGGCCGGGGACCGCATTCAGCAGTTCGACGGCGATGTCCCGGCGCTTCCTGTAGGCGGCGCAACTCTCGGCAACGAAACTCTGGTCGCCATCGAGGGCGGCCGCGGCCGCGGCCTGGCTGATGGAGGAGGGGCAGGAGGAAATCTGCGATTGCAGCTTGTTGATCGCATTGACCAGCGGCAGCGGACCGACG